>CALLKY010000107.1 GCA_938083135.1 uncultured Alphaproteobacteria bacterium | reverse complement strand
TAGGTCATGGACTCATTAGCGCGCAGCCAAACCTTGATGGCGGCGAGCTTGAGCATGGCGAGGAAGTTGGCGCCATGCTTCTCGTAGCGGGTGGCGACGCGGCGGAAGTGTTTGATGCGATTGAAGAAGCGCTCGACCCGGTTCCGTTCTCGGTAGAGCGCCTTGCTGAAACAGGCTTTCCAGCGCCGATGGCGCATTGATGGAATGTTGGGAGCGGCGCCCTTGGCTTCGATTGCGCGCCGCAGCCAGTCTGCGTCGTAGGCCTTGTCGGCGAGCATAATCGCGCCGGGCTCCAGCCGGGAGATCAGGTTCGCGGCCTCTGGACAATCGCCAGCCTGGCCGGGCGTGATCGTCAGCTCCAGCGGCAGGCCCGCCGCATCGACGAGCGCGTGGACCTTCGTCGTCAGGCCGCCGCGCGAGCGGCCCATACAGCGATCCGGGTGGCTTTTTTTGAGTTGGCGGCATGCTGATGCACCCGGATCGAGGTGGTGTCGATCATCTGGATGTCGCCGTCGTAAGCCTCTGATACGGCGGCCATGATCCGGTCGAACACGCCAGCTTTCCGCCAGCGTACGAAGCGATTGTAGCAGGTGGTGTAGGGGCCATAGCTCTCCGGTAGCGCCCGCCAGGGCGCGCCCGTCCGCAGCACCCAGAAGATCCCGTTTAGCACCCGCCGGCCGTCAACGCGCGGCACGCCGCGCGGCTTGTTCGGCAGCAACGGCTGGATAACGCTCCACTCGAAATCCGTCAGGTCGTACGGCATCATCGGTTCCTCCATATTCGGAGGAATGAATCACGCCGCAGCCCGATTGGGAATCTCTTTTATGAGTACATAACCTAGTGCTGTGACTGAATGATGAATTTCGCCCATCATGGCCAATTGTAGGCCAACGATATCACCTGGCATTGAGAAATTAAGGATCTGCCGTGATCCGTCCTGCAATGTGCGATGTCGGTAGAGCACGCCTTCCAGCACAGTATAAACATGGGGCGTTGCTTGTTGTTCAATCAGAACTGCGGATTGAGCGTCAACGTCCAACTCGCCGATTTTGAACTTCGACACGAACTGAAGTTCATCGTCCTTCAATTCCCGAAAAGCTTTTTTTCGACGCAATGGGCAGTGCAGACACTCGATCGAGCTCTTCGACGTTGCCATTGCGGGAATTTCCTTGGTTTTTTTCATGAAGTGAAAACGTCTTCAGTGCAGGAGAGTTCCACTGATCTATCTTAAGCATGGCTGACATTAATCATAGACGAAAAACGCACGTTATTTAGCGCAATTGAATTTGCCAAAATTAATGCCGTTACAGGGTGCTGTGTAGATAGTGATCCTTGAATGCAAAACGGTTTCAGGGAAGTTGCCATGCACGTTATGTCATCGCCGGTTGGAGAAGACCATCGCATCCAAGTACTGCATGGTCTGAACATTCTGGATACTCAAGCCAGCCCAGATTTCGATGACATTACGGCCTTAGCGGCGCATTTCTTTGCGGCAAAGTTCGCGCTTGTGTCGCTCGTGGACACCGATAGGACCTGGTACAAGGCGAAACATGGCTTGGATGCGTGTGAGGGGCCACGAACCGGCGCATTCTGCGCTCAAGCCATTCTGGAAGACGCTGTATTCGTTGTTATGGATGCGCGCAAAGACGTACGCTTTGCTGACAACGCCTACGTCGCAGGGCCACCGCATCTCCGCTTTTATGCAGGCGCGCCGATTACCGTCGATGGCGCCGCAATTGGTACGCTTTGCTTATTGGACGATGAGCCCAGACAGCTATTCGATGAAGGAGATTGTGAGCATTTGCAGCAGTTTGCCAGGATCGCTGCTAGCTGTGTCATTAAACGTCGCGTAGCGCCAGACTGGCCAATCTAACAATAGCTACGCGGCGTCAATCGCGGCATTTACGGCTTTCACGCCTGCGGCCGCACCTTCTGGATGCGCCCACACACCACCAGCAATCGCCAGGAAGTCAGCCCCCGCTTGAACGACTGGCGCGGCGTTGTCCGCAGTGATCCCGCCGATGGCGACGGACGGCACAGACGTTGCGTTTGCCCACCATTCAACGATTTCTAGGCTGGCTGGCGTTGTCACCTGTTTCGTTTTGCTTTCGTAGAACGCGCCGAATGCGACATAATCCGCGCCGGCCTCCGCTGCATCTAAAGCCAGATCGCGGCAGGCTTTGCAGGTGACGCCGATGATCGCGTCCCGCCCCAGCCGTGCGCGCGCTTCGGCATATGGCATGTCGTCCTGGCCGATATGAACGCCGTCACAGCCTAAATCAGCGGCAAGGTCAGCCCTGTCATTTAGGATGAATGCAACATCGCGCTCCTGGGCGATGGGCATGAGCGCCAGTGTCGCGCGCCGCCAGTCATCGTCCGAGACGTCTTTCAGGCGAAGTTGGATGCAAGACACATCGCCTGCATCCAGTGCGGCCGCCATAGTATCCCCGAAGGCAGCAAGCGCTTCGGCGTCACAGGTTAGGCTGGCGGGCGTGATGAGATAGAGGCGGCAGCGGGGCTTTTCATCTTCGGTATCGATTGGATCAGCCACGCTGCCATCCCCCAAAAATCAAGCTTTGCCGCGATAGATATCGACGATGGTGTTCAGCAGTTCCATCGCATCGCCTTTTTCGCGCTGGAAGCTGTTCCGGCCAATGATAGAACCATTTGACCCGCCTGCGGCCACTTGGCGGATCTCATCGAGAACCGCATCCGTGCCTTTGGCGGCACCGCCTGAGAACACAACAATACGGCGGCCGTTGAATGCGGCCTGCATGACATGGGCAATGCGCTTGTCGAGCGTAGAAAGATCAACACCCTTAAGTGCTGCCTTGGCTTCTTTCTGTTCAATATGCGCTGTAGGCGGTTTTACTTTGATGATGTGCGCGCCCAGCAATGCGGCCAAATGGGCTGCGTAGGCCGTTACGTCAACAGCCGTCTCGCCATCCTTGGAGAGATTGCCGCCGCGTGGGTAAGACCAGAGTACGACCGCAAGGCCGACATCCTTAGCTTCCGCGCAGAGCTCGCGGAACTCTTCCATCATCTCAAACTGATCTTCCGCACCCGGATAGATCGTGAAGCCAATGGCGGAGCAGCCAAGACGCAACGCATCCTGAACCGAGCCATATACGGCCTGGTCTTTTTGGGTGGCGTGGCTGTTGGAGCTGTTCATCTTCAAGATCGTTGGGATCTGGCCAGCAAACGTATCCGCGCCCGCTTCGATCATGCCGAGCGGGGCTGCGTAGGCGTTCAGGCCAGCATCGATCGCAAGCTGGAAATGGTAGTGCGGGTCATAGCCTGGCGCGTTCGGCGCGAAACTGCGATCCGGGCCATGTTCGAAACCCTGGTCGACGGGCAAGATCACCATCTTGCCGGTGCCGCCCAGTTTGCCCTGCATTAGAATGCGGGCAAGGTTTGCCTTCGTGCCCGGGCTGTCGCTTTCATAGTTCGCTAGAATCTTTTTGACGGCGCGTGTCATACGCATGGCGTTAGCCCCCTTTAGGTCGTTGTCATTTCTAGATACGCCCGGCGAATCGCCTGGGCTGGGTCATGTTCAAATGCGAGATCAAGTGTGGCTTGGCCCTCTAGGATGGCTGCCCCAGTTTTCTCTGCGATATCTGCGATGCGGGCGTAGCCGGGTGCAGATGGATCAAGCGCGATCTGGCGTGCGCCGAATGTGAGCGCCGCATGGGCGTCCCCCGCATGCCCGCCGCAATCAACACAAAAGCTGATATCGGCGCTCGGCAATGCAGTGGTGACCGCGTTCTGCAGTGCCAACCATCCGCAAACACCGAGCACGCGGCCAGCGTTTGGCGGCGTGCGAAGCGTCAACATGTGGCCTTCAGCGACAGCGCATTGCGCCGCCGCCATAGCCTGGGCCAGATCATGTACGACGATCTGCATCAGGCGCGCCCGCGTTCGTTAGATTTTGGCTGCGAGTGCGACCGCCGTGTCTGACATCCGATTGGAGAAGCCCCATTCGTTGTCGTACCAGGACATGACGCGCACCAATCCGCCTTCAACGACCTGGGTCTGCGTCGCATCAAAGATGGAGCTGAAGCTGGAGTGATTGAAGTCAATCGAGACCAATTCTGCGTCATTCACGCCGAGCACGCCTTTCAGCTTGCCTTTGGAGGCTTTGCGGATGGCGTCATTCACGGCTTCAACGCTCGCCTTCTTGCCTGGAATGAAGCAAAGGTCGACCACGGAAACATTCGCTGTCGGCACGCGAACAGACGTGCCATCCAGCTTGCCCTGCAGTTCCGGCAGCACGAGGCCGACAGCCTTGGCGGCCCCCGTTGATGTCGGGATCATGGAGAGTGAGCCAGCGCGTGCGCGGCGCATATCACTGTGGATGTTGTCGTGCAGCTTCTGATCACCGGTATAGGCATGGATCGTTGTCATGTAGCCGCTTTTAATGCCGAATGTTTCGTGCAGCACAGAAGCGACGGGTGCCAAGCAGTTTGTTGTGCAAGACGCGTTTGAGATGATGTCGTGCTTTTTGGTGATCTTCCTGTGGTTCACACCGTAAACCACCGTCAGGTCTGCATCGCCAGAGGGCGCAGAGATCAGCACTTTTTTGGCACCTGCTTCCAGATGCGCGCCGGCTTTTTCCTTGGATGTGAAGATGCCCGTGCATTCCATCACAACATCGATGCCGAGATCGCCCCATGGCAGGTCTGCCGGGTTCCGCTCAGCGAAGGACTTGATGACATTGCCGCTGCCAATGGAAATACCGGTCTTGCGGGCCTTCACTTCGCCCGGAAAACGGCCATGGACACTGTCATATTGCAGCAGGTGCGCGTTGACTTCGGGTGAGCCCAGATCATTGATGGCGACGATTTCTACGTCGTCGCGGCCGCTTTCTAATGCTGCCCGCAGTGCCAATCGGCCAATCCGCCCAAATCCGTTGATCGCAACCCTGACCGCCATTTTCGTCGTCTCCTGCCGTGATTCGTTGTTTTCGTGAGGTATTATATATGTGGGCCGGTTAAAGGCGCGCTTCAACTGCTGCCACAAGTGCATCCGAAGTTATGCCGAAGTGCGTGTATAGCGCGTTAGCGGGCGCAGAGGCACCGAAGCTATTCATGGCGATGATCGGACCGTCGCCAACATAGCGCTCCCAGCCATAAGCTGCTGCCGCTTCAATTGCCGCTTTCAGCACACCCTTGGGCAACACACTTTCGCGATATTCAGCCGTTTGCTCATCGAACAGTTCCGTGCACGGCATGGACACGACGCGGGCGCCGATGCCTTTGGCTTCCAGCGCCGCTTTCGCTTCAACGGCCAGCGAAACCTCTGTGCCCGTTGCCACCAACACAGCCTGAAGCGGTGCATCTTCCTTCATCAGGATATAGCCGCCTTTGGCAGAGAGATTTTCGTTTTTGCCATCACAGAGTGTCGGAACACCCTGGCGGGACAGTGCCAGCACGCTTGGACGGTCTTTCTGCTGCAGTGCGACTTCCCAGCATTCCGCCGTTTCAATGGCATCGCAGGGGCGCATGGTCAGCAGATTCGGCATCGCCCGAAGGCTTGCCATATGCTCAACCGGCTGATGGGTCGGGCCATCTTCGCCAAGGCCGATGCTGTCATGGGTCATCACGAAAACCTGCCGCTGCCCCATCAGCGCCGCGAGGCGAATGGCGGGGCGGCAGTAATCCGTGAAGATCAAGAATGTCGCTGTGTAGGGGATCAGCCCGCCATGCAGTGCCATGCCATTTGCGGCTGCAGCCATGCCGTGCTCACGAATGCCCCAATAGACATAGCGTCCAGCCCGGTTCTGCTTGGAGAAAGCACCGAGGCCTTCGGTCAACGTCAAGTTGGAACCGGTCAGATCAGCAGATCCGCCCATGGTTTCCGGCACGACTGGGTTGATGACTTCAAGCGCCTTTTGGGAGGCTTGGCGTGTCGCCATTTTCGGCTTGTCGGCACCGAGCTTCGCCTTGTAATCCGCAATCGTTTGCGTCAGTGCTGCAGGCAGTTCACCGGCCATGCGGCGTTCAAATTCAGCCCGAATGTCAGCAGGGGCAGCAGCGAGGAGCGCTTCCCAGGCCGTGCGGTCAGCCGTGCCTTTTGACCCAGCGGAACGCCATGCATCCGTTATATCTGCAGGCACCTCAAAGGGTGCATGCGGCCAATTCAGGGCCTTGCGTGCGCCTTCAATTTCTTCTGCACCCAGCGGTGCGCCGTGTGAGCCAGCCGTGCCGGCCTTCTTCGGTGCGCCAAACCCGATTGTGGTCTTGCAGGAGATCAGCGTCGGGCGGGATGCATCTTCAGCGGCAGCGTTCAATGCAGCTTCAACGGCAGCGGTGTCATGGCCATCGACCGAAGCGGTCGCCCAGCCATAGCTTTCGAAGCGCTGCAACACATTGTCTGATGCGGACATCGAGACATCGCCATCAATGGAGATGCTGTTGTCGTCCCACATGACAATGAGCTTGCCGAGGCCAAGATGGCCCGCAAGCGCGCCTGCTTCGTGGCTGATGCCTTCCATCAGGTCACCGTCGGATGCGATCACCCAGGTGCGATGGCTGACAAGGTCTTCACCGAATTCCGCAGCAAGTTTTGCTTCCGCCATGGCCATGCCAACAGCCGTTGCGAGGCCTTGGCCAAGGGGGCCGGTCGTGGTCTCAATGCCTGCGGGATGGCCGACTTCAGGGTGGCCGGCAGTTAAGTAACCGAACTGGCGGAAATTCTTGATCTGGTCGATCGTCATCGCCGGATTGCCGGTCAGATGCAGCAGGCCGTATAGCAGCATAGAGCCATGGCCAGCAGAGAGCACAAAACGGTCCCGATCCGGCCAGGATGGGTTTGCAGCATCATATTTCATTGGGCCAGTGAACAGCGCCGTCGCCGCATCGGCCATGCCCATTGGCATGCCGGGGTGGCCGGATTTTGCTTGCTCAACTGCATCCATTGCCAGCGCGCGCAGCGCGTTCGCCATTTGGCGCCGTTCCATGACTGAAATTCTCCGAAATTAAGTGCGCGCCCTGCAATTGGGCAAAATACGAGTTATGCGCAGCCCCCGCTGATCGTTGCTTTTCTGCGGGATGCCCTTCGCGCCGTCAAGATAGATGCGTTTGAAACACAACGCAGTGTTGACGCACCCCGCCGCACTTCGTATCGTCGCTTCCCAAGTCGCGGCTTTAAGAAATGCGCTTAGAGCAAAACGGCAATAGGGTTTTTTCGAAAAAAATGTCGACGTCTGGCCAACTCTCAACCGCGCTCGAGAAATTGAACGCGGCATTAGATGAAGCGGAAGCAGCAGCGCAAGCACGCCGCGCCGCAGACGCTGCACAGGATTCCGCTGCAGCCGATTCTTCCGGGCTTGAAAGCGCGCTCGCTGAACTTCGTAGCGACTACGCGAACTTGAAAGCAGCGGCAGACGACGTGACCCGCCGCCTTGACGGCACGATTGAGCGCGTTGAAGCCATTTTGGCTGGCCGGAATTAGCGAATAGTCCAAAGGAGAGGGCGCGATGGGCGAAGTTACGATCAACGTCAACGGTCGGCCTTACCGCATGGCCTGCGAAGATGGCCAAGAAGGCCACCTGAACACGCTTGGCGCAGATTTGGCGCAACGGGTTGAAGACTTATCATCCCAAGTTGGCAAGATCGGCGATGCTACCTTGCTTGTCATGGCGGCATTGCTGATTTCAGACGAGCACAGCGAACTGAAAGAATCCGTTGGTGACCAGGCTGACAGCGCAGCACTCAAAGCCGAGCGCGATGCGCTGGCGAAAGAGCTGGCCGATCTCCGCGCGGACGCCGCGACCATGGCACAAGAACGTGACGCTGCCGTCGCACGGGCCGCCGCCGCTGAAGCGCAAGCTGCAGACGGTGCAGGATCAGCCGAAGCTGAAGCCGCCGCTGCTCAATCGATTGAAGCACTGGCGGCCCGGGTCTCCCAACTCGCCAGCGCCATCAGGCCTGCTTGAAGTAGCCTCTATTCCGGTAGTTTCGTGGATTGCCACGCGACCATCCGCCAAGACCCGTCCTGGTTCTGATAGACATCCGTAAAGCGCACACCGAAATCAAGCGATTTGCCGTGGGTATCGACTTGGATTTGGGCTTCGCCTGTCAACACAACAACATCGCCCAAATCCTGCGCTTCCACGTTGGATGGTACGACGGAGTTATACACCGTGGCACCGGATTCCATGGCGCCGATCAGGCTGTCTTTGGTGTCGAGCCGTGATGAGGAGTGGGTGTAGACGAGGCCCTTGCACAGAAGTTGCTTGAGCTTGCCAACATCCTTATCCGCCATCGCCTGCATACGTTCTTGGTCCAGCGCGATGATCTTTTCTGCATTGCCGCTCATAGTGAAAGCTCCTTTGGTAAAATTCCCGATGACACAACGTTAGTGCATCCGCTGAGGATTGCACTAATCTCTCATCAATGGCCATTGAGCGGGAACAGATGATGCGGGACGGTGAACAATTGGGCGACGGCGATCCAGTTCAGCGGGCGCGGGCACTTATTCCTTTGCTGAATGATTCGGCATCGCGGATTGAGGCTGCGCGCGAAATGCCGGCGGATGTGCTGGCGGCCCTGCATGCTGCTCGCATGTTCCGTGTCATGCTGCCGGAATCGCTTGGCGGTGATGAAGCCTCCCTGAAGACATTCTCTGAAGTCATTGAGGCCCTTTCTATGGGGGATGCCAGTGCGGCGTGGGTTGTCAGCCAAGGCGGCGGCTGCGCCATGGGTGCGTCGTTCCTGCAGGCCCAAGCGGCGGAGCGCTGGTTTGGCCCAGCAGATGCGGCTCTGGCATGGGGTGCTGGCATTGCGGGCAAAGCGGTTGAGGTTAATGGCGGATACCGTGTCACCGGCACGTGGGCGTTCGCCAGCGGCAGCCGCCACGCGACGCTGCTTGGCGGCCATAGTTTTGTCTTTCAGGCCGATGGATCAAAGCGCCTCCGCGCCAATGGTCGCCAGCTTGATCGCACGGTTCTGATCCGCAGGGATCAGGCAGAGATCAGCGACGTATGGAACGTAATGGGGCTGAACGGCACCGGTAGCGACACGTTCACGGTGACGGACTTGTTTGTGCCAAAGGCAGATTCAATTGACCGGGAAGATGACGCCGAGCGCGTTGAACGCGGCGCTCTCTACGCGCTATCCGCCACTTTGGCGTATGGCGTTGGGTTCGCGTCCCTGCAGCTCGGGATCGCGCGGACGATGGTGAATGCGGTTCATGATTTGGCAATGACAAAGACGCCACGAGGCGCGCCATCACCGCTCCGCGAGAACCCTGTATTCCAGAAAGAACTGGCAGAGATGGAGGGGCGTCTGCGCAGTGCGCGCGCCTATCTACATGCAGCAGCCGATGAGATTCAGGCGATTGCTGTGCGTGACGGTGAATTGGATTTGACGGCACGGAGCGATATCAAGCTCGCCTCTGTTCATGTGATCCATGATGCGGTTCGGGTGACGGAGGCAGCGTATCGGGCCGCCGGGTCCACGGCCATATTCAAAGACGGCCCGTTCGAGCGACGCCTCCGCGATGCGCTCTCCGCTTCCCAGCAGACCCAGGCGCGCACGCAAAATTTTGTGACAATAGGCCGCATCCTGCTTGACCTTGAGCCGGATTCGGTGGCGTTTTTATAAGGATAGTTCCCCCATGCAGATCGGTATGTTTACGGCGATGCAATGGTCGCCGGAAGAAAACCCCGGCACCGTGCTCACCTGCCTCAAAGAACAGGTGCGGACAGCGCGGAATAACGGCTTCAAGGGCTTGATGGTCGGCCAGCATGTGCTGACTGGTCCGATGGGCATGTTCCAGCTAACCCCGCTGCTAGGCGCATTGGCTGAAGAAGCCAAGGGCATGCAGATCGGCCCTGGCGTACTGTTGCTGTCGATGATGAACCCGATATTGGCAGCGGAAGAAGCGGCCACGATCGATTGGCTGTCCGATGGGAACTATGCGCTTTGTGCTGGGTTGGGGTATCGCCCGGAAGAATTCCAGGCCATGGGCGTCGAGATGCGCAACCGGGTTGGTCGGCTTGTGGAAGGCGTTGATATCATCAAGCGGCTCTGGACAGAGGAAAGCGTTACCCATCATGGCAAGCATTTCCATATGGATGACGCCAAGGCGAGTGTGCAGCCAAAGCAGCGCCCGCGCCCGCCGATCTGGCTTGGTGGGGATGTTGAAGCTGCAGTCAAGCGCGCTGCACGAATTGCGGACGCCTGGTGCATTGCGCCTACATTGTCCGAAGCTTCAATGTTGAATTATCTGGAAGTCTTCCGCGAGGAGCGCCGTCGCACGAACCAGGATGAAAACGTTGCATGCCCTCTCATCCGCGAATGCTTTGTTGGCCGGGATGCAGCGCACGCGGCGGAGGTCAGCCGGGGGCCGCTTCTGTATAAATACCGCGCCTATGCGTCCTGGGGGCAGGGCGAGACAACCCAGGGTGACTTCGATGCCGCCTATGATGCATTTGCCAATGAGCGCTTCCTTGTAGGTGACAAGGAGTCGGTCAAGGATCAGATTCTGCGCTATGCGGAAATCGCGAAGACCGACAATATTCTGCTCCGCATGCAATGGCCCGGCCTCGATCATGCTGAAACGCTTGGCAACATGGATCGCATCGGCGAGATCATCGCCGACATCACCTAGACCGCGAAATCATCGCCGACATCACCTAGACCGCGAGATCATCGCCGACATACCTGAAGGACTTCCTCGCCCGTGACTGCGCAATATGACGTATCTGTTGAAGACATCGAGTATCTGAAAGTTGGGGAGGCCTCCCTGCTCGCACGTCTTTATAGGCCGAAGGGCGATGGCCCATTCCCTGGCGTTGTCGAGGTACATGGAGGTGCCTGGATCGGCAATGACCGGCTGACCAATGTTGATATTGATCAGGCGCTCGCTGCAAGTGGCGTTGTTGTGATGGCTGTTGATTTCCGCATGCCGCCTGCCGCCCAATACCCGGAGCCTGTGGCCGATATCAATTTCGCGATCCGCTGGCTGCGGGCCAATGCGGAACGGTTTCATGTTGACCCGGCCAAGATTGGCCTGCTTGGGACCTCCAGCGGCGGTCATCAGGGCTTGCTCGCGACCATGCGGCCGACAGACCCCCGTTACATGGCCCACGGCGATGCCGGGTCCGATGATGCCAGTATCGCCTATGCCGCGATCTGTTGGGCCGTTGCAGACCCGCTGGCGCGCTATCATATGGTCAAGCAGAAAGGCATTGAGCGGCTGGTCGAAGCCCATAATGCCTATTGGCCAGATGAGGCAGCGATGGACGAAGCCTCTCCGCAGCGGATGCTGGAACGCGGAGAGGATTTGGCCCTGCCGCCACTGCTTTCTATCCAGGGAACAGAGGACGATAACCTGACCCCAAACATGGCAACGCATTTCGCCGACGCTTACAGCGCCGCCGGCGGTAATGTGCAACTGGAGATATTTGAGGGCGCACCCCATGCCTTCGTGGCGAAGGACCCAGCCTCCGCCGACTCAACCCGCGCAATCGGCTTGATTATTGACTTCGTGCGTGCCCAAACGGCGCGCTAATTAATCATCAAGCTTGCGGACCCAATCTTCTTGTGGCGCGCGGACCGTGCGCAGTGCGTTGATCGGGGCTGATGTATCCTCATAGCCAAGCGCCATGCCGCAGACGACCGTTTGGTCTTCTGGCATACCGAGCTCGCGGCGGATGATCTGGTGGAAGTCAGCCCATGCCGCCTGTGCGCAGGTGTGCAGGCCTTCGACGCGGGCGGCTGTCATCACGTTCTGAATGAACATGCCGTAGTCCAGCCAACTGCCGATTTCCAGTGACTTGTGAATTGTGAAGAACAGGCCGACCGGCGCTTCGAAGAATGTGAAATTCTGGTCGTGCTGCGCGGTCATCCGCTCCGTATCGCCCTTTTTGATGTCGACAAGGCCGTACATATCCCAACCGACTTTCCGGCGGCGGGTGATGTAGGGCTCTGGGAACATTTTCGGATAATATTGGTATTCGGCTTTGTGTGCCTCGCCGGAGCGTCGGGCAGCCATCACCGCGTCTGTGATGCGGGCTTTGGCAGCACCTGTGACAACGGTGACCTGCCAGGGCTGCATATTCGTGCCGGATGGTGCGCGCGCTGACGCTTCCAGAATGCGGTCAATGGTGGACATCGGTACCGATTGGTCGGTGTATCCGCGGACAGAACGGCGGGAGGTGATGGATTCAAGCGTCACGGGCGGAATTCCTGTGATTGGGGATATAAAAACGGGCGCGCCAGGATATCCCGGCGCGCCCGCATATATAGAACCAACGGCTGCTTAGCCGCTAGTGCGAGATATCAGATCGTTGCCTCGATCGCGCCGAGGCGCTTCGTCAGCTTCAGGTTCTCGGAATAGTCGACCGGTACGGCGACCAGGGCTGGTACATCCTGCTTGAATGCTTCTTCAATGATTGGGCGAAGGTCTTCGCCCTTGCGCACCGTTTTACCCCAGCAACCGAAGGATTTGGCCAGCAGTTCAAAGTCTGGGTTGGTGAACTTCAGATCAGAATGTTCGCCATCGAACTGGTTCTGCTGCTTCCATTTGATGAGGCCATATTCCTCATCGCAGAAAATCACGCCAACAAACGGGATTTTCAAGCGAGCGGCAGTTTCCAGGTCCTGTACGTTCATCAGGAACCCGGCATCACCCATGATGCAGCCGACCTTTTGGTCAGGAAGCGCCACTTTGGAGCCAATTGCGCCCGGAAGCGCGAAGCCCATGGTGCAGAAACCGTTGGATATCTGGCAGGTGTTCGGCTCATAGCAGTTGTAGTAGCGGGACACCCACATTTTGTGCGCGCCAACGTCCGACAACATGATGTCCTTTGGCCCAAGTGCCCGGCGCATTTCGTTCACAACGCGCTGCGGCTTCATGGGGAAGCTGTTGTCTTCAGCTTCAGCGGTCAGGTCGTCGATGATGTTTTGACGGAGCTTGGCGTGCTTCTTGATATCGAACAGCGGCAGTTTACCAGCGAAGCGGTTGTCGAGCTCCTGGTTGATGCCCCAAAGGGAATCGGCCACGTCAGCAACAATGTCCACTTCCACTGGAAGGGCGGCATCAACTTCAGCAGGTTCAAAGTCGATGACGACGACTTTCTTATCCGTGCCGTGGTTCCAGAAACCCGGCGCGTATTCAACCAAATCATAACCGGCAGCGATAATCACATCGGCGCTGTCGATCAGCAGATTCACGTGGTCACGGCCCTGTAGGCCCATGGTGAACAAGCAATGCTCGTCATCCATAGAGACAGCGCCCTTGCCCATGAAGGTGTTGACCACGGGCATGCCAGTTTTCTTGGCAAGAATACGAAGCTGTTCGGATGCGCGCTTACGCACACAACCATTGCCCGCCAGGATGACAGGGTTTTTGGCTTCAGCGATAACGTCAACGGCAGCTTTAATCGCTTTGTGATCTGCAGCTGGGCGGCGTGTTTTCTTCGGCGTCAACGGAACGCCTTCGACCATGTGTTTGGCGATATCTTCCGGCAGCTCAATCACAACCGCACCTGGCTTTTCAGCTTCAGCGGTTTTAAAGGCTTTGCGGATGACTTCAGGCACCGTGCCCGCGTTGTAGATTGTCTGCGCCCATTTGGTGATGGGGCGGAACATGGCGATCGCGTCCATGTTCTGATGGCTTTCTTTGTGCAGGCGATAGGTGCCGGCTTGGCCGATCAGCGCCACAAGTGGTGCCCGGTCCATGTTGGCATCTGCAACGCCGGTGACGAGGTTGGTTGCCCCTGGCCCAAGCGTGCCGAGGCAAACGCCGGCCTTGCCGGTCAGGCGGCCATAAAGGTCAGCCATGAAAGCTGCGGCCTGCTCATGGCGGCAAAGAACGAACTCGATTGAATCGCTTTTCTTCAGCGAAATCATGAAATCGGCGTTTTCTTCCCCCGGAACGCCGAAGATGTGCGTCACACCTTCTGCTTCAAGGCATTGTACAAATAGGTCTGATGCTTTGATTTCGCTCATTGGCTAGTCCCCCTGTTGCCATTACTCGCGGGCCGCCCATTCGGTTTTGGCCCAGTCAATAAATCAGATGCCATGCATCCACCCAATGCGGCATTACTTGAACCATAACCCGGTTCTGCCACATTGTCGCGTGACTTATGTCACGGAAAAGCTATCTGCTTCATGAACGTCTCTCGACTTCAATTTCAGGGCGTCTTCAATTCCACAGAGAGCGCGTGCACCGGCCCCGCTAATTCTTCGGCAAGTGCTGCGTAGACGGCGCGTTGGCGGGCTACGCGGTTTTGGCCTTCAAAACTGGCAGCAGTCATGATGACGTGAAAATGCGTCTCCCCGCCTTCCCGGAAGCCCATATGCCCGCGATGGCTCTCAGACTGGTCTTCAACGTCGAGATGCGCAGGGTCAAATGCGGCACGGAGTTTCTGTTCTATGGAGGCGGCGACTTTACCCAATGGATATTCCTTTTGTTCAACCAATGCGGTTTTCAACCAATTCGGGCGTAGCGTGCGGCTGCGTCCCGTTCGAATAAATATAGCAGCACGCGCAAGGCTTCGCCGCGCGGGCTCGAAAGGTTGGGATCATTCGCCAGGATCACGTCCACATCCCGCCGGGCAATGGCGACTAGATCAGCCTGGGTTTCCAGGTCTGCGATGCGGAAATCGGGCAGGCCGGACTGGCGCGTGCCCAACACTTCGCCAGCGCCCCGAAGGCGCAAGTCTTCCTCAGCGATTTTGAACCCGTCATTGGTATTTGAAATCGCGAGCAGTCGCGCTTTGGCTGATTCGGTAACACCATCCGCCCGCAACAGCACGCAAAACGAGGCTTTATCGCCCCGCCCAACGCGACCGCGCAGCTGATGTAATTGTGCCAGCCCGAACCGTTCCGCATGTTCGATCACGATGACGGTCGCTTCCGGCACATCGACGCCGACTTCGACGACAGTCGTTGCCACCAGAACCTTTGCCTCGCCAGAAGCAAAGCTGGCCATTGCAGCGTCGCGGTCCGCCGCTTTCATCTGTCCGTGGGCGAGGGCAATGCCGTCCCCCAATATCCGGCGGAGGTCGTCGGCACGGTCTTCGGCGGCGGCCAGGTCGCTGGTTTCGGATTCTTCGACCAGCGGGCATATCCAGTAGACGCGGTCGCCCTTGGTCATTGCGCGCTGTACGCCGCCAATCACTTCATCCATGCGGGAAAGTGGTGTTACGACAGTTTTGATATCCTGCCGGCCCGGCGGCTTATCCGGGATCGATACATGGTCCATATCGCCATAGGCCGTCAGCATGAGTGTGCGGGGGATCGGCGTTGCTGTCATCGAAAGTAGATGCGGCGCCAAGCCTTTCGCTGCCAGCGCCATGCGTTGGTCCACGCCAAAGCGATGCTGCTCATCCACGATAATCAGCGCTAGGTCCTTAAAGCCAACGTCGTTCTGGAAAAGCGCGTGGGTGCCGATTAGAACGTCCGTCGCACCCTCCGCCAGCGCCATCAGTTTCGCCTGCCGGGCTTTGCCTTTGTCCCGCCCCGTCAGCACATCGACGGTCACGCCGATCTTGGTACCAAGGGCCGTTAGTGTGCGTGCGTGCTGGCGGGCGAGCACATCCGTCGGTGCCATGAGTGCGGCCTGTCCACCAGCTTCGACCGCCGCTAGTGCCGCCAGAAACGCGACGACGGTTTTGCCGCTGCCGACATCCCCCTGCAGCAGCCGTTGCATGCGCTTGCCGGATTTCATATCGCCCAGAATTTCAGATAGCGCCTGGGTCTGCCCAATGGTCAGCTTGAAGGGAAGGGCGGCCAGTGCTGCATTTAGCCGTTCATCTGAAAGCGGCAATTCCCGGCCCGCACCCCGTGTCCGGCGGCTACGGATCAACGCCAGCGCAAGCTGGTTTGCCAAAAGCTCGTCATAGGCCAAACGTTCGCGGGGCTTGGCGTCCGGCTCCAGATCGGCCCGTCCGCGCGGCTTATGGCTGGCGGCCAGGGCTGTGCGCCAATCGGCCCAGCTACGTTCCGCTTTCAAAGGCGCATCCAGCCATTCCGGCAGGTCTTTTGCTTGCGCAATCGCCGCATCTATGGCTTTGCGGAGCGTCTTTGGTGCCAGCCCGGCTGTCATCGGATACACGGGTTCGTGCATTGGCAGCGCGTCATCGCCGCCAACCGCAGTGATGTAGTCCGGGTGGGCCATTTGCGCCCGGCCTTGAAATCGCTCGACCACACCGCTGATGATTCGTTTTTCGCCTAATGGCAGTTGCTTGGCGATCCAATCCGGGCGGGCATGGAAGAATACTAAATCAATTTCGCCGGTATCGTCGCCCGCCAGGACACGGAATGGGCGGCGGCCCGATCCGGGGCGATGCTCGAATGTCTGTACCTCAAGCGTCGCAATGCGCCCGGCCTCTGCTGCCGCGACCATCGGTCGGTAACTGCGGTCCACAAGGCCGGACGGCAGGTGCAGGCAAAGATCAATAATGTTTGGCCCTGCCACCTTTTCTATGAGCGCGCCAACGCGCGGACCGACGCCTGGAAGGCGGGTCACATGCTCAAACATCGAAAACAGAATTTCAGGCCGCACTCGCCATGCTCCAACTCAAGGGATATATGGTACTCAAAGATGGTGGAGCGGACTATGCCAGAGGCTGTAAAATTGAAAGACCCGCGTCGTAAGCGCTTGCGCTTTCGCGCGTGGCATCGCGGCACCAAGGAAAGCGACATTATCCTAGGCACCTTCGCGGACGCTAAGTTGGCGGGTTTCAGCGATGCAGACCTGCAGGACTTTGAAACGCTGTTAGATGTGGCAGACCCCATGATTTATGATTGGGTCACTGGTTTGCAGCCTGTGCCGGCGGAACACGATTCGCCCGTTGTCCAAGAATTGCTGAAGTTCAAGATCGTCGTTCGCTGATGCCTGATTCCGCGCCAATGATTCTGCCGCCCGCGGGCCGGGCCGCACTGTCTGGCGCGCCGGATGGAGCGGAAGCCTGGGCGCTGCGCCTGCTTGCTCGTACTGGCGGGGCAAAGCGCATCGTATTTGTTGCACGGGATGCTGAACGCCGTGCGCGTGTGCTTTCTGAACTAGCTGCTTTCCTGCCTGAAGCTCAAGCGATTTCCTTGCCCGCGTGGGACTGCCTGCCGTACGACAGAAGTTCCCCCAACCGTGAAATTGTTTCGGAACGGATGCGGGCGTTTCGCGCGCTCGCCGCCTTGGACGATTGCCCTGTCGATCAGCCTGTCGTGTTGGCAACAACGGTCAACGCCATTCTGCAACGTATTCCGCCTGTGGATGCCCTCGCTGCCGCTGTCGATATCAAGCCGGGCGGCCGGTTCGACGAAAAGGCGTTTCAAGCGTTCGTGTCCGTCAACGGGTATCAGCGTGCCGATACGGTTATGGAGCCAGGTGAGTTCGCGATTCGCGGCAGCTTGGTTGATATTTTCCCGGCGGGCGCAGAATTTCCCGCCCGCATTGATTTGTTTGGTGATGAGGTCGAAGCCATCAAATCGTTTGATCCGCTGACCCAGCGGAGCGAAGGCGTCATTGACCACCTATCGCTCGCTCCAGCCAGTGAAGCACCGCTTGATACCGCTGCAATCGAACGATTTAGGGGCCGATATCGGGAAGCTTTCGGTGCCGATGCGCTGCGGGATCCGCTATACGAAAGTGTTTCTGCAGGGCGTCGCCATCCGGGCATGGAGCATTGGCTGCCGCTCTTCCATGACAGCCTGGCCAGCCTGTTCGAACTGATTCCCAATGATGCCGTGGTCGTGCTGGATCAGGCGTTGGATGACGCTGCGCAATCCCGCATTGAAGCCATTGCGGATCATTTCCTCGGCCGCGCTGAAATTCTAACCAATAGTGCCGATGAACAGCCCTATCGCCCACTGCAACCGGACGCGCTTTATCTAACGCCGGATGAATGGACGGGGCGCCTTGCGGAATGGCGGACGCTGGCGCTTGATCCATTCCTTGGCGCTGATGGCGCGGTTTCAGCACGGGCCCGCGCGATCCTGGATTTCGCTGAAGCCCGCGCCCGGTCAGATGCAGACCTCTATTCTGCCGTCGCAGAACGCTTCGCCCTTGCCGCCAAATCTGGCCAGCGTGCAGTTCTCGCGGCATCGACCGATGGCGCGCTTGACCGTCTTCGTCGCCTTGTTGCGAATGATGGCGGGTACGAAGCCATCCAGGTCGTGGCCACAGTGGATGAAGCGCTGGCGCTGCCAAAGGGCGTTGCGGGTGCCATCGTCGCGGAGATGGAGCGGGGCTTTGAGACGGACAGTCTTGTCGTCGTCACCGAGCAAGACATTCTGGGCGAGCGCTTACAGCGCCGCCAACGCCGCCGTAAGCGGGCGGATACCTTCCTGACCGAAGCCAGTGAAATCGAGGAGAGCGATCTCGTCGTTCACATTGATCATGGCGTTGGGCGCTATGAAGGGTTGGAGACAGTCAAAGCCGGCGGCGTGCCGCATGATTGCTTGCGGGTGATTTATGGCGGCGGGGACCGGTTATTTGTGCCGGTTGAGAATATCGAAGTGCTGTCGCGCTACGGCTCTGATTCCGAAAATGCGCAGCTTGATAAACTTGGCGGCGCGCAATGGCAGGCAAAGCGCGCCAAGCTGAAGCAGCGCATCCGTGATATGGCGGAACAATTGATCGCCGTCGCCGCGGCCCGCCTTATCAAGCCAGCGGAAAAGCTGGAGGCACCGGAAGGTGTCTACGAAGAATTCGCTGCCCGCTTCCCGTTTGAGGAAACCGAAGACCAGTTGAACGCCATCAGCGATGTGATGGAGGACATGACCTCCGGTCGCCCAATGGACCGGCTGATTTGCGGCGACGTTGGTTTTGGCAAAACAGAGGTCGCCATGCGCGCGGCGCTGATTGCCAGCATGAGCGGTCGCCAGGTCGCCATTGTTGCGCCAACGACGTTGCTTGCCAGGCAGCATTACTCGACGTTCGCCAAACGCTTTGCCGGGTTGCCCGTCGAAGTGCGCCAACTTTCCCGACTTGTGACCGCCAAGGAAGCATCTGCGACGCGCAAAGGCTTGGTGGATGGCACGGTCGATATCGTGATCGGCACCCATGCATTGCTCGCCAAGTCCGTATCGATCCCGAACCTGGGCTTGCTGATCGTCGATGAAGAACAGCATTTCGGCGTCTCCCATAAGGAACGCCTAAAGCAGCTTAAAGCCGACGTGCATGTGCTCACACTGACCGCAACACCAATCCCACGCACCCTTCAAATGGCTTTGGCCGGTGTGCGCGAAATGAGCGTGATTGCAACGCCGCCGGTGGATCGCCTTGCCGTCCGCACGTTCGTGACGCCCTATGACGCCCTGCAAATTAAGGAAGCGATCCAGCGGGAGCGGTTCCGGGGTGGTCAGTCGTTCTATGTGGCACCCCGCGTCCGCGATCTGACGACGCTGGACGAACGGGTGAAAACGCTCGTGCCAGATGCCCGGTCCGTCATCGCCCACGGCCAGCTCGCCCCTTCGGAGTTAGAGGACATCATGTCCGCCTTCTACGAGGGCCGTTATGATGTGCTGATCTCCACCAATATCATCGAATCCGGCCTGGATATTCCAACCGCCAACACGATGATCATCCACCGTTCGGATATGTTTGGCCTGTCGCAACTATATCAATTGCGGGGGCGGATCGGGCGCGGCAAGGAACGCGGATATGCCTATCTAACGCTGCCAGAAGACCGCCTGATCACCAAAACAGCCCTTCGGCGCTTGGAAGTGATGCAGACATTGGATGCACTGGGGGCAGGCTTCACGCTAGCTAGCCATGACTTGGATATTCGCGGCGGTGGCAACCTTTTGGGCGATGAGCAATCCGGCCATATCCGCGAAGTCGGCGTCGAGCTGTATCAGCAAATGCTGGAAGAAGCCGTCGCTGCGGCCCGTGAAGGAGGGGCGGATGGTGCTGAAGCGGAAGAACGCTGGACGCCGCAGATCAACCTTGGCTCTGCCGTGCTGATCCCAGACGATTATGTGAAAGAACTCCCTGTCCGCCTCGGCCTCTATCGTCGCGTGGCCGCGTTGGAGACGGACCTGGACCTGGAAAGCTTCGCTGCCGAACTGGTCGACCGCTTTGGCCCATTGCCCCAGGAGGTGGAGAACCTGCTGGAGGTCATGTCCGTCAAGCAGCTCTGCCGCCGCGCTCATGTGGCGAAGCTGGACGTTGGGCCGAAGGGCGTTGTGGCAGGCTTCCACCAAGACACATTCCCCAACCCCGCCGGCCTCGTTCAATTCCTCACCCAACAAATGGGCACCGCCAAACTCCGCCCAGACAATAAGCTCGTGGTCCAACGCGGCTGGGACGACAGAGCCGTCCGCGCAAAGGGCGCTAAACGGCTCTTGCAGACGCTGGTGGAGATCGCGGAGGCTTAGCGGACCTGGCGACGCTCAGTCGTCAACATTGCGGCTTCAGTCATCGCGTCTTCAAGCAGCGTCTGCAGCAGTCAATTATAGGCGTCGTTTACGGTGGGCAACTTCCAGGGTAGCCGCTAGACGAGGTATTTGCGGAGTCGTGATGAGCCGATGTCGATCAGTGTGACGGCGACGACAACGATGAGGATGATAGCTGCCGAACGGTCATATTGGAATGAACGGAAGCTCTCGTAAAATACAAACCCGATGCCGCCTGCCCCTACAATACCTAGGACTGTCGCGGAACGCACATTGGTTTCGAACCGGTAGAGACTGAGGCTGGACCAAAGTGGCAATACCTGTGGGATCACGCCATAGATAATTTCCTGCAAGCGGGACGCCCCCGTTGCACGAACACCTTCGACAGGTCGGGGGTCAATCGCTTCGACGGCTTCGGAGAATAGCTTCGAGATAATGCCAAGATTATGGATGAAGATCGCCATGACGCCCGCGAATGGTCCGAGGCCTACAGCGGCCACGAAGAGAATTGCAAACACGATTTCATTGATGGCCCGGGTTGCATCCATTAAGCGGCGGACTGGCTGCACAATCCACCAAGGTGCCACGTTGGACGATGAAAGGATGGCGAGGGGAGCGCCGAAAATGATCGAGAGGAATGTTCCCCAGAGCGCAATATAGATCGTCTCCAGCATCTTATCGAGGAAGATGCGCCAATCTTCAAAGTTTGGCTCCATGAAATCTGCTGCAAACGTGGCCATGTTTTGAGCGTCTGTAAAAAGCGATATCCAGTTGAAGATTTCCGCTGGGTAATAGGCGATTGCGAGTACGACGGCGATAGCGACTGCAGCCAAGCCTTTCCAAAAATGCGCCCCCCAGCTGGACCGTAATTGCGCTTGGATGCTCGAAGATAAGTAGGCGTTAAATGGGGTCATGATGTAGGGCCTTGGGAAGGACAACCTGCGCTTTGCGGCGGAATGAAATCGTCGGCGGTCCTCGTTGGAGCCGCCGACGGGATCATCAAATTTGCATCGGGGTTCAGTAGCCAGCTTTGCCGACAATCTCAGCTACTTCTGCCAGGCGGGCGAGGTCAGCATCTGCTTTGGCGACGGCAGCGGCATCGCCTTTGCGCTCAGCTTTTAGCTTATTCTTAAACGCCTCAATCTGGCGAACGTCCAGCAATTGTGCGTTGGAGGATGCAAGGAAGGGGCCCCAGCCATCGGAGAGGTTCGCCAAAACACCACGCTCGTGCTTCACCTTAGTAATATCACCAAACCGGCCATATTGCATGAAGAAGTAGTAGAGCTTCTGCTTGGCGTCAGGGGCTAAGTCCGCGCGCCAGACCAGCGGGTCTGATGGGATCAGTGGGGAGCGCCAAATTTCTTTGATCTTGGCGGTGGCTTCTGGCCTATTTTTGGCGAGGCGAGCGTAAATGGATTCCGTGTTGTTAGAGCAGATTCCCATCATTCTGGTTCATAGCCTGCAGCTGTGAAGTAGCTCCTGCAGTCGTTTGGCGTGAGGTCGTCGATGGCGTCTCGGATGGCGTCCCAGAGATCTGGGAGATTACGGGCGGCGGCTTTTCTGAGG
>CALLKY010000106.1 GCA_938083135.1 uncultured Alphaproteobacteria bacterium | reverse complement strand
CTACGACGCGACGGCGAAGATCGACAGAGAGGGCTTTGGCCATGCAGGCTGGCCTCCTTCACCAGCCCTCATGATGAATCACAAAATAACGCCAAACGGAATCCCTAATGATTCAATTGCCGCTCAATCCGCTCTAGATGAACATCAAAGCCAAAAACACCTTCAAAAGCAGTCCTGTGCTTATAAGTAACGCTTGTGCCAATGACTGCACTAGACTCTATTGCAGCATCCACTGTCCTCAGGTCAAGTTCACCGTCTGAATTGCGGAAAATCTCCTGCTTGCGCAGCTCCACGACCCTATCAATGCTACCATCAGGGGAAATTGCGAAGACCGCGGAATGCGCTTGACCATCAGCCGAGTCTAGGTCACTTGTAGCATCAATCCAGATGCGCCCAGCATTGAATTCGAACATCTTTCCTGGGTCGAGCGCATCTGAAACTTTTGTGACGGTACCATCTGGTGCGCGGCTCCAAATTGCCTCGTCGCCGCCAACTATTCCTTTAAAGAATACGATCCCATTGCCAAACGCAATATCATCGGCGCTTGCGACGGTAATCTGCCCGCCCGCTTCATCAGTCAAACGCACCAGTTCGCCAGAATCGAGCAACTCCAAAAGATCAACGCCACCCGCGTCATTGGCTACGATGAATATCGGAGCAGCACCATCAATGCTTCGTACGAAGGTATCCTCAATCCCATCTGGTAAATCTACGCGTGCTGTACCGCCTAACGAATTCACGCGAAATAGGCCAGAAACGCTGTCTACAGTTCCTGTGAAATAGAGTTGATTTGCCATACTACTTCTTTCCCGAGCTACTATACCGATCTATTCCAGTCAGAACATTCAGCCGACCCTAGGGTCATAAGTCTTGAATACCGCCCCAGAAGGTCAGCTCTCACCCACCTTCTGGACTAAAGCTTCAAGCGTTTCGTATGGCTGCGCCCCAACAACGCCATATCCGCCAGCGACGAACGTAGGCACGCCTGTTACGCCATATTGGCGGGACTTGGCCCAGTCTGCGTCGATCACATCCTTGAAACTGCGGGTTTCCAGAACGGTGCGAGCAACCTCAACATCCAGGCCAACGGCGCTTGCGACTTCCAGCAGAACATCCGTATTGCCGATGTCTTTGGCATCAACAAAATAGGCACGATATAGCGCATCGTGGATTGCCTCACCGCCGTCTTGGGTGTCGGCCCAGGCACCAAGTTCCTGCGCCAAGCGACTGTTATAGGTGTGCGTGCGCTTGCCATAGGGCAGGCCTTCGGCGTCCATCCGCTCTTTCATTTGGCGATAGGACTCGTCGATATCCATGCCACGCCCAGCAAAAAGCTGCTCCAAGGACTGGCCGTCCAGCGGCGTATCTGGATGGAGTGGGAAATGCACCCACTTCACTTCTACGCCATAATTTTCTTTCAATTTTTCAACACGCACGGTGCTGAGGTAACACCACGGTCAAACGTAGTCCGTGAAAATTTCCAATTTAATCGGTTCGGCCATAAAGCCCTCCTGAGTTCATAAAGATCGTTACGGACACTCGCATGCAGGCGCAGGTGATGCAATTATGCGGGCGTCTCTGTAAGTGCGGCACCATCCGCAAAAAGTTGGGCGATCTGGGCATCTGTCAACCCGGCTTCGCCTAATACTTCTGCTGTTTGCTCGCCCAAAAGCGGTGTTGGGCGACCTTGAGTAAGGGCCGTATCGGCAAACTGGATATAATTCCAAGCCGTTTGCATTGCGCCAACTTTAGGATGCTGGCGCAAAGCAACCATGTTGTTTGCATGGGAATGTGGGTCATCCAGGAACAGCTTACTGTCGCCCGCCTGTGCTTCCGCCGCAGGAACGCCTGCAGCCTTCAAGCTGATGAGCGCACCTGTGACTGTCTTGGATGCAAACACTGTTGCCAGCTCTGCAGCCAACGGCGATTGCGCTGGATGCCCCTCGCCCTCTGCTGCTGCATCACCGACGCCAGCCCAATCCCGCAATGCAGCTTGGGAAGCGTCGTCATCCGCTGCCACATAGACCCAACCATCGCTGACCGGATAGAGCCTATGACATGCATGCAAGCCATATTGTTGCTGATCGGCCAAGGGGCGTTCTGGCTTACCGGCATACCGGCTAAACCATGCGGAACTCAGCACGACGCCACCGTTTAGCAGATTGCTCTCAACCCGCTGCACGACGCCATGCTTCTTCCGCTGATAGAGCGCCAAGATCAGCCCAAGCGCTCCCATAGCGCCCGTGGTGTAATCAGTGGGCGCAAGCTGGGCCGGGAAGGATGGCGGATTGTCCGGCCCACCCTGTGCGCGCTGCAAGCCCATCAGCGCCTGTGCCAATGGGTCGATGCCCGGGCGCTTTGAATACGGGCCAGTCCAACCGTAGCCTGTCAGATGCGTTTCAATCAGGCTTGGGTTCAGTTCCGGCGTGATCCCCATCCGTTCAGACGCGCCGGGACGCATATTGGCCAGCAAAGCATCACAGGTCTTGGCGATTGCCTGAATGGCCTCCTTGGCACCTGGCTTCTTGGCGTCAAAACAGACCGATCGCTTGTTGAAGTTGACGTTATAGAAATATGTCCGACCAATTGGGCGGGAGATATCGCCCGCAGGTGGCTCCAGCTTGATCACCTCTGCGCCAAGGTCTGCTAACAGCCGGCCACTGGTCGGGCCTGCGATAAGGTTCGTGATCTCTAGCACGCGAATGCCAGCAAGCGGTGGCAATTGCTCCCCAACGCTTGATGCGGTGCCAGTGGTAGCAGGCAGGTCTGGTGGCGGCGTTGCATGACCGGCCCTAGGGCCCCTGGGGCCTGCTGGCGTTTGGGTGAAGTGGATCGGCGAACCCATCTGTACGACTTCGCCAATTTTTGGATCCTGGGACTTGTGAACCATGCCGTTGTGGAGGACTTGCTCATCCTCCAGGCTCTCCTCAGCCCAGCGCGCAGGTGCAAATGGCACGTCTGCGTCTTCAAAGGCTGCGGCCCATTCCGCAGCACTACGGGTCTTCATAATGACCGTCAGCTTATCGCGCATCTCCTGGACATCTTCAGGCGTGTGACCGCCCCTGCCCTTATCGAACCTTGGTTCTGCAACAAGATCTGAAATACCCATCAAGCTTGCGCATGAGCCGATAAAGCCCTCGTGGACGCAACCAAGCTGCACGTAGTTCCCATCGCCGCATTCATAGACGCTATAGAACGGCGCGCTGCCAGATGGATGTGTTTGAAATTCATGCGGCGCAATGCCTTCACCCTCGACCTTCGGGTGATACAAGAGCGCGCCTGCAAGCATAGACGTTTCAACAAACCGGCCGCGCCCAGTCTCTTCGCGGGCCAACAGACTGGAGGCAACGCCAATAGCCGCGAACAAAGCGGCACCCACACTTGGCAATGGATGGATCACATGAACAGGCGCTTTGCGAAACCCTGGCATCCCACCCATCACGCCAGACCGCGCCAAGACCAGATCATCAAGTGCGGGCTCATCCTTCAACGGCCCTTGTTTGCCATAGCCTGTAATGGAGCAGGCGATTATCCGCGGATTCAGCGCTTCCAGCTTTGATCGCTCGACAAGTGCTTGGCGCGGCGATGATGGGGCGAAATCTTCGATCAGAATATCAATACCCGGGGCGAGCTTAGCGATTGCAGCGGCGGCGTTACTGGCGTCAACATCCAGCGTAATCGCCTCCTTACCCCGATCCCAGATCACAAAGCCGCCATCCCGGTGCAGCGGCGCGGCGGGGCCGGTCGCACGCAATACGCGCGCACCGCAATCGGACAAGAACATCGTGGCAAACGCACCTGCCTCACCGGTGGAAAGGTCAAGCACGGTGACGCCATCAAGGGCGCCTTGAGCGGGATTGGTCATCGAACAGTCTTCCAGGCTTGTAAGCATTGTCGTCGCTATAAGCCTAGCCGAGGGATCGTGCGGCTGAAATAGCTGCTAAGTCTGGATGCCAACGGAATTCGGTCGCGCTTCAATTCTAGTCTCAGCAATGACAAAGTGGTTGCTGAAACACTGAACCTTTGGACAGGCAGACACATCGCCATGGCTGCATTTGATCTTCTGAACCTGCCGACTGACTATGTACCGAATGCCTACGCGTATTTCGCCAACCTGCGTGCGCATAGCCCGGTGCACCGGAATTCAGACGGCAGTTATTTGCTCACACGGTATGCCGATATGGTTGATGTTTATCGTGACCCAAGGCTTTGGAGCTCAGATAAGCGGGCTGACTTCAAGCCAAAGTTTGGCGATTCACCGCTGTATGAGCATCACACAACCAGCCTCGTCTTCCGGGATGCACCTGACCACACACGTATCCGCAAGCTATTCCAACATGCCTTCACGCCAAAGGCGCTTGCAGCGCTTGAACCGCGTATCGCAGCGTTGATTAAAGGCTATCTGGACCAACTTGAAGATGCTGGCGGGATGGAAATCGTCTCTGAGTTCTCCTTCAAGCTGCCAGTTGAGGTCGTCTGCGACATGCTTGGCGTACCGGGGGAAGATCGCGAATTGATCCGGGATTGGGCGCTGCTGATTTTGGGCGCGCTGGAGCCGAAAATATCCAAAGCGCAGTTTGATGCTGGCTGTACGGCTGTCGATGATTTCAAAACCTACCTGCGGGATCAGATAGCCCTGCGCCGCCGCAACCCCGCCGCCCGGCGACAGGGCGAGATCCTGTCAGACCTGATGGACGCAGAGGCAGACGGCGAGAAGCTGACAGAATTGGAATTGCTGCATCAATGCATTTTCATGCTGAATGCGGGCCATGAGACTTCAACCAACATGATTTCCCACGGCATTCATGAATTCCTGCGCAACCCAAGCGAGATCGCCAAACTGCAGGCAGATGCTAGCCTGGCCGATAGCGCGGCAGAGGAAGTCTTGCGGTATCAAGCGCCAATCCAGATCAACAATCGCCGCTCCACCGCCGATACAAAAATCGCTGGCGTACCCTTACCTGCCGGAACCGTAGTCCACCTGATGCTAGGTGCCGGAAATCGCGACCCGGCACAATTCCCAGAGCCAGATGTGTTCGACATTGAGCGGCGACCGAACCGGCATCTCTCATTCGGGCTGGGCGTCCACATATGCGCTGGAAATACACTGGCGCGGATTGAAGCCCGGATAGCGTTTCAGGAGCTATTCAGGCGTTTTCCAACGCTGAGGCTCGAAGCGCCGGCAAAGCTCGCTGGCCGCATTCGCTTTCGGGAGGTCGAAGAGCTGCGCGTGTCGCTCTAATCAGGCGTCACCCGGCAGGGCCACGCCGCTTTGAGCAAGTTGCGCAGAAAGTGCTGCTTTCGCTGTCGCCAATCCAGCCGCGCATGATGCTTCGCAGCGCGCCACAAGGGCGTTTTGCGTGTTGGATACGCGCAGAAGCCACCAGCCGTCTTCCAATTTCACCCGCACGCCATCAAGCGCAATAACATTTGCCCCGGCATCAGTCAGCCGCTGGCTAACCTCCTCTACGACAGCAAATTTGCGCGCTTCAGGACAATCGAACCGCAACTCCGGTGTGTTCATAATAGGGGGTAGAGATTTCCGGAAATCAGCAAGCGTGCGCCCACTGCCAGCAAGAATAGACAGCAAACGTACACCAGCATAAAACGCGTCGTCGAAACCGTAATACCGGTCTGCAAGGCAAATATGGCCACTCATCTCGCCAGCGAGCAGCGCGCCGGTCTCTGCCATCTTCGCCTTTATCAGGGAATGGCCGGACCGCCACATCACGGGGTTACCGCCAGCATCTGTGACGGCGTCAAACAGGGATTGGCTTGCCTTAACATCAGCGATAATCGTCGCACCAGGGCATTCAGCCAACACGGACTGCGCGAACAGAACAAGCAATTGGTCTGCCCAAACGATTTCACCCTCGCCATCAACAACGCCTATCCGGTCCCCATCGCCATCTAGCGCGATGCCGATATCTGCACGCGTGCGCTTCACTGCATCCTGCAATTGAACGAGGTTTTCGGCCTTGGTCGGGTCTGGATGATGAGTTGGAAAGCTCGAATCAACTTCGCAGTTAATCAAATGGTGCGTTCCTGGCAGCAGTGCTGTCAGCGATGGGAGAACCGAAGCGGGTGCGCCATGACCAGGATCCCACACGACAGTCATTGGCACTGCAATGGGATTATCCTTGACGATGCGAGCGATATGAGGAACATCAACTGGTGTCTCCTCAAATGAGCCGTGGCCATTCACATAATCACCATTCGCAGCGATTTGGCCAAGCTTCTGGATATCTTCACCAGATAGCGCGCGTTTGCCTAAAACCAGCTTGAAGCCGTTATATTCCGCCGGGTTATGGGAACCTGTCACCATAATGCCGCCATCTGTCTCAAGCTCATAGACCGCGAAATATAGCGTTGGCGTTGAACCAAGACCTATCCGGCAAACATGCATGCCGCTATCTGTCAGGCCCTTTGTCAGCGCCTCTTCCATTCCGGGAGAACTATCGCGCCCGTCATATCCAACTGCCACACGGGTCCCGCCAGCGGCGCTGAGCATTGCGGCATAGGCGCGCCCAACGGCATACGCATCTTGCTCAGTCAGTGTTACTCCGACGATGCCTCGGATGTCATATGCGCGGAGGCAGGTAGCGTCAAAAACATGGCTCATCCGGCCATTCTTAGACATGGCGTCAGTTCCTGCAAACCTAGGATCATGATTAGCGACCAAAGGCTGCGTAGAGTTATTTGCTTCAGCCAGCCTGACGTCGCGAGGAAAGGCTGGCATATCCATCAATCAGCGCCTGCACATCACCACCTAGATCATCGCGGCTCAAGGCATGCGCAAGTGTGGCTTCCAGGAAACCGATCTTATCGCCGCAGTCAAAGCGCGTGCCCTCAAACCTTAGGCCATGGAAAGGTGCGGAACCGACCATACGGGCCATGGCGTCTGTCAGCTGAATTTCACCGCCAGCGCCCTTTTCCTGCGAGGCGAGGATGTCAAACACTTCAGGCAGCAGGACGTAGCGCCCGATCACAGAAAGCGTGGATGGGGCGACAGATGGCGCAGGCTTCTCAACCAGGCCTTGGACTTCAGCCAAGCGCCCATCATCCGTGCCAACATCAAGCACGCCGTAGCGGTCCGTATGTTCGCGAGGCACATCCATCACAGCCAAAGCGTTTCCGCCGGTTTCGTTGTAAACGTCGATTAACTGACCGATGCAGGGCTGCTTGGACATGACTAAATCATCAGCCAGCAAAATCGCAAACGGCTCATTACCGACGAGATGCCTGGCGGACCAGACGGCATGGCCTAAACCCGCTGGCTCCTGCTGCCTTACATATGCAACAGACCCCGACCGATTTACCATCTCTGTTGCCACGGTCAATGCGTCGAGCTTACCGCGCTTTAGCAGCGTGTCCTGGAGTTCGTAGCTGAAGTCAAAATGGTCTTCGATGGAGGATTTACCGCGACCCGTAACGAAAATAATCTGCTCAATACCCGCCGCCAGAGCTTCCTCTACAGCGTATTGAATCAAAGGCTTATCAACGACGGGGAGCATTTCCTTCGGCATTGCCTTGGTCGCGGGAAGGAACCGGGTTCCGAGGCCGCCGACTGGGAAAACTGCTTTGCGTACGCGCTGAACCATCTAGTCGATATCCCTTTTGGACCCAGAGGCCGCCACCCATGGAGGTGACGCCATTTCTTCCACCTGAATATACGGCGGAAGAGTTAAGAAACAGCGATATCCGTACCTATTCATCCAAAAGAACTGCCTTCGCACGCTCTATCTGGTTAACCCGAGCTTCCCCTTGGCCATTATCTGACCGTGCTGCAGCGATCAATCGGTCATAAGCGTCAATTATGGCTTTTTCTGGCGCGCCCTCTTCTAGTTCAAGAATATCAAGCGCCTCCGCCCGGCTCATCGCGTTGCTCGCACTCTCTGCCCGTTTCCTTCGCGCATCCTCTAATGACGCAGGCGTTCGCGTGCCAAATCTGCGCGCCATATATTCGTATACGAGACGTCGGGCCTCTGCGTCAGCAGCGAGCTCTCGCAGCAGCGCTTCGAGTTGCGCTTCATCTAGGTCGTCCAGTTCCGCACCAGCGAAATAGCCTTCCAGGACTCTCCCGGAAGTAACAGCGCCGTTTCTGTCCTGGCGCGCCTCAAGCCAGTCTGTCCGCACCCGTGACTTGCCCGTGAACGTCCCCCAAAGTGCGACTGCCAGCATGGCGGCCGCAGATGCGGCACTAATCGGAATGGGAACGCCAAATCGTGCAAGCACTAACCCGACCAAGCCAGACAGCAAAAATGCCACCAGAAACTTGACCGCAAAACTGGAATTACGGGTGAGGATACGAACCAACCAGCGGGCAATAATCACCAAAGCGACCAGAAGAAGTAGCCGCACCAGGACGTAAAATACCATTCACCCTCTCCACACAGCACCTAAACGCCAAGAGCGCGATCATAGGGTACTAAGCCCTATATTGGAACGGCCTGGAGAGAATTCAACGACAAACCAAAGGCTTCGCGGCTGGCTTGCCTTCCGCACAATCCACATAAATCTCGCCTTCCGGCCTAAAGCCGTGAAACACGAAGGCGAACGTTACGTCATGGGCAACATCCAGCGGCCCATGCGGCCCACTTTCCTGGACAACCACATTGCCAACATCGCGCCCCTCCCCAATGAGGGATGCATCCAGCGCTGAGTTCTGGCCGCTTTCCCAGGTCAACATCAACTTGCCATCCTTGATGCCGCCACGTTTGCGGAGGAGGTCAAGCGAATAGGCCTTCTCACCGACAGCAACGACCCGGGCCAGGGGCGAAATGCCATCCGGCGATTCGCCCCGATATAGGAAAGGCCAAGGGGCGCTGTCGTAGCTGACATAAGGATTACGGCCATAGGCGCGGAGGTCTGGCTGATTGGGCTTCAACACCAGACCATCTGGGCGGCGGCGCTGAAATCGCTCAAAGGACTCCATACGGGACGGGATGACCTTGAGCTGCGCCCCCGTCATTTCGCCGACAATGGCCTCCCCCAGGAATTGCTGCCACCAGCTTTCCGTCTGCCGATCCCACATCACAAGATCAGACTTACGGAGTTTGCCCGTGGTGCCGAAATCAAGCACCTGGTCGCCAACCCGCCGATCAAACACAATGGCCGCGTTACAAAGCGGGCAATATGTGACCGTGACAGGCACGCCGCCAACTTCATCATTGACGATCTCGTGCCATATCAAGACTGCCAGTGGATAAGCTTTCGCTTTGCCATTGATTACAAGAGCGATTACCGGCTCTTGCGCCGAGTGCGTTTTTGCAGCCTCTGTGACGGACTGAAACACCGGATTGTCAATCGGTGGAATGCCATCCTTTGGCGGACCGCCGCTGATAATCTCTGTGAATTCAATGGAGTGCTTCGTGAAATCTGTCTTCGGCCACTCGCCAGAGCTCCAATAGGCGGGATTCGCCCAGGCTAGACCACCGGTCGTAATGCTCCACAGCGCCAATACGCCAACTGTCAGTGTGAATAATCTGCGCCGCATCTGAAGCTCCCTGTCATAGGGATGCATTATGAACCGAAAAGGGGCGCAAGCGCGGTCAGAACCCGCTCGCGCCCCATAACGATGCCGTGAGACCTGTCTAGCGTTTCAGGTTAAAAAAGCCTGGTGCCGTCAGAATCCGGTTCTCTTGGGCAAGCAAATAGCCAGCTTCTTTGGTCATACCGAGGAACGCTACCCAATCCGGGTCAGCCTGCATGGCGGCGCGACGCGTTTCACGGTCGGCGGCGTTCTCATATGCCCAGACATGGACATAGGTATTGATTGGTCCTGTTTCCGTCACGCCATAAAGCGCAGGCTGGCCCAAATGCTTGGTCTGCACGGACAGACCATGCTTTTCGTAAAGAGCGAGCTGGGCGGGAACGGTGCCCGGCTTGCAGGTATAGGTACGCATATCGAAAATCATAGAATCGGCTCCAGGTTGGGTTGCTGTAGACGGATGATCCTGGCGCCGACTAGAAAAGAGTGCAAAGCCCCACCCGGATCGAGCGGAAAAAGACTATGGCTGAAAGAGTAGATTGTATTGTGATTGGCGCTGGCGTCGTTGGCCTCGCCTGCGCGAAGTTTCTTGCTGAATCCGGACGTGAAGTGATCGTGCTTGAAGCGGCGGACATGATTGGGTCCGAAACCAGTTCCCGCAACAGTGAAGTTATTCACGCGGGCATCTATTATCCGACAGGCAGTTTTAAGGCCCAGGCCTGTGTCGCTGGCAAGAAATGGCTGTACCAGTATTGCGAAGAACGCGGCATTCCCCACAAGCGGATGACCAAGCTGATTGTCGCAACAGACGAATCCGAAGCCCCGCGCCTGAAAGCCATTCAACAGAAAGCCGCTGATAACGGTGTGGATGATTTGGAACTACTGGACGCAAAATCGGTCGAGAAAATGGAGCCCGCGCTGCGCACCGTCGGCGCCCTACTCTCTCCCTCCACTGGTATGATCGACAGCCATTCGCTGATGCTGGCCTACCAGGGCGACGCCGAAGCGGCTGGCGCCATGATCGCATTCCTTTCCCCCGTGATTGGCGGCAGGCTGCGACCGGAAGGCGGCGTTGAGCTTGATGTCGGCGGCGATGAGCCAATGACACTCGCGGCAGACCTGGTCATCAATTCTGCCGGCCTCGACGCCGTGCCCCTCGCGCGGATGATTGAAGGCCTGAACCCCGCAATTCTGCCCAAAGACGATTTGGCAAAAGGCAATTATTTCAGCCTGCTAGGCAAGCAGCCGTTCAGCCGCCTTATCTATCCAATGCCCGTCGCAGGCGCGCTTGGCGTGCACGTGACGGTCGATCTTGGCGGGCAGTGCAAATTTGGTCCTGACATCGAATGGGTGACAGAACGCAATTACGATATTGACCCTGCCCGCGCGGATTCATTCTATGCCGCCGTCCGCGCCTATTACCCTGACCTGCCGGACGGGTCTTTGGTGCCTGCATATTCTGGCATCCGCCCCAAAATCCACGGTCAAGGCGAACCACAGCCAGATTTCATGCTGCAAGGCCCGGCGGCCCACGGCGCGCCAGGGCTGATCAATCTGTTCGGAATCGAATCGCCCGGCCTCACATCCTCCCCTGCCGTAGCGCAGCAGGTCGTGCGGATGACCAACCGGTAGCGCCAAACAACAAATCCCGTCTAAGCTTTCAGAAAATACGTAATCAGGAACGCGACAATGAGCGACAAACAGATCCCCTACTATTTCACGATCACGTCGCCATGGAGTTATCTTGGCCACACGCCTTTCCTGAAGCTCGCGGACGAGCTTGGCTATGAAGTGCAGTTCAAGCCTGTTGATTTCGGCGCTGTGTTCGCCCAATCCGGCGGCCTTCCCTTGCCGAAGCGTCCCTATCAGCGCCGCCGCTACCGGATGTTCGAATTACAGCGTTGGCGGGATTACCGGCAAGCGGACCTCAATCTTCGCCCGAAACACTTCCCAGTTGATCCAACGCTTGGCAACAACATGGTGATGGTTGCGGCAGAGCAAGGCCTGGATGCCGGCAAACTCGCGACTGCGTTCATGCGGGGCTGCTGGGTGGAAGAGCAAGATATGGGCGACAAGGCCACATTGATCGCCGCAGCCGATAGCGCAGGATTAGACGGCGCAACGATAGCCGCCGAGGCAGAATCGTCTGCAGCCAAGGCCCGCTCCGATGTACTGACGGAAGAAGCCAAAGCCGCACAAGTCTTTGGCGCTCCAACATATATCATTCGCGGTGAGCCATTCTGGGGCCAGGACCGGTTGGAACTGGTTGAACGCGCCATGCGCGGGCAGGCCCCCGCCTATGCCGTCGAAGAACCATTCTAAGCCACTAGCCAACCCGCACCTGAGGAACCGGCATGAGCGATGACAAGCGGTATATTGATTATTATTTCTGCCTGAACTCGCCCTGGGTCTATCTGGCGCAAAAGCGGCTGGAAGAAATCGCTTCGAACAATCAGGCGACAATCCGGTATTTCCCCGTTGATCTGCGTGAAATGATGCTTCGCCTGATCGGCCATGATGATCCGCCGGCACGCTCCGACCTGCACAAAGCCTATGGCAAGCTGGAGATGCAGCGCTGGGCGAAGCGCTATGGGCTGCCGTTATCTGAGAAGCCTGATTATTACCCTGTCAGTCAGAAACGCGCGGCTTGCATGGTCGCCGCAGCAGACCGATTCGGCTGGGACCCTGCCCCGCTGGTATTCGCCCTGCCGCGCGCCTGCTGGGCGGAAGACCGCGATATCAATGACTGGAAAACCCTGACAGCCATTGCAGAAGAATGCGGCTTCCCGGGCGATGTCCTGGTGCAAGCAGCCCAAGACAGCGCCGTGTTGGAAGAGTTTGAGGACAACACCAACCGGGCGCTAGACCGGGGCGTGTTTGGAATCCCAAGCTATGTCCTGGATGGTGAAATCTTCTGGGGCCAGGACAGGCTCGAGTTCCTAGACTTCCGCCTCACTGAAGCCGCTTAGACGGACGCCGAATAGAGAACGCCCGCAAGCACGGCTCCGATGAAAGCAAGTCCGATATAGCAGGCGAACACGCTTGGGCGCACCAAGGCCCACACTGCCGCCATTGCAGGCACACAGGTCATCCCACCGGCCAGAATGAAGGCCATTGCAGAGCCAGCGCTCATACCTTGTTCCATAAGGCCTGCGACAAGTGGGGCCGCTGCGTATCCGTTCAGATAAGCGGGTGCACCAACCAAAGCGCCGATGACAATTGCACCCAGCCCTTCGCCACCAACAACACTGACAATGGCTTCCGCTGGCACATACGCCACCATTACTGCTTCCAGCATATAGGCGAAGAACATCCATTTGATCAGGAACAACAGGTTAGTTCCGGCTTCCTTGCCAAAGGTCTCAACCCGTGTCTTTTCCTGCCAGAACTTCCATACCGGCTTCTGTGTCATCGGGTCTGGGCCGCAGCCGCAGCAACTGCTAGCGGGCGATTGCGGCCTGAGCGGATTCGAAAGCGCGCCAACACCTTGCAGCGAGCGAATGCCAAATCCGCCCATCACACCAATCCCAATGGCAGCCGCCATCTTACCAATCGCGAAAGGCCAACCAAGCGCTGCAGCCGTAATCAGCAATGTCGGCGGATCAATGATCGGGGACGCCAACCAAAATGCCATTACGGCAGATAGCGGTGCGCCAGCAACAAGGAGTGCAGCGATGAATGGAATGACTTCACAGGAGCAAAACGGCGCCAATGCTCCTAAGAGTGCCGCGCAGAAGATCATGCGAATTTCACGGCCTTCGAACGCCTTGGCCAAGACTGACTGCGCCCCTGCGGCTGCCATAGCGCCAATAATCAGGCAGGCGAACAGCACATAGGGCATGGTGTGCGCGAGTGCGGTGAGGCCAAACCAGACACGGTCTGAAACATCATCAGGCTTGAAAATCGCGATCAGTGCGATAACTGCAAGGCTCGCCAGCCAGACACGATCTAGCTTAGGTGTCCGCATATCCCGGAAGGCATTCAATACAAGGCTCGTCATGATCAGGCCTCCATCGCCCATTGGCTTCGATCAACACAGCATTCCCGCACCAGAAAATCTGCCAGCGCTTCAACACGACTAAACGCAGCACAGCAGATGATTGTGCGACCCCGCCGTTCCTGCTCCACAAGCCCTGCCGCTGCCAAAAACCGCAGGTGGTGGGTCAGCGTGGAGGCACCGATGCCAAGCCGGCGCTGAATTTCACCAACCGGCAGTCCTTCAGGGCCTGCGCGCACTAGAAGCTGCAATGCCTGCAAGCGGGGCTCAGAACCAATGGCGGCGAACGCTTGCGCGGCCTCCTCCAGGTCCAGGTTCATGAGTGAGTGGCTGTGGGTATGATCGTTCATAATTCTATATTTCTATAATTATCGAAATGAGTCAAACTAAAAATGCGTCGCCAGACCAACTTTTTCAAAAAAATGTTTTAGGCTCGCCCGCCTTCGCTGGAGAGATTTGAAGCAGAAACGCCCATGCTCGCCAGCGCATGATCCCATTTCGCATCAATTGCGCTATCAAAAACGATCCCGGCATCGCCATCGGCAATCAGCCAGCCATTGGCCTTGATTTCATCTTCAAGCTGGCCCGGTGCCCATCCGGCATAGCCCAGCGCCAAAATATGACGATCCGGCCCACCGCCTGCCGCGATATCCCGCAGAATATCCAAAGTCGCGGTCAGCGAGATATCTTCGGAAACGGCGGAGGCTCCATCAGACTTATAGTCCGTCGTGTGCAGGACAAAGCCGCGGGTCTTCTCAACTGGCCCGCCATATTGCACAGGCAGTTCGTCAATCGCAATTTCCGTAATCTTCAGCTGATCCAGCAGTTCCCGGAAATCCACGCCATCGACCGGCTTATTCACAACCAGCCCCATGGCACCCTTCTCATGGGAATGGGCGCACATATATATCACGGTCCGTTCAAACCGCTCATCACCGATGGTCGGCATCGCCACCAGCAGTCTACCTTTGAGAGAAAGCGCGTCGCTATCAGTCATACGGCGCAAAGTAGTAGGCAGAACGGGCTAGGGCAAGCGGAGACTGATCCAATGCCCTGCGCCAAAGGCACTTCTGCGTGAGGCGCGGCCTTACACACTGGCGCTTAAGGCCAGCCATCGTATATCCAGTCGGTGAACTCTGATGGATGCGCTGATGCCCTTGTTCAATAGCCGCCTACTTTTCCGCGTCGTTGGCCTGATCGCCCTCGCCAGCCTGTTTGCTGGTCCGGCGAAAGCCGTTGAATCCGCCTGGGACGCCACCCCCGAAGCCCGTGCCCGCTTGCTCTCTGCCGTAGATGCAACTGGCAGCGACGGTGAATTGCGGTTCGGCATTGAATTTGTGCTGAAGGACGGCTGGAAAACCTACTGGCGCGCACCCGGCCCGCAAGGCTACCCACCAAACCTGGACTGGGATGGTTCAGACAATATTGCATCCGCCGAAATCACATGGCCGACGCCTAAACGCTTCACCATCTTAGGCTTTGATTCCATCGGCTACACCGGCGGCGTGCTGTTGCCAGTGACGGTTAAGTTACAGGACCCCAGAAAGGCGGCGCGTTTCAAGCTCACCGTGGACTACCTAACATGCGCAGAAGTCTGTGTGCCGCAAATCGCCACATTGGCGCTCAATCTCCCGGCTGGGCCTGCCAAACCATCCAAGCATGCATTCGCAATAGATAAAGCCCGGGGCCAAGCGCCAGCGCCAGCCGGTGCTGGATCAACGCTAAGTGCTGCATGGCTCACCGGCCCGGATGATCAGCCCGCACTGGTCGTTGAGGGCTCGGCGTCCGCAGCCCTCTCAAAAGCGGATTTCTTCGTGGACGGCCTGCCAGGCTATTTCTTTGGCGCACCGACCTTTGAAGACCTGGGCGATGGCCAATTCCGGGCGACCGCTAAAGCGCTCGAGGCACCGCTCGAAGCCGTTGATTACGCCAAGCCAGGTGCCGAATTTTCCGTAACCTTGGCAAGCGCCAACCTTTCATTCGAACAACGCACGGCACTTGGCCCACCGCGCGCCGCCGCCGCCTCAAGCAGCGGTGGGCCTGGCTTGCTATTGATGCTGGGAATCGCCTTGCTCGGCGGGTTAATCCTGAACGTCATGCCCTGTGTGCTGCCTGTCTTGGCAATCAAGCTGATGGGTGCACTGGAACATGCGAGTGCTGGCCGGGCCGCGGTTCGCCGTGGATTCGCGGCATCTGCAGCCGGCATCATCGTCTCGTTTCTTGTGCTAGCCGGATTAGCCATTGGCCTGAAGAGTGCGGGCGTTGCTGTTGGTTGGGGCATTCAGTTTCAGCAGCCAATCTTTGTTGGCGCGATGGCGATGGTCATGGCCCTATTTGCAGCCAATCTATGGGGCGCATTTGAGATTGAAGCACCTGACGCCGTTGGCCGCGCTGGTGCTGGACTTTCCGGCACAGGCAAGGACGGTATCGGTAATTCCTTCTGGACCGGTGTTCTCGCGACGGCGTTGGCCACGCCGTGTTCCGCGCCCTTCGTTGGCTCCGCGCTCAGTTTTGCATTGAGCCGGGGCAGTGGTGAAATTTTGGCGATCTTTGCCGCCATGGGTGTCGGCCTCGCCCTGCCCTACCTGCTGACGGCCCTGTTCCCCGCTGTCGCGCGCATTTTGCCACGGCCAGGGGCATGGATGAATATCGTCCGCCGTGTCCTGGCCGTCGCAGTAGCATTGACGGGCGCGTGGCTGCTCTGGGTGCTGTTCCGGCAAGCAGGAACCGCCGCCACACTTGGCGCACTCGCCGCCGCCGCCGTGCTGGTTATCGCACTGATGAAGTGTGATGGGCCAAGGCGGTGGGCCATGGCGGCAGGCGCATTCATGATAGGCGGCGTGCTTGTCGCGGCCCTTGCATCTGCGCCAAAAACAGATGGGCCTGCGCGTTTTGCCTGGGCACCGTTCGACCGGGCCGAAATCACCCGCCGTGTCGCGAGCGGCGAGGTGATTCTGGTGGATGTAACGGCAGATTGGTGCGTCACCTGCAAATGGAACAAAGCAGCCGTGCTATCCCGCGATCCAGTGTCTGCTCTGCTCGAAACCAATGTGCGACCAATGCAGGCCGACTGGACACGGCCTGACCCCGAAATAGCCAACTACTTGGCCAGTTTTGGGCGTTACGGTATCCCGTTCAATGTCGTCTACGGCCCTGGCGCACCGAATGGTGTGCCGCTACCAGAATTACTGAGCGCCGACGCCGTCCTGCAAGGAATTGAAAAAGCGCGCTAGTACAGAGCCCGCTAGCATTCACACAGGATAGGGGTTTTGATCCCTGTCAGGCTCGCTATGTATCAAGGTGAGAGCGGCGTATTTCGCGCCGCCGGATACCAAACAAAATTCAGGAGAATGCAATGAGCATCAGTGTTGGCGATAAAGCGCCTGCCGTTACCCTTAAGACCATGGGTTCTGCCGGTCCGGAGAATCTGGAAGCCAGTGATTTCTTTGGCGGCAAGAAGGTTGTTCTATTCGCAGTCCCCGGTGCCTTCACGCCAACCTGCTCCGCCAAGCATCTGCCCGGCTTCATTAAGAAAGCCGATCAGATCAAAGCCAAAGGCGTAGACGAAATCGCATGTATCTCTGTCAATGACGCCTTCGTCATGGGTGCTTGGGGTGAAGCCCAGGGTGCTGGCTCTGCAGTCAAAATGGTTGCTGACGGCAATGGCGACTTCGCACAGGCTTGTGGGCTGACCATGGATGGCTCCGGCTTCGGCCTTGGCCAACGCATGCAACGCTGCGCCATGGTCGTCGACAATGGCACGGTCACGCAGCTCTTCGTTGAAGAGCCTGGCCAGTTCGAAGCCTCGACGGCTGAAAACGTGCTTGCGAATCTCTAAGTCTGCTTAGATAGAGCATTCTAACGCCCGCTTGGCAGCCGCCAAGCGGGCGTTTTCTATTTCAGTACGGAACGTCGCCCGCAATCGTGATCCGATGCATGCGGCGACGTTCATTGTAATCCGGGACCGCATAATGCTGGACGCAGCGATTGTCCCAAATCGCCATGGAGCCTGGCTCCCACCGGAACCGGCATAGATATTCTGGCCGGATAGAATGGCGGCGGAGATAATCAATAATCGGATCGGCTTCCTCGGCCCGCATGCCTTCAAAGCCTTGCGTGTGGCTGCCAATATAAAGGCCGATACGCCCTGTTTCAGGGTGCGTTCGGAACAGCGGATGATGTGCCTCTGTGATCTGATTGCCCGGGTCCCGCACCTTGCCTGCCATAGACTTATTGCCGGCATAGCGTTCCGCCCGTGAGCCGCCGCCCATGTTCTTAAACCGGTCGCCGACATTGAACGTTCTTACATCCTTCAACATCGCTTTCATCGCTTCAGACAGACCGTCATACGCTTTGTACATGCTGGAAAACATCGTATCCCCGCCAACCGCTGGCGTTTCCTTGGCGTACAGCATGGTCGCTTTAGCGGGCGACGGATTGAACATCTGATCCGTATGCCAGGCGGCACCAAACGTATATGTCTCGCCCGGCTCCTTGATGATCTCCAGAATCTCTGGGTGGTCATCCATGCCCGACATATACGGATGATAGTGGATATCACCGAACCGCAGCGCCAGATTAAGCTGTTGTTCTGGCGTGATATCTTGGTCACGAAAGAAGATAACCTGATGATCCAGAAACGCTTGGTTGATCTCTGCGAATGCCGTGTCATCCAGTGCGGAAAGGTCAACGCCTTCGATTTCAGCGCCTAGGCCGCCAGAAATTGGCTTTACTAGAATTGGGCGATGCAACATGGCCGTTCTCCTGCCTTTGTCATCGGTTCAGCATTTAGTTAGTCTAAGCGCAACTTGATCACACTGAAAAGGAGGGCATTGATGGACGACAATCCTTATGGCTTCGCATCTGCGGACGACAAGCCAATCCCGTATATGGAGCGTATACGTAATTATTATACGACGCTTGGATACGGCAAACCGTATGAGTGGGCGCATTACAGTGAGGCGCCATTCACGCCGCTGAAAAAACCCGTATCAGAAAGCCGTGTAGCGCTTATCACGACAGCCGCGCCCTACCAGCCCGGCAAGGGCGATCAGGGGCCAGGGTCCGCCTACAATGCGGCTGCGAAATTCTATGATGTGTATTCTGGCGATACGTCTGTAGATCACGACACGCGCATTTCCCACATCGGCATTGATCGGGTGCACACCAGCCAGAAAGACAGCAACACTTGGTTCCCACTGCCCATGCTGCGCCAATTGGCGGATGAGGGCGCGATTGGGGAAGTGGCACCTCGATTCCATGGGGCACCGACGAACCGTAGCCATCGCACGACCATCGAAGTCGATGCAGCGGAAATCATCAGCCGTGTGCGCGAGGATGAAGCAGACGTCGCCGTCATCGCCGCCAATTGACCCGTGTGCCATCAGACCGTGAGTCTGACTGCACGTCTCTTAGAAGAAGCCGGCATCCCGACCGTCGTTATGGGATGCGCGAAGGATATCGTTGAATATGTGGGCGTCCCACGCTTCCTTTTCAGCGACTTTCCGTTAGGTAACCCAGCTGGCCGTCCATCTGATAAAGCCAGCCAGCATGCAACGCTGAATTTGGCGATGCGGGTGCTCGAAACTGCTGTTGTGCCGAACACTACGGTGCAAAACCCGCTGCGTTGGAGTGACGATCCAAGTTGGAAACTTGATATCTCCAACGTGGACCGGATGAGCGCGGAAGAGATAGCCCGCCGTCGTGCTGAGTTCGACGAGTCCAAGCGGATCGCCAAAGCGAAGCGCGAAGGTGAAGCCGCGTAGACTAACGAGATCACAAAGAAAATAAGGGGAGAGTGAGCCAGAAACAGCTCGCTCTCCCCTTATTTTGACAGAAGTTCATATACTGCATTAGATATACAAATTCAATCCATTGATAAAAAACATTAATTGTAAAATTTAATACGCAATCGAGATACAATATATTGTACCAGTTCACCTGATGCATTCTGCATATAGTGGTTAGAAATTTCGCCTGCGACATCGCGGACACCGAGTTTTCCCGACTCATTCGATTGATGAGTCCGGGTGCATGAGGTTATAGTTCCAAGATGAACAGGGGGCATGAGACTTCGTCCATGAATTCCAGGCTAACGCATCGTAAGCAAAGCATTTTGGGGGCTTTTGCTGCAGCGGTTGGGCTTTGCTTAGCACTGCCAGTGAGTGCATCCGAAGCGCCTGACGCTCATCAGACAGCAGCTCCCCAGAGTGCGCTTGTGCTTATTGATGCGAGCGCCGATATGGCTGCGGCCATCGATGGATCTGTTAAGTTTGACCTCCAACATCAAGCAATCAATGCACTTTCTCTGAGCAACACCCGGATTGGTGCCTATGGCGGCGGAAGCTGTAAAGGCTTCGCGTTGTCAGATAGCAGCAGCGCAAATTCCTTTAAAGGCACAGAACCCAAAGGCCGCCGTAATCTGGCATCGGCATTGGATGCGGCGCTGGCCGCCTTCCCTGAGGAAGCGCCTGTTAAGCGCGTCGTCGCCATTGTAGGAGGCCCTAATCAGTGCCTGGCAGCGCTATGCGCCCATGCAGGCCGGCTGAAGGAAAAGTATCCGGAGTTTATCGTTGATCTGATCGGCTTTGGATTAAGCGATCAGACCGCAAGCCGGATCGACTGCATCTCCGCCAATACCGGCGGTCGTTTCGCCCGGGCCGACGCGGCAACGCTGTCGACCGCGCTGGCACTAACCCTGCGCACACCAACAGCGGCGCTCACTGGACTAACAGCGCCTGAAAGCGGGCAGCAGCCTGCTTCGGTCGAGAAAGCCGTTATAGACCAAGCTGATCTTGCAAACCTGGAAGCTCCTGGAGCCTACGCCGCTGTTGTCGCCCCGAAACCACTCGAGGGCGGATGGCGTATGACGGGACCTGAAAGCTTTGTGCCACAGGGCCTTCGCCTGATGGCAAGCCTTGTTCAAGGTGGTGATCCGCTTGTTGATGGTGCCCGCTTTGAACTGCTGCGCGCCGATACCCATGGCGTTTACCGCCTCGTCGCCCGAACAGAGCGGACTGCAAGTCCATTGTTTGCAGTACCAGCCGGGCGATATCTCGCACGGGTTAGCCGCGGCGGCGCGGTGAGTGAAGCTGAGGTTTGGGCACCCGAAACAGGCGTAGTAACCCGGCGACTGGCGCTTGATGCTGGCCAACTCGCACTTGCAGCGCTCAGCGGTGGCCGCCCAGCGGCACGCGGGGCCCAATTCCGGGTCGAGCGTCTGGATGGCCCTGGCCCGATCATGACAATCTCCGGCCGTGGGCGCGCATTGGCTACGGTTCCAGCAGGCCGATATAAAGTCTATGCCACCATTGACCACGCCAACGCAGAGCGGATTGTTAAGGTTCGGCCGGGTGAGATTGTTGCAGCTGGTCTTGATGTGCCTTTGGGTTTCGTTCGTGTCGCGTTGACCTTTGCCTCCGCCGCCGGGCGGGACCAAGGCGCACATGCACCAGCTGAAATCTCGATCGTGCGCAACGGTCGCGAAATAGCGAGCGCCAAAGGCGAGTCGCCTCTATTCCGCCTCGCCCCTGGCCCGTACACGGTTATCGCAAGAAGCGGACGCGTCGTGACTGAACGCGCGGTCGTGGCCGACGCAGGCACCCTTGTCGATGTTACCATGACAATCGGTCAATCAGGTACGGCCAAATTGCAAGAGCAGATAAACCCTGTATTGTTCGCGCAACAGCCTAATACCGGCCAGCCTAACGCCAATCGATAACGGTAATTGCTGCCTTTCTGCGCTGAGACATACCTGCAGTGCCAATGTCCTCACAAAGTCTGTCATTAGACGTTCAACAAATATCAAATTCAGCAGCTAAAGAGCCAAGCGGCATAGATCAACGTGTGGTTACTCCCCAGGCAACCAAAATACAAAAGCCCAGGCGCTTTAACAGCGCCTGGGCTTGGAGTGCAATACTCGCCTTGATGAGGACCGCGTTCTAGAGCGGATTGAGCGGCAATTGAATCATTAGGGATTCCGTTTGGCGTTATTTTGTGATTCATCATGAGGGCTGGTGAAGGAGGCCAGCCTGCATGGCCAAAGCCCTCTCTGTCGATCTTCGCCGTCGCGTCGTAGAT
>CALLKY010000105.1 GCA_938083135.1 uncultured Alphaproteobacteria bacterium | reverse complement strand
TCTCCAAGATCAAAACATTCCTCAGAAAAGCCGCCGCCCGTAATCTCCCAGATCTCTGGGACGCCATCCGAGACGCCATCGACGACCTCACGCCAAACGACTGCAGGAGCTACTTCACAGCTGCAGGCTATGAACCAGAATGAAGGGAATCTGCTCTAGCGGGTTTTAGACTGGCATTTTTCGTTTATAAGGATTGTGAATCAGCGATGACGTATCTACGGGGGGTGAGCGTCGCGCTCACACATTGGGAAAATGGGCGGGGGCTCAGTTAAGATGAACGCAGCCGCAAGACGAGCACGACGGGGCGCTTACTCCATACCTATCTGGGTGTGGTTGGTGGCGCTTTTGGCATGTATTCCATTGGCCCTCGTGGTCGCAGGCAAGTTGGACGCACGCTCACAATTTCTGTTCATGGTCTTCACCATCATCGCATTCTTTGTGTTGAACCTGTTCAAATCGCGGGCAATTACGATCTTCCTTGTCGTCTTGTCCGCGACCGTGTCGACTAGGTATCTGTACTGGCGACTAACAGAAACCCTGCAATTTGAAACACTTGCGGAAATGTTCCTCGGCACTGGTTTGTTCATGGCCGAGCTTTACGCGTTTATGGTGCTGATCCTGGGCTTTGTTCAGTCGATCTGGCCATTGCGGCGACGGCCTGTGCCAATGCCGGAGGATCTCGACCTTTGGCCAACGGTTGACGTTTATATTCCGACCTACAATGAAACGCTGAGCGTCGTAAGCAATACTGTGCTTGGCGCGATGGCAATGGACTATCCGCGCGATCGCATGCGGGTCTACCTGCTGGACGATGGCCGTCGGTCAGAATTTGCTGATTTCGCGCAAGAAGTGGGCTGCGGTTACATTACGCGTGAAGACAATAATCACGCGAAAGCAGGCAACCTTAACCACGCGATGACACGCACTGATGCTGATCTCATTGCGATCTTTGATTCTGATCACATTCCCACGCGCGCATTCCTGCAGATGACAGTTGGCGCATTCCTCAAGAATGAAAACGTCGCACTGGTGCAGACACCGCATCACTTCTATTCGCCTGATCCGTTCGAGCGGAACGTTAGCGGTGGCTCTGCGGTCCCTAACGAAGGCCAGCTTTTCTACGGTCTTGTTCAGGAAGGCAATGACTTCTGGAATGCTGCCTTCTTCTGTGGCTCTTGCGCGGTGCTGCGTCGGGATGCTCTTGAGGATGTTGGCGGGTTCGCGACTGAAACCGTGACAGAAGACGCCCATACCGCCCTCAAAATGCATCGTAGAGGTTGGGATTCAATCTATATCCGTTTGCCGCTCGCTGCTGGATTGGCGACTGAACGCTTGGCGTTGCACATTGGGCAGCGCATGCGTTGGGCGCGGGGCATGACGCAGATTTTCCGACTGGACAATCCGTTGTTCGGTCGTGGGCTGACACTTGCGCAGCGGCTTTGCTATCTGAACGCGATGCTGCACTTCTTCTTTGCGTTGCCGCGCTTCGTGTTCCTGACAGCACCGCTGGCTTATCTGCTCTTCGCGCAGAACATCATTACGTCCAGTTGGCAGCTGATTTTCTTGTACGCGTTCCCGCATCTGATCCATTCGGTGCTAACGAACTCGCGCTTGCAGGCCCAACACAGATATACGTTCTGGGGTGAAATTTATGAGAGCGTTCTGTCGTTCCATATTCTTCGGCCAACGCTTTACACAATGATCAATCCGCGTCGCGGGTCATTCAATGTGACCGAGAAAGGCGGCCTACTGCCACAGAGCTTCTTTGATACAAGCCGTGTCGTACCGCATATGGTGCTGGCCGGGTTCTTGATCATGGGGCTGATCCTGGGATTTCTGCGGATTCTGCTGAATGACGCAGATCTGCAGTTCCTTGAACAGGTGGATGTCGGCGTTATCGCGTTGAACATGGTCTGGGCCGCATTCAACTTGATTGTTGTTCTCGCTGCGATCTCCGTTGCCCGTGAACGACGCGAGGTGCGTGAGCATGTGCGTGTTGAGGTAAACTTGGATACGCAGCTTGTGTTTAGCGACGGCGAAACTGTCGATACGCGCTCAATTGATATTTCAATGGGCGGCGCGTTGATTGCGGTAGAGCCACATGTTGCGGCGCGAACGGGTGAAACCGTGCGCCTGGACGTTTCTACCGGGTCTGAGGTTCTTCCGGTTGTCGGCGAAATCGTCGGTGTTCGTGGAGAGGAAATGCGGGTGCGCTTTAACGATGTATCGTTGGAGCAGCAGCGTAACCTTGTTCGGTTGGTATTTGGTCGGGCTGACGCCTGGCTATCATGGGATAATCATCGTGCTGATACGATCTGGCGGTCGTTCGGCACTATCTTCAGGGGTGTTGGCGGTATGTTTGGTTCTGGCAGAAGAGGTGCCCGCGCACGGGCGACGCAAGCGACTGCGCTTGCGGTCTCAGTAGGTTTAGGCGCGCTTGTTGCAGCTCTGCCGAGCGATAGCTTCGCCCAGGCTGGCGGGTTGGCCCCGCCTCCGCCGCCTCTCGATAACCGGGCTGTGATGCAGTCACCTTTGGCACCGCCGCCAGCACCAATTGGCGGTCAACAATTTGGTGCTGCGCCTGTCGCCGTTAACCCAGCCGCTCCTGCGCCCATTCCAATGCGCGCCAGCAGCCAGCAGCCGGGCAGTGTGCGCGGCCAGGCTGAAGGTGTGGCGGGTCAGCTTCGCCCCCGCGAACCGCTTAACGCAGTCGTTCCGAATGTTAATATTGAGTCCGCGCCGGTCGTCCTCGTGCCAATGGACGCCCCGTCCCAGCGCCCCGGTCCGATTAGCCCTGCGCCAGATGGCTCCCTGGAAACTGCGACCCTGCGTTCGTTCAATGTTGAGCCGAATATGAAGATGATCTCCGTCAAGGGGCTTCGCTTCATTCCGTTCACATTGCGCGCAGACCAAGTCGTTGATCAGGCGCGCCTGACGCTCAGCTATGATTATTCTCCGTCGCTGTTGCCGGAACTCAGCAATCTGTCGGTGATGCTGAATGGCGCGCCGATTGGTAAGCTACGTCTGCTGCGGTCCTATGCCGGCGGTGCCACAATTCAGCTTCCTATCAATGCGGCACTCTTCAAAGAAGAAAACGTGTTGCTGCTGGAAACAGACAAGCACTACACGACAGATTGCGAAGACCCAGTGCACGAGTCACTGTGGCTCCGCGTCGATACCAAGGCGTCACAGCTGGAAATGGCCGTTCGGCCCCTGCCGCTGGTTGATGACCTGTCAATTCTGCCACGCCCATTTGTCGATGTGTACGACTATGAGCCAGAGCCATTAACATTCCTGCTGCCACCGAACCCATCTGATACGGTTCTGCAGGCTGCGGGCATCGTTGCTTCTTACTTCGGTGATGCTGGCCGTAAGCACGGCATTGAAATCAGCGCACGCTATAGCAACCTCGGCAACGAGAACGCTGTTGTGTTCGTTTCTGGTGCGAATGCGCCGGGCGGGATCAATGCTGGTTCCGTTGGCGGTAGTCAGATTTCGCTTTTGGCTAATCCTAACAACCCGCAAGGTTCCAAGGTACTGATCATTGCTGGAGGCGACGATAATGGCCTTCTGCAGGCTGCTCAGCATTTGGCGATTGCGGCCCGTGGCGGTAGCCTGCGCGGTCCATCCGTTCAGGTGAATGCAGCGCCTGCATTGCAGGAGCATGAGATTGACGATGCTTCGCGTTGGATTTCACTGACGGAACCAGTCCCGCTCGCGACCATGGTGCGGCGTGATGAGGATCTGCAGGGCGTCGGTGTCACTGGTTTCCTTTCCGCGCCGTTCGTCATGCCACCGCGTCGCTTGCCGGATGAGCAGGGCGGTCCGACCGTGCGGGTTGAGTACGAATATCCAAACGCGCCGTTCTTGGATAAGAACACATCTCGCGTCGATATCTTGCTCAGCAATGAGTTCATCAAAACGCTTCCGCTCCGTCCGTCTGAAACGATTGACCGGGTCGCAGAACTTGCACGTGGGGCAACTGACGAAGAAGGGCGGGCTGTGGTCCGGCTCGATCCGTCAGTCTTCACGGGGCCGAAGAATGAGTTGCAATTCTTCTTCAGCCTCCTGCCAAAGCTTGGCAAGTGCGAAGGGAAAATGCCGCCCGATATGCGCTTTAGAGTACAGCGGTCGTCTACAATCGATTTCAGCGACACAATTCACTACACGCCGCTGCCTGATATCGCCTCGTTCGCCACAGTTGGTTATCCGTACACGCGGAAAGCTGACCTTAGTGAAACGGTTATTGTCGTACCGCAGTCACTCGCTGAAGACGAAGCCTCTGCTTACCTGAACGTCATGGCCCTGATGGGTGAGGCTACCGGTGATCCGGCAACGCGCGTTAGCGTGACGCGCCCCGGCGGTCTGGATGCTTTCGGTACTCAGGATGTGTTGATGGTCGGCGCATGGCGTGGGATCGAGGGGCAGATCGTTCAATGGAACGGCGGTGGGCCTTTCGTTTACGAAGGCAATCAGCTTCGTGTGAAGTCTGTGAGCCCCATCGATTCGGTTCGTTACTTCCTGTCCGGTGGTGATGACCCAACGAGCGAACGCACCCGAGCAAATACAGTGCTGTCCAGCCAAGGGCAGGGCTTCTCGGGTATGGTTAGCTTTGAGCGTCCTGGTGTGTCCGATCGGACGGTTGTGGTGCTCAGTGGTGCCACCCCAGAAGAGACTTTGGAGCTGACACGGCGCATGCGTGATTCGGAATTGGTCGATTCGTTTAAGGGCGATTTGATCAAAATGGACACAAAAGGCGTTACAAGCTTTGCAGTTGGGCCACAATTCACCGTTTATTCAATACCTTTCTGGCAACGTCTGAGGTGGTACTTCGCTGACCGTCCGCTGCTGCTCATTGCACTGCTGGTTGTCGGTGTCGCCCTCCTTTCGATGTTACTTGTTTGGTTGCTGCAGCGTATCGCCGCCGCCCGCGTTCAAGACGCCCGCGCCGACTAACTGCTGAAGCAGAATTGGAGATGAATATGCGTTCTCAAGCATTGGCTTTGGCCGCCAGCGTTGCTGCCGCCGCGTTACTTTCGGCAGCGCCTGTTACTGCACAGGTATCCGGCGTGTCCTTGACCACGCAGGGACAGCCCACCAACACTGCTGTTGATAGGCTGTTACAGAACGCCCGTCATAGCATCCGCAATGGGCAGGCCAACTTGGCCTATACCCATTTGGATCGGGCACTTTCCACCGATCCAAACAATGCGGAAGCATTGATGCTTCGGGTTGTCGCCTATTCATCTGACAATAAGCAGACTGAGGCTGAACGGGCGTTCGCACAGCTTGCTGCGATTCATCCGGGCGATTCAGATCGTATTGGTGTTGCCCGGCGTGCGCTGGAAACAGGGGGTAAGTCCGGCGTTGGCGCTGGTGCTGTGGCCCAGGCTTTGGGTGGGGATGCGGATAACCGCATTGACGCCGCCCGCCAGGCCGCCAGCCAAGGTCGGTACGATGAAGCTGTTGCGAATTACCGGGCTGCTTTTGGCGGCAAAGGCAAAGCCCCGCCACCCGAAATGGCCCAGGAATTCTACGAAACGTTAGCCGGAACGAAGAGCGGCATGCGCGAAGCGCGCAACGGCCTGCGGAGCCTGTATCAAGAGCGGCGCGATCCATTAACTGGCCTTGTATATGCGCGGGTTCTTACGTATCGCGAATCTACGCGCCGGGACGGCATCAAACTGTTGGAAGATCTATCCAACGATGGTGATCCCTCTGTTCAGGCAGATGCCATTGATGCTTGGGGCAAAGCGCTTAGCTGGCTTGGTGCGAAGAAGAAGGACCTGACGCTTTATGACCGGTACCTCGCTCGCGTGCCGAATGACGATACCGTTGTCAGCGCGCGTGCCAAGGCAGCCAGCAATATAAAGAAGGCCGCTCGCGGCGGCGGTGGTCGTCGTGACGTTCGCGGTGAAGCGCGCGCCAAAGGCTTCAAGCTGCTTGAACGCGGTGACACAGAAGGTGCGCGTGAACGGTTTGAATATGCGCTTCGCGGCAACCGGCGTGATTCAGACGCATTAGGCGGCATCGGCATTATCCTGCTGCAGCAGAACCGCTTTGCCGAAGCAGAGGATTATCTTTCTCGGGCTGCAAGCCGTTCAAAGCGCTCCCGGGCGAAATGGGGTGAGGCGCTCTCATCGGCCCGCTTCTGGGGCACCTATGAGCAGGCCAAAGCAGCGTTTGACCAAGGCAACTTCCCTGAAGCTGAACGGATTGCACGTGGCCTCCCACAACGGAGTGGGCAGGACGGTAAAGCCGTTCATCAGCTCCTCGGCGACGCGCTGAATAATCAGCAGCGTTACAATGAGGCTGAAGGTGAATTCCAGGCAGCTCTTGCAGATGCTCCTGGTGATCCGGGTGCACAGCTTGGCCTCTTCACGGCATTGACCGGCCAGAATCGCTCGCAGGAAGCCTATGCCTTCAGCCAGCAAATGAGCCCTGAAGCCCGTGCGCAGCTTGGCAATATTACTGGCCTGCAGGTTAGCCAGTGGCAGGTCGAAGCAGACCTTGCCTATGAGAACGGTGATGACCAGCGCGCATACGAGCTTTACCGGAATGTTCTGAACCAGGACCTTCGTAATCCATGGGCGACGCTCGGCATTGCGCGGATCTTGTCCCGCAATGGCGATACTGCGCAGGCGTTCAATTTGATTGATGGTCTCCGCCAAGCGCCGGACCCAGAACGCCAGGATGAGCAGCTCTTCGCTGCGGCTGTGTTCTATGACGAGCAGGGGCGCACAGCGGAAGCAGCATCCATTGCATCGCGTGTTAATATCGGTGGCCTGCCCAATACGGGCAATGTCCAAGCGAAGGCGCAGGAATTCCAGAACCGGACCAGTTTCGTAGCGCAGGTGGAAGCCGCCCGTGCAATTGGCGAAGCAGGTAATCGTCAGCTGGCAAAACGCCGCCTTGAAACTTTGGCTTCACAGGCCCGCTCCCCGCAGGAGACATCAGCTGTGGCCGCGGCTCTTGCCGAGGTAGGGTCGCCAACCCGTGCATTGACGCTGGTTCGTCGGCAGATTTCCCGCAATGGCGGGCTGGCTGGTGATCCGAACTTGGCAATCCAATATGCGGGTGCCCTTGTTCAAACCGGGCAAGAAGCAGAAGCGTCCGCCATTTTGATGCAGGCGGAGCAGCGAGACCTTACGCCGAAACAGCGCAGTGATATTTCGGATATCCGTTCCGGCATGGCGTTGACGCAGGCTGACCGTGCACGCCAGCGCGGCGCGTATGCAGACGCTTATGATCTGCTTTATCCACACCTTGCGGCCAATCCGCAGAACGCCTCGCTGCTAGCCGGCCTTGCCCGTATCTACGGCGATGCCGGGCAATATCGGGAAGCGCAAACGATCTATGCGCAGATTCTTGAGATTGAACCCGACAATGTGAGTGCGCTTCGTGGTGCAATCGGTTCGGCGATTTCCGCTCGTGACGTGACCACAGCCAATGTTTTGCTTGAGCAAGCTGTGCGCGCCCACCCAACAAATCCTGAAATTTACTACCTGGTTGGTGAAGCTGCGCGCGCTCGTGGCGATACACGGACAGCGCGTGAAGCCTACAAGACGGCTAAACACCTTCGTCAGCAAGAATTGGCGGCGATTGCGGCCTCTGGTGGTGCGGTTCAGGATACTTTGCCTGCGAACCCGTTCAATAACATCGGCCAGCCTCGTGGCACCTTCGCGGCACCGTCTATGCGTTTTGGCGCGCCCGGTACCGCGCCGATGCAGCCGGCTGCTGGTGCGAACCCGTTTGATCAATCTTCCCTTGGCGAAGATGTCTTGAAGGGCGGTGAAGCTCAGGATCGTATGATTGGCGATGATCGCGGTGACGTTCTGTTGGCGCAGGCGGCACCTGGACCAAACGCCCGTGGCTATCAAAGCTATGGTGCTGATAGCCAGGTAATGCAGCCAAAGCCAAATTCGGCTGAAAGCCTTTATCGTCCAGCGTCTTCCGATGTGTATCTGCCAGCTTTCGTAAACCCGGCAGAACGGACCCGGTATCAGGAAGAAAATCTGACGGACCGTATTGATGACAGGCTGAACGAAATTTCCAGCTCACGTGCGGGCGGTGGCCATTTTGTTCAAGGTGGACTGCAGTTACGGTCCCGTGATGGCGATGCTGGCCTCGACCAAATGCTCGAAGTGCAGACGCCGCTTTCGTATAATTTCGCACCCGGTGAATTTGGCTCTTTCAGCTTCACGGCAACGCCGACCTACATTTCAGCCGGTACAATCAACAATGATGAGGCGCAGCTCCGTCGATTTGGCCGAAACGCCCTGTCGAATACCGGCGCTGTGGCAAGTCCTGGTGATATCAACGATTCCGGTATCGCACTCAGTGCTGGCTTCAATGCGGGTTGGGTCCAGGCTGACCTTGGCGTAACGCCACTTGGCTTCCTGTTCACCAATCCAGTAGGCGGCATCACATTCCGTCCCAAGCTCTCTGAAGCTGTGACGCTGCGGTTTACGATTGAACAGCGGGCAGTCACGGACAGTGTACTCTCCTATGCCGGTGTCACTGACACACGGAATGGCGTGACGTTTGGTGGTGTTGTCAAGCGGGGCGGCTCGCTTGGGATTGAAGTCGACACTGGTGATTTCGGCGCCTATGCAAATGCTGGTTTCTATCAGTTTGAAGGCCAACGCGTCGAAGATAACCGCTCGATTGAAGGCAATATGGGTGCCTATATCCGTATTATTGAGCGCCCGGATGAAGAACTGAAGATTGGCGGTAACGTCTCATTCTTTGGCTATGAAGAAAATCTTCGGCACTTCACTCTTGGCCACGGTGGTTACTTCAGCCCTCAGAGCTATTTCTCAGTCTCTGAGAAGTGGCTCGGGAAATTTGAACAACGGGGTCTGGTTTTATAAGTGGATCCCAGCCCTTGTTATGCCGCCGCCTTGATTGGCGTCAGCGCATTGAAGTAGGCCTGATCTGGTGTTTGTCCGTCAAGCGATGAATGTGG
>CALLKY010000104.1 GCA_938083135.1 uncultured Alphaproteobacteria bacterium | reverse complement strand
GCGTCCCTAGCCAGCACTTTCACCTCTATCTCAAAGAGTGCGAATGGCGCTTCAATCACAGGCCCACCGAAAACCTCTTGAAAGTATTACGCAAGTGGGCAAACCTCTGAACCGAAACCCTTAGATAGGCCAGCCCCAAATAATTTGAAGGCCGCACCATCACTGTGCGTTAGTTATGATTAAGTATAGAGGGATAAGAGACTACTAACAATGTGCGCACTTTTATCAGGGGCGCACAAGCATCTTGCTATCTCAAGATATGTTGACGTCGAAGCCCAGCGCTGTCTGCAATGGCAGAAATCTGGAACAAGACTGCAATCCGAAGGTCTCGGATGATCGGCAGCTTTGGGCCGTTTCTGCCATTGATAGTTAGGGCGAAACTTCACCAAGAGCAAATGCTATCTTTTTCAGATACAGCCTCTTGATACTTGAAAAGCCGGACCACCCCGCACCGCCATCACCGCACCTCATTACCAACCACCCCCTCAACCGCATCCCGTCCAGGCGCAGCCGCAGCCGCTCCAACGGCCGTCGTCGCTAGCGCGCCAGCGGCGGAGGCGAAGTGGATGGCGGGCTTAAGCGGCTTGCCTTCTGCTAAGGCTACGGCGAGGGCGGCGTTGAAGCAGTCGCCGGCGGCTACGGTGTCTATGGCGTCTACGGGGAAGGCAGGGAGGTAGCCGGAGGGGGCGGTGTCTGACGCCCAGGCGCATCCGGCGGCACCCATGGTGACGATGGCGGTGGGCGCACCTAGGTCCACCAGCCGTTGGGCGGCGGCTTGGCCGCTTTCAGCGTCCATGGGGCGGAACCCGGCATAGGTTTCGGCCTCGATCTCATTCGGTGTCAGGATATCCATGGCCATGAAGATGGAGCCGGGCAGGCTGTCTTGCGGGGCCGGCGCTGGGTCCAGGATGACCCAGGCACCTGCTTGCCGCGCCGCACGGGCCGCCGCCAATGTGGCTTCCAGCGGGACTTCTAGCTGCAGCAATACGGCTTTGGCCTTGGCGATGGCGGGGAGGGCGCGGGTGACATCTGCGGCGCTGACGGTGCGGTTGGCGCCGGGCGCTTGGATGATCGCGTTCTCACCATCCTGGCCGATCAGGATCACGCCGAGGGCTGTCGCGGCCTCTGGGTCCTCAGCAAGGCCTGATGGATCAAGGCCGAATGCGCCGAACGCGGATTTCACGCTTTTGCCGAATGGGTCTTGGCCGATCCGCCCAAAGAAGTGTGAGCCCGCCCCAAGCCGTGCTGCTGCCGCCGCCTGATTCGCCCCTTTGCCGCCAAGGCCTTGGGCGTAACCGCTGCCAAGCAAGGTCTCGCCGGGTTTTGGCAAGCGGCTGGCGACGGCTGCGACATCCCAGGTGACGCTGCCAAAGGTGACGATGCTCATGGGGCGGTCTCCGAATTGCCGTTTCCGCCAGCATTAAGGGCGATGCCGGACTGGATCGCAATATCATGCAGCGGCCCAATTACGGTTAGGGATTGCGGGCCGGATTGCGTGATCTGCCGCTGCAGCATCGCCAGGGTGTGCGTGCGCTCAAGCTCCCGGTCATGGGCTGGCGCGTAGGCGTTGGCCGTCTCTGGCGTGCCCGGATAGGCGCCCGATGGATGGCTGTAGAGATCGATGCCAGCGATGATCAGCCGCTCCGGTTTCATTGCGACGGCGAGGGCAAGCATCGCGGCGCCATTGGTCATGCGCGCACCGGATTTATCGCGGGCATGGAAGCCGGGTGCCAGCGCCTCAACAATGCCGTAGCGGATGCGCCGCCCACGCAGCAAAGCGGACCACGCGACGCGATAGGCTGTGGTCGTATCTGGTGACAGCAGGATAGCGTTCGGCACCTGCCGCGTCCTCTCAACCGTGCCGCTGAATACGACATCTGCACGGCGGATACGCCCTTCCTTCAGCCAGCGATGCTTGACACGGAATATCACGTCCGCTGTTTCTGCGGCAGCGACGGCTGCGCCGTCGTTCGAGGAGGGGCCGCTGCCTAAGCAGAGAACGGTCTTTGGACTGTTGAGCGCCGTCTGCAATGCATCCAGGGATGCAATCGGCGGGTTGATCCGTTTGGCGATAGCTTCAGACCAAGGATTAACTGTTTTACTGCGAGGGTTTTCACGAAGAAGATGCGGCAATTTACTGATAAATATGATGAAATCAATATTTATTCGCGGCAAAAATAGAACGGACAGACCCTTGGCCGCCGCCGCTGCCGCAAGCGCGATGCTGAACCTTGATGGCCTCGCGGGCAGCACCACGGCCCGGCACCTCAGCTGCGATAGCGCAAGTTTCAACGCAAGTCTTAGCCGGATCGGCCGTGGCTGCAACGTAAGCGGCGTGGGCGCTTCTGGCCCGCTGATGTAAAGCGCCAATCGCCCGTGCTTGTCACCAATGTCGGTTGCTAGCCGGTGCGCCGCCGCCACATCTGCATCAGTTTCAGCGACAAACCAGATCGAGCGTTCTGGCGCGCGATCTAGCAAGCCAAACGCGTGTTTGAGCGACACAGTGCAGCCTCTGCCAGAAGCCCTGCTCAGCCCGCCCGGATATCGCTCACGCGGTTGGGATAGAATGCCAGATAGTCTTTGAGGCCAGCGCATTCGTCATAGGGCGCTTCATAGGACCAAGCAGCATCCGTCGCGGCCCCAAAGCTGTAATAGCTGGCGTGGCCTTTGAATGGGCAATAGGAGGAGGTTTCCGTCTTCGTCGCCTGATCCATCGCAACGTCAGCGCGTGGAATGTAGAAGCAGTCACCGTGGTTGGATTCCGTCACTTTGATCGCCTGAGCGCTCTCCGCGATTACGGCGTCACCCAGCCTCACCTGAACATTTCCGGTGAAGGGCGTGAGCGTCACTTCGTGATCCGGCTTTTTCTGGAATCCGGGTGCTGGATTTTCAGCCATTGCTCATTCTCCATCAATCATCATGGGCTTTAAGATAGCGCTCTCGGCCATAGTTCCAAGGCATCATACTTCTAAGGTTGAGGGAATCGTTGTAGGAAATGACAGTGCTTCGGCTGGTGTGTGGACGCTGGCCAATAGCGCGCTAGTTTCAATATAGAATGCGCGCCATCCTTATCGCCCAGTGGGAGAAAATCCGCCATGCCGACCGTCGGTCAAGACACGCTTAAAACGCGCCGTAGCCTGAATGCTGCAGGCAAGTCATACGACTATTTCAGCATTCCCGCGGCGGCCAGCGCCATTGGCGATGTCACGCGTTTGCCGTATTGCTTGAAAGTGCTGCTGGAAAACATGCTGCGCTATGAAGATGGCCGCAGTGTGAAGGTCGAGGACGTCAAGCAATTCAAGACGTGGCTTGATAACCGCCGCGCGCCCCACGAAATCGCGTATCGCCCAGCCCGCGTGCTGATGCAGGATTTCACGGGCGTTCCCGCTGTTGTCGATCTGGCGGCCATGCGCGACGCCATCGTGAAGCTCGGCGGCGATCCGCAGAAGATAAACCCGCTCTCCCCGGTTGATCTGGTCATTGATCACTCAGTCATGGTGGATTCCGCCGGCACGGAAGCCTCGTTCGACAAGAACGTTGAGCTTGAGTTCGAGCGTAACCAGGAGCGGTATGAATTTCTTCGCTGGGGTTCCGCGGCGTTCCGCAATTTCCGCGTTGTGCCGCCTGGCACCGGCATTTGTCATCAGGTGAACACGGAATATTTGGCCCAGGTTGTTTGGACGGATGAAGTCGATGGCAAGACCGTCGCTTATCCAGATACGCTTGTGGGCACAGATAGCCACACGACCATGATCAATGGCCTGGCCGTTCTTGGCTGGGGTGTTGGCGGTATTGAGGCTGAGGCTGCCATGCTTGGCCAGCCCGTTTCCATGCTGATCCCGGAAGTTGTTGGCTTCAAGCTGACGGGTAAGCTCAAGGAAGGCTCGACCGCAACGGACCTTGTGTTGCGGGTTGTTGAAATGCTGCGCCAGAAGGGCGTTGTTGGAAAATTTGTAGAATTCTACGGCGATGGCCTGGACGAACTGCCCCTGCCTGACCGCGCAACAATCGCCAATATGACCCCAGAATTTGGTGCCACCTGTGGGTTCTTCCCAATCGACGGGGAGACAATCCGGTATTTGAAGTTCACAGGCCGTGACGAAGATCGCATTGCGCTCGTTGAGGCTTATGCTAAAGCACAAGGCATGTGGCGCGAGAAGGGCGCTGCGGACCCGGTCTTCACCGATACGCTAGAACTCGACATGGGCTCCGTTATGCCAGCACTTGCTGGCCCGAAGCGTCCGCAGGATCGTGTTCTGTTGTCCGATGCAGCTAAAGCCTTCGTTAAAACTGAAGCTGACCTTGGCGGCGGCACGACGACTGCTGTTGCTGGGGCGGACTATTCGATTGAGCCGGGCCATGTAACCCTGGCGGCGATCACAAGCTGCACTAACACCTCAAACCCGCCGCTGCTGATTACGGCAGGCCTCTTGGCCAAGAAGGCCAACGCGCTTGGCCTGAAGCCGAAGCCATGGGTGAAGACTTCCTTCGCGCCAGGCTCCCAGGTCGTGCAGGACTATTTGGAGGTCGCTGGCCTGCAGGATCATCTGGATGATCTCGGCTTCAACATTGTGGCGTTTGGTTGCACGACCTGTATCGGCAACTCCGGTCCCTTTGAACCAGGCATTGCGGACGCGATTGACCAGGGCGACCTTCTGGTCGGCGCGGTGGTCTCCTCCAATCGCAACTTTGAGGGCCGCGTTCATCCGCAGGTTCGGGCCAATTACCTGGCTTCCCCGCCACTGGTTATTGCCTACGCACTCGCTGGTTCCATGAAGGCGGACCTGCTGAATGATCCGCTGGGGCAGGATGCAGATGGCAATGATATTTACATGAAGGACATTTGGCCGACGCCAGCTGAAGTCTCCGACGTGCTGGAAAGCTCCCTCACGCCGCAGATGTTCAAGGACCGCTATTCCAATGTGTTCCTTGGCCCAGAGCAGTGGCAGAAGATCCACGTCTCCGGCGGTGAGACCTATGATTGGTCTGATGGTTCGACCTATGTCCAGAACCCGCCTTACTTTGAAGGCATGACCATGGAAGTCGCTGATTTCGCGGATATTCACGGCGCGCGTTCATTGGCAAAGCTGGGTGACAGCATCACGACGGATCACATCAGCCCCGCAAGTTCGATCAAGCGGGATAGTCCGGCTGGCGAATATCTGCTGGAACGTCAGGTCCGCCCGGTCGATTTCAACTCCTACGGCGCGCGGCGCGGCAATCACCAAGTGATGATGCGCGGCACGTTCGGCAACATTCGTATCAAGAACGAGATGGCACCGGGCACAGAAGGTGGTGTGACCAAGCATCAGCCGAGCGGCGATATCATGCCGATCTTTGATGCGGCCGAGCGTTACCGTGAAGAAGGTACGTCATTGGTCATTATCGGCGGTAAGGAATATGGCACGGGCTCCAGTCGTGACTGGGCAGCTAAGGGCACGAACTTACTTGGCGTGTCAGCCGTGATTGTTGAGAGCTTTGAGCGTATTCACCGCTCCAACCTTGTCGGCATGGGCGTCCTGCCACTGGAATTCAAAGATGGCCAGAGCCGTAATACCTTGAAGCTGGATGGTACGGAAACCTTTGACATCACAGGCATCGCTGGCGGCATCACGCCGCGTATGGACGTGCCTTGCACCATCCATCGTGCGGATGGTTCTTCGGAGCAGATAACGCTGCTCTGCCGCATCGATACGGAAGATGAAGTCGCCTACTACAAGAACGGCGGCATCCTGCCATACGTCCTGCGCAACATGATGCAGGCGGCCTAAAGTCTTCATGCATCGACGCTTGCTTCTGCGGGCGCTTTTCTGCCTCAAGGGACTTGGCGACAGGCCAGTGTCAGAGGGGCAGGGGAGCGCCCGTTTTCTATCGAACGCGTTTTACTCGACGATGAACCCAGATTGCCCGCCGAGCAGCGTCGCGCGCAGCATGTGGCGGGGCTGGGTTTGGTCGAAATCAGCAAGGGCCAAATGCATGGTGGTGCGATTGTCCCAGCAGACCAGGTCACCCTCCGCCCATTGATGCCGGTAGACATTGTCTGGCCGGGTCGCGTGGGCGCAGAGGAAGTCTATCAGCGGCTTGCTCTCCGCAATGGTCATGCCGTGGAAATGGGACACGCGTTCGCTCACATAAAGCGCACGCTTGCCGCTATCCGGGTGGGTGCGAACGGCTGGGTGGGCAATCGGCGGGTTCAGGCGGCGGGTTTCCGCTGTTTGCTTCGGGTCGCGTTGGCCAAAGCCTGCGGTCAATGAAATATCGTAGACAGCGTCCAGCCCATCCACGATCTCCCGCATTTTCGGCGATAACGTATCGTAGGCGCGGACCATATTGGCGAACATCGTATCGCCGCCGACGGGCGGGCGTGTATCACAGTAGAGCATGGACGCGGCTGCTGGATGGCTCGTATAGGCATAGTCAGAATGCCAGTTCCGGCCCGTAGTGCGGGTCTCTGAAGGCTTGCCGCCTATTTCACGATTGGTCACCTGTAGCAATTCAGGGAAGTCTTGGTGCCGATAGAAGGGTGTGGACGCATGATCATCCAGCGGGCCGAATGCGCCGGCAAATGCGGTAATATCCTGCGCTTCAAGCCGCTCGCCCCGAAATGCGATCACGTGATGCTCATGCCAAAGCGCATTGACGGCGTTGACTGTATCTGGCGCTGGAGGTGCGGATGTATCGACGCCCAGGACTTCTGCGCCAAGCGCATATCCAAGCGGCTTCACTGTGATTTCGCTGTTACGTCGTTGATCGCTCATATCATCGCTCCTGCTAAAGCCAGCACGAACGATAGCGCTCAAAACTGTTCGATGGAAAGCCGTGTCGCTGGCTTCAGGTGCGGGACAAGGCCCATATCCAGATAATCCCAGCCCGCCAGCGCAATCATCGCCCCATTGTCGGTGGACCATTTGAGAGACGGCAGCGCCAGATCAACGCCAGCCGCAGCACACACTTCCGCCGTCCGTTCGCGGAGTTGTGGACTAGCGGATACGCCACCAACCACAACGAGTGACGCCGCCTCCCGCTCTGCCAGGGCGCGGGCGCATTTGGCGGCCAGCACGTCCATTGCCGCAGCGACGAAGGATGCGGCGACTGTCGGTTTGTCCACGTCCGGCTCGCGTTCAACCAATCGCGCGACAGCGGATTTGAGGCCTGAGAACGAAAACTCCAAACCTTCCCGGATCATGGGCCGTGGGAATGTAATGTCTGGCGCGCCGGTTTTCGCCAGCTTATCGACAGCGGGACCGCCCGGATATCCAAGGCCCAACATGCGGGCGACCTTGTCATAGGCCTCGCCAACGGAATCATCCCGGGTGCCGCCCAGAATTTCGACAGACTTGGCGTCCGCCATATAGGCCATCAGCGTATGACCACCGGAGGCCAGCAGGACAACGGCAGGGTAGGTAATCTTGCCGCCATCTAATTCTGCGCTGCGCAGATGACCGCGTAAGTGATTGACGCCGACCACAGGTTTTGACCATCCAAGTCCTAAGCCCTCCGCCGCGTTCAGGCCAACAAGCAGCGGCCCGATCAGCCCAGGGCCGCGGGTGACGGCAATGGCGCGGATATGTTCTGGTGCCGCATCAATCTGTGCCAGCGTTTGGCGGATCGTTGGGATGATTTCGGCGGCATGGGCCCGGCTGGCGAGTTCCGGGTATACGCCGCCATATTGGGCGTGGATTTCAGCCTGGCTCTGGGTTAGGGCCGCCGCAACGGATCCATCCCTGGCCACTAAGGCCACGGCGGTGTCGTCGCAGGATGACTCGATACCAAGGATCAGTGAGTTTGGTTCATGCATGGCCAAGCCCGTATGCGGTGAGATCATCAACAGCCCCCCAGCGTTCGACGCGCGGCGGGTCTGCATTGAAATTGACAACGGTGGAGTTCACGCCAACGAGCCTGCCGCCATCCGCCACGTAATCCGGTGCGCCATCCAGGTCTGCCAGGATGTCTGCCACGGTCTTGCCGGGTGGCTTGCCGTGGGCATTGGCGCTGGTCGCGTACAATGGGCCGGTTTCGCTGATGACGTTTTGGATGAAAGTGTCTGCCGGAAACCGCACGCCAACCTCATCACGGTCTTCCAGCCATTCAGGGCGGAGCGCGGGATCAAGGGCAAAGATGAACGTAATGCCGCCTTTGATCGCATCATTGCTCAGCAAGGCTTCTGCGGCGGGCGGCAATCGAGCGCCGATCCGCCCCAGGTCAGCCAATGATCCAGCAAGCACCTGTAGGCGGAGCGCATCTGGCCGGCGCTTCAACTGGAATATCCGGCGGGCGGCTAACGGCTGCTCCGGGTGTGCTACGAGGCCGTAGACGGTGTCTGTCGGCAACAACGCAACGCCACCGGCCAGGAGGGCGCTCGCAGCGGCTTTAGGGTCGCGCTCAGCCATCAATAATCTCCGATTGTTCAGTAATCGGTTGAATGGGGTCGGATGTGAAGGCAGGACCAGCCGCCAGCACAGCAGCAAACGTCGCGGCGGTGATGATATCCGGGCCGCCATCGCTGAATGTAAGGCCGGATACATCGGCTTCCGGGCCTATCAAGGCAGCCTCGGTGAGGCCTTCAGCAGACTGAGCCACGGTCTCGGATAAAGGACCATATCGGAGAGACTGGAGCCTGCCATCCTGGTAACGCCCGACATAAGCCGCGCCGGCGGCGGATTTGTGAATGACCAGCGCAGGCAGGCCGGTCGCCATAGACGCCTGCAGGCCGAGTGTTCCGCTTGCGTTGACCGGTGCCAGTGGAATGTTCAACCCGAAGCTCAGCGCATTCGCAAAGGAGACACCCGCACGGACGGCGCTCAGGCGTCCTGGCCCGATATCCACGAGAATATCGGTCAGGTCGCCAATAACGGCGTCAGCGCCTTGCAACATGCCTACAGCCATTTGGCCGAGCGTGGGGCCAGTCGTGGGATCGCGATTATCGTCCATGGCTTCGGCAATCGGGATGCTGTCCTTCAGCAGGTACAGCCAAGGCGATTTGGCGGAGGTGTGGATACAAAGCGTCAGTCGCATGGGATGAGGCTTTCTGAGGCGGTGCGCAGCACATCAGCCCGCGCAACCCAAGACGGTGCAGCGCTGGCGAGGGTGATCCGGCGCGCATTGTCATCGCCGTCTATCGGATCGATTTGGATGTGCAGGGCAGGCGGCAGGACATCTTGGAACTTAGCGCCCCACTCAATTGCCGTCAGATGGTCGTCGAAAAAGTCATGCAGCGTTAGGTCTGAAAATTCTTTTGCCGTTTCAATGCGGTAAGCGTCAACATGTAGAACTGGCATGATGGGGCCAGCATAGAAATGTGCTAGGGTAAATGTCGGGCTTGTTACTGTATCTTCAATCTGAAGTACGCCGCACATATATTTGATAAAATGCGTTTTTCCTGCCGCTAAAGCGCCTTCTAGCACCACCAGGTCACCCGGTGCCGCAACGCGTGCCAAGTTGGCGGCCAAGGCGGCGGTATCCGCTTCAGACTGGCAGATGTAAGTGATTGAAAGGGCAGGATCTGGCATGACTATCCGGCGGTTGATCTGGAGTGAGCGCCGGAAATTAGCGGTACGGACCCGGAAAGCCAACAGAAGTGTTGCCGCATGCTGTTGCTCTTGGGTCCTGACACTCGGGTCAGGGGCCTAACGCTTGCAATGCGCCGCTGCGGCCCTATCATCCGCGGCCCTGTTGGATTTTGGCCGGGTTATACCCTCGGTGAAAGGCCCTAGCTTATGATCAATCTTGAAGCCTTCCGCGCGCTGCCGCACGCCATTTCGCTGCTGGGCATGTCTGGCGTTGGTAAAACGACGCTATCTAAGGCGCTCCAGGAAGAAGCCAATTGGTACCATTATTCCGCCGATTATCGCATTGGCACGCGGTATTTGGCCGAACCGATCCTGGACAATATCAAGTTCAAAATCATGACCATGGGCGATCAGTTTGTGGCGGATCTGCTGCGCTCAGACTCGATTTTCATCGCGCACAATATCTCCGTTGATAACTTGGAACCGGTCTCGACGTTCCTTGGAATGTATGGCGACCCGGCGACAGGCGGTCTGAACAAGGCCGACTTTCTGGAGCGGCAGGAACTCTATCGCCAAGCCGAAGTGCTTTCGATGCAGGATGTGCCGCATTTCATCGCAAAGTCCTGGTCAATCTACGCCTGCCGCAATTTCATCAACGACGCGAGCGGCTCGCTCTGCGAGATTGCAGAACCAAAGGACCCGGATGATCCGGTGATCCGCCCGCTGATCGACACTTCGCTCTTACTGTATATTCGGGGCGATGCCGATACGGAGGAAGCGCTTAAGGAGCGCGCGCGCAGCCACCCAAAACCGTTATTTTATAATCCGCTATTCATTGGCCCTAGACTTGAAAATCAGCCGGATGATGGTGCCGGCGTCGATATGATCGACTTCGCGCGACCGCTATTTCCGGAACTAATGGAATTCCGCAAACCGCGCTATCGCGATATGGCGGAACGGTTTGGCGTTAGCGTTGAGGCGGCTGACCTGTTCGGGCCAAATGCTAACCGAACACCCACCGCAGACGAGTTCCTGGAGGTTCTGCACGGTGCCCTCGCACGGGAGGTTAATGATAATCCCCACGGCGCGGAAACGCTTGAGCGATACCTGGCGGCCTGCGCCAAGCGTGAAGGCCGCGCGCCCAGTCTCGCTAGCGCACGGAGGGGTTAAGGCGATGGCTGTTATTTTGCCGCCGGACCTACCGGCGCGGGCTGCACTGGCCGCCGAAGGCGTGCCGTTGTTGGATGCTCATGATCCGGCTGCAGCAGACGCCCTGAATATCGTCATCTTCAATTTGATGCCGAAGAAGCTCGAAACAGAACTACAGTTGGCGCGCATGCTTGGCCGCGCATCTGTTCATGTCTCAATCACGCTGGCAGCACCCGAAAACTACGCGGGCAAGAATGCCCCGCCGGGTCACCTAGATAGGTTCTATCGGCGCTGGCGCGATGTGAAATTGTCATCCTTCGATGCGGTCATCATCACCGGTGCGCCCATTGAGACTTTGCCGTTCGAGGCTGTAAATTACTGGAATGAGATGACGGAAGTTCTGGATTGGACCCGGGACGCGAACGACGGCGCGGGCATTCCGCTGCTTAGCCTCTGCTGGGGCGCGCAGGCTGCACTTTATCGGTATTATGGTGTGCCGAAACATCAGCTTGAAGCGAAGCGATTTGGCATCTTCCAGCATCATCTGACGGATACGGCCTCGCCATTCCTGCAATGTTTGGATGATGGGCCGATGATGCCCGTGTCGCGTTGGACAGAAACCCGTGCCGAGGATCTGAAAGCGCTGCCGCACCTGAAGCCTTTGCTGGTGTCTGAAGGGTCTGGCATCGGTGCGCTTGCTGATGAGCGGCTTGGCCACCTCCACGTGCTCAATCACTTTGAATATGACGCTGAAACACTGGCGATCGAATATCAGCGGGACTTGGAGAAGGGCGGCCCGATAGCCCCGCCGATCAACTATTTCCCGGATGATGATCCCGCCAACCCGCCGCCACAGACCTGGCGAGCAAACGCGCAGGCATTCTATGGCAATTGGGTGCGCTGGGTTGCGGAGCGGAAGGCGCGCTAGGCTCCTGATCCTAAACCGGCCTTGGCCGTTCAACCCTGGCAATGGTCACGACGTCCACAGCGCTGGCACCGCCGCGCTTCAGCACGGCGGCGCAGCGTTCGACGGTGGCCCCTGTTGTAAACACGTCATCGATCAGCAGTACGCGCTTGCCGGTAATCCGATCCCGCCAGCGTTCGTTCAGCTTGAATGCACCGGTCAAATTGCGCTTGCGGCCAGCAGGGCTAAGCCCGCCCTGGCTGCGGGTCGCCCGTGTTCGGTGCAGTAGATCTGGCGCATAGGAAATAGTCTCAGATCCAGCCATGCGCCGAGCCAGTTCGGCGGATTGATTATAACGCCGCCCGAGCAACCGTCGCCAATGCAGCGGCGTTGGTGCGATCAAGTCTGCGTCTGCGATCAAATCCCGACCCGCAGCCAGTAGCCACCGGGTCAGCAAAGGTGTCGCCTCCAACCGGCTGGCACGCTTATAGGCGATGATGATGGGCGGCTTGCGTCATCATAGGCGAGCATGGCGCGGGCGCGGTCAAAGCGGGGCGGACTGACCATACAGGCACCGCATGTATCCCCATCCGGCCCTTCGCCAGCGCCTTCTGCTTGCAGCCCAAACCCACAGACCCGGCAGACCGGTGCTGCCACGAAGGCTAGCTCACGCCAGCATTCGGGACAAACACCCTGCGCCTCCGTCGTCTCTCGACCGCAAGAGAGACAACGGGGCGGGATCAGCAGATCAAGCCCGCGCCGGGCAGGAGTGCGAAGCGGTTCTAGAATGCGCGGAAGGATACGAGATCATCCCGCTCGACCTGCTTAATCAGGTCAATTTCCCAGGTCAGGTATTCCTTCATGAAGTCCTCTACAACGCCTTTGCGCTCATAAGGCTTGAGCCAGACATCATCTGCCTCATCTGCCAGCTGGGTTTCCCCTTGTTCAAGCGGCATCCCGGCGTCTGCCCAGGCCTTAGCACCACCCTCAAGTGAAGCCGTTGGTTTGCCGGTGAGCTTAGCGAGTTCTGCCGCCGCGTATTTTGCGACCAAGCCATCTTCAGATGTAGCGAGGTATCCCGGCGCATCTGGCAAGTTGGCTGCCGCCGTTTCCAAACGCGCGCGGGTTGCCCACCAGGCACCTGGGATGTGGCCCTTGCGGTAGTCCCGGCTCGTCGCGACATCTACCGCAACCCAGCCCGCATCCAACTTCGCCTTCGCGGCTGCAGCTGAGAGACCTTCTATATCTGTTGGCATACCAAGCGGATGGACTGGCTGTTTGCCGACTTCTAGGCCGCTGGCAGGCAGCCCGCCCGCCAGCACATGCACGTCCCAGTGCATCTGGGTCAGCCAATGGGCAGTCATAGTGGCGCGGACGAGATTGGCGTCGTCGACCAGCACCAGCCTTGCGCCACGCACGCCCGCATAGCGATCCGTCGCCTGCACCAATTGACCGCCGGGGGAGGAGATAGAGCCCGGCAGGTGGCCTGCCTCATATTCATGTGGGTGACGGACATCTAGCAGGAAGGTGGTGCGGCTATCATCTGCAAGCCAGGCTTTCGCCGTATCCAGATCGACCTGCCCAACCTCAAACCGCTTGGCGACCTCTGCCACGCGGGCCTTCGCGGCGTCGATGGCTTGGCCGGAGAGTTCCTGCGGGGCCGCATGGGTGTTGCCATGCTCCAACTGGAACCCTGATAGGTGCCAGCCCATGGTGCCATTGCGCAGGGCTACAACTTTGTTCTTCACGCCTGCATTGATCAGGGACTGCGCGCCAATGATGCTGCGTGTCCGCCCGGCGCAATTCACAACGACGGTGGTATCGGCGTCAGGCACAATTTCGCCCAACCGATAAACCAGCTCGCCACCAGGGCAGCAAACGCCGGTTGGGATATTCATGGTGTTGTATTCATCCATGGGCCGGCTATCGAGCACGACCATCTTCTCGCCACCATCCATCATCGCTTTCAATTCTTCAGCGGAAACGGATGGTGTGTCGAAGTGATGCTCAACGAATTCACCAAATGCTTTCGAAGGCACGTTGAAACCGCCGTAGACCTCATAGCCTGCCTCGCGCCAACCTTCGGTGCCGCTTTCGAGTACTGAGACATCTGTATAGCCAACGCCCTCAAGCCGTTCGGCGGCGCGGGTGGCCATGGAGCCGTCAACGTCAGTCAGGATGATTGGCGTTGCGAGGCGTGGTGCCAGATCGCCGATCATCACTTCCAACCGACCAAGCGGCACGGAGATCGCGTGCATCAAGTGACCGTCAGAGAATGCGCGCTCGCCGCGAACGTCGACAACGGCGTATTCGCTGGCATTGGCCTGGATCAGGTCATGCAGGGCTTTAGCAGTGATAGTTTTTGACATGCGCTTGGGCTCGCCTCTCAGGGGAATGATCTATAGATATAGGATAAGACTTTAAGCCCGCGCGCCCCGCCGCTCAAGCAAGGCTTCGCCAGACTGCGCCCCATGCCCCAATCGCCCTTGATCTTCGACCCAACCCTTATCCGCACCAGGCGCCTCCGCGCCCTGCCGGACTATGAGAACGCGCGCTTCCTGCATCGGGAGATCGCGGAGCGCATGGCTGAGCGGCTGGATGACCTGACAGCCCGTTTCCCCGTCACCTTGGCCACCAACGGGCGGGGCGGTGTCTCAGCGGATGTGCTGAAGGGTAGGGGCGGCATTGAAACACTGATTGAGGCGGACGCTGCGACGAGCCTACTTCGCGATACAGGGCCGCGCGCGGTGCTGTCATTCGAGACACTGCCATTCACCAATGGCGCGTTGGACTGCGTGTTCGCAGCCAATGAACTGCACCAGGTCAATGATCTGCCGGGCGCGCTTGTGCAAATCCGCCGTGCCTTGCGTCCAGACGGTCTGTTCCTCGGTGCCATCTTCGGGCCTGAAACACTAAATCCGCTCCGGCTTGCGTTCTTGGAGGCTGAGGCGGCGTTGGATGCGCCAGTATCCCCCCATATCGCGCCGACGATTGATATCCGCGATGCGGCGGGCCTGTTGCAACGCGCTGGGTTCGCACTGCCCGTGGCGGATACGGAAACGATTACAGTGTCCTACGCCAATCCGTTCAAGCTGCTGCAAGACCTGCGTGGCATGGCAGAAACGAACATTCTGCATGAACGCAGCCGCCGTCCCCTCCGCCGCGCAGTCCTGATGCGCGCGTTGCAGCTGCTACAAGAGAAAGCCGCTGGCCCTGACGGCCGCATCAACATTCCCTTCGAAATCATCTTCCTAACCGGCTGGGCACCTGCACCAACCCAACAACAACCCCTCCGTCGCGGATCGGGGGAGGTGAGTATGGCAAATGTATTTGGGGTGCCTGATGGCGCTAAAGATGATTAGCCCGCCCGCATAACCTGCCCGTGCAACTCGAGTTCTGGCAGCGCCAGGTCTACGATCATTGGGGCGATGGCTTCTGGTTTGCGGAGTGTCGCCGGGTCTTCGCCGGGGAAGGCTTCGGCGCGGAGGCCTGTGGCCATGACGCCAGGGTCAATCAAATTGACGCGAACATTGGTGTGCCTGACTTCCTCTGCCCAACAGGAGACCATGGCTTCGAGTGCAGCTTTGCTGGCGGCGTATGGTGCCCAATACGCCAGACCACCGGCTGCGGCACCTGATGTTGCGATGATGGCACGGCCGCCGGTTGAGCGCTTTAACAGCGCGTCAAAATTGCGGATCAAACGCCAGTGGGCCGTGACATTAGCGGCGAGTGTTTTCTCAAAGGTTTCAGGCGGGACATGGGCGATGGGGGAGAGCACGCCCAGGATCGCCGCCGTTTGCACTAGAATATCCAGGCGCTGAAATCTATCAGCAATTCCAAGCGCCAAGCGGTCCGATGCGTCGCCGTCTGTCAGATCAACGGGTGCTATAGTGGCTTTGCCGCCTGCGCTGACGATCCGATCATGCAATGCCTCAAGCGCGCCTTGGGTGCGGGCGACGAGGATGACATGGGCACCCTCTGCAGCGAGCGCTTCGGCAGCAGCAGCGCCAAGGCCGCGTGATGCGCCGGCAATGAGGGCGATGCGGCCTTGCAGCCTGGGGTTATCGTTCATTCTGCGGCCTGCTCAATTGGACGGCCAGAAAGCGCGCCAACAAGCCCGGCATCCTTATCAACCAAGCGATTGGGATATGCGCCGGTGAAGCAAGCGTCGCAATATTGTGGGCGGTCATTGATGCGGCCCTGTTCTTCGCCCATGGCGCGGTAGAGGCCGTCTGTTGAGACATAGGCCAAGCTATCTGCGCCGATCTTTTCTGCAATTTCGGCGACAGTGTAATTGGCGGCGATCAGCTCTTTCGTGTCCGGCGTATCAATGCCGTAGAAACAGGGATTGACGGTTGGCGGGCTGGAAATGCGCATATGCACTTCGGCTGCTCCGGCCCGGCGGACCATGTCGACAATCTTAGCGGATGTGGTGCCGCGTACGATGGAATCATCCACCAGAACCACCTTTTTGCCGCGCAATACTTCGGCATTGGCGCTGTGCTTCATTCTTACAGATAGATCACGGATTGATTGGTTCGGCTGAATAAACGTTCGCCCAACATAGTGACTACGGACAATGCCAAGCTCGAACGGAACACCCGCCTCATTGGCATAACCAAGGGCGGCAGGAACACCAGAATCGGGTACAGGCACAACAACGTCGATACCGCTGGATGGATGGGATTCCCGGGCCAGCTCACGGCCAATGCTTTTACGGGACTCATAGACAGACCGCCCGCCGATCACGCTGTCGGGCCGTGCGAAATAGATGTGTTCGAAAATGCAGGGGCGCGGACGGGCTTGTGGGAAGGGCCTAAAGCTCTCGATGCCTTGGTCGTCAATCACGACCATCTCACCGGGTTCAATCTCGCGCTCAAACTTGGCACCGATCATGTCGAAGCCGCAGCTTTCTGAGGACAGTACCCAAGCGTCTTCCTTGCCGTCGGTACCTGGCAGGCGGCCAAGTGCCAAGGGCCGCACACCCATGGGATCGCGCACGCCGATTAGTTTCTTGCGGGAGAGTGCGACCAGCGAATAGGCGCCTTCCAACTGCTGTAGGGCGTCAATCGCGCGCTCGACCAGCGTATTCCGCACACTGCGCGCAATCAGGTGGATGATGACTTCAGTGTCATTGGTGGATTGAAATAGCGAGCCGTCACTGACCAATCGCCTGCGGATCGACATGGCGTTGGTGAGATTGCCGTTATGGGCAACGGCGAAGCCGCCAAACTCAAACTCCGCGAACATTGGCTGGATGTTGCCGATCATATCCTCGCCGGTGGTGGCGTAGCGGTTATGGCCAATAGCGCCGCCGCCTTTCAGGCCTTCCATGCGATCTGGATTGCCAAACACACGTTCCACATGTCCGCGCCCACGACGGGAATAGAAACGGCCTTCGGATCGGTCATAGGAGACGATGCCGCTGGCTTCCTGGCCGCGATGCTGCAGTGCATGCAGGCCAAGGCCCGTTAGCTTTGCAGCACCGGTCGCGTTCCATACTCCGAAGATCGCGCATTCTTCGTGCATGCGATCATCGTCATAAGTTTCGGATTGCTGATGAAGCGCGTCCTGGTCTTCGGGGGATTGCATTGGGCTGGTCTCCGGCAGACGGCGTTCAGGCGGGTACTATTGCTGGTTACGGATGAGGTCGTCGAGTCTCTTCCGTTCGCGCTCTTCGTAGCTACTTCCGCCAACAGGCTGCTGCCCACCGTTTTGCGCCGGTTGCGGGGCTGAAAGGCGGCGCGTGTTATCTGCCGTGTCAGCAATATCTTTTGCGGACTGGGCGGCGTCCTGGCCTTTGGCGCGCCATTCAGGCGGCAGCATCGATTCGATTGCGGTGGCGAATTCTTTAATGAGGGGCGTGGTTTTCGCTTCCGTCACCCATTCTGGATGGTCCTGTTGTGGGACTGTCCAGGAGAATGCGAGATACGCCACGGTTACAATCAGGCCGCCACGGGCCAGGCCGAAAAGCAGGCCAAATGATCGGTTGAGCGCGCTCAATCCCTCTGCGCTTTCCAGCGCTCGCCCTATAATCCGGGCGACAATCGACAGGATCAGGAATGCACCCACGAACAAAAGCGCGCCTGCCGCTACGTCTGCAATCAATGGCGAGGGAATGTAGGAGCCTGTCATCTCCCGCATATAAGGGTATCCGGCGACAGCAATAGCGCCCGACCCGACCCAAGTGCCGATTGACAGAACCTCGCGCACGAAACCATGCAGAAACGCCAAAATAGCGCTTGCTGCGATAACGCCCGCTACGATGATATCAAGAGTATGAATGCCACCATCCAACATGTTTAGAACGCCCGGATTGCTCATCCATCAGCAGGGCGGCGTCATCCAAAGTTCGGATATCAGCCTCGCAATTTCAGGATGCGGGATTTAGGACTCGTCGTCCGGCCAATCTGCCGGTTTCGGCGCGCGAAGCAAGGGCTGTGCGGCCAAAAGCGTCACTAAGTCATCCACACGCTTGATTGTCTCAACCTTGACGCCTTTCATCTTGGTGTCCCCTGGCGCAGCGGCACGGCTGAAGCCCAAGCGTTCAGCCTCCTTTAGGCGCGCGTCGGCTTGGGGTGCGGGGCGAACTTCGCCGGAAAGCGCTAATTCGCCGTAGAAAACGCAGTCCTTCGGCGTTGGTCGCTCCAGCAGTGCGGAGGCAAGCGCAGCGGCGGCGGCGAGGTCTGCGGCAGGCTCATCGATTCGAAGCCCGCCAGCGACAGACAAAAATACATCCCGCCCGGAAAATGGCAGGCCAGCACGGGTTTCAAGTACGGCAAGTGTCATGGCGAGCCGGGCTGAATCCCAGCCAACAACAGCACGACGCGGCGAGGCTGGTCCAGGCGCACCAACAAGCGCCTGGACTTCCACCAGCAATGGCCTGGCCCCTCGGAAACCTGCGAACACGGCTGATCCTGTGACAGGCTCCCGGCCTTCGCGTTCACCAACAAAAAGGGCGGAAGGGTTTGGCACTTCGGCCAAGCCAAGGCCCGTCATCTCAAACACACCAAGCGAATCCGCTGGCCCAAAACGGTTTTTAACAGCGCGGAGGATGCGGTAGTGCTGGCTCGTATCGCCTTCGAAGTACAATACAGCGTCGACCATATGCTCCAGCACACGGGGGCCAGCGATTGCGCCGTCCTTTGTTACGTGGCCAACGAGAAGAAGCGATGCACCAGCACGCTTGGCTGCTGCTATCAGCAATTGGGCCGATGCGCGGACCTGGGCGACGGACCCTGGTGCTGACTCGACGCCCTCCACATACATGGTCTGGATGGAATCAATGGCGATCAACGCCAGGTTTGGCGTGTTGACGATGGTTGCCGCTGCGGCGTCTGTGGATGTTGCTGTGGCGAGTAGCAGGGGCGCGTCTGCGAGGCCCAGGCGATCTGCGCGGTCGCGGATCTGGTCCGCACCTTCTTCGCCTGAGACATAGATGACTTCCCGGCCAGATTTGGCGACAGCGCCAAGCGCCTGAAGCAGGAGTGTCGATTTGCCAATGCCAGGATCGCCGCCGAGCAGAACGGCACCACCGCGCACCAATCCACCACCCAATACGCGGTCAAATTCTGCTAGGCCAGTAGGAGTGCGTGGGGCAGGCGGTCCGCCGCCGGCAAGGGATTCAAGTTCTAATGAGCGCGCGCCAGGGCGGTTGCGGCGGGCGGCGGTCGCCTTGCCGCCAACGGGCACGGATTCTGGCCGCGCTTCTTCAACGATGGAGTTCCATTCGTTGCAGTTCTCGCATTTCCCGGACCAGCGCCGGGTGACGCTGCCGCAGGATTGACATACGAATTGGCTGGTACTTCTGGCCATTCCGCGCTAGCGCCGGACGGCCATCTGGATTGGGCCTTCCGCGCGACCATGAACGAACTGGTCCACCATCTCATGGTCTGGCGCGTCTAGGTCTTTAACGCCGCCTGTCCAGATAATTTGGCCTTCGTAGATCATCGCAACTTTGTCAGCGATCGTGCGCGCACTTCGCATATCGTGCGTAATGGTGACAGCGGTGGCACCCAGATCACGGACGCATTCAACAATCAGCTTATTGATAACGTCACTCATGATTGGATCGAGACCGGTTGTGGGCTCATCGAAGAAGATGATTTCAGGCTCGTCAGCAATAGCCCGCGCAAGGGCGACGCGCTTCTGCATGCCGCCGGAAAGCTCGACCGGCAGCAATGTGGAGACGTGTTCATCCAGGCCGACCCGGGCCAGGGTGTCGATAGCTTTGACCCGTGCTTGCTGGCGATCCATCGCGCCGGATTGGATCAGGCCGAAGCCCACATTCTCCCATACGGGCAAGCTGTCGAACAATGCGCCGCCCTGGAACAGCATGCCGATCTTGCCGTTGACGGTATTGCGCAGCCGGGCGGAGGCACCGACGATATCCTCACCGTCAACGGCAACAACACCTTTATCAGGCCGCGTAATGCCAAGCACGGTTTTGATCAGCACAGACTTGCCAGAGCCTGATCCACCGATGATGACGAGGGATTCGCCGGCATCAACGGCTAAGTCAATGCCACGCAGCACTTGCTTTGGGCCAAAGGCCAGATGCACATCCTCAAACGAAATTTTGGGTTGGCTGCTCATTTGCTGAAGAAGCTTTCTGTCAGCACGTAGTTCGCGACAAGGATGAGGATGGCCGAGGATACGACCGCGTTCGTCGTAGCGATACCAACACCCTGTGCGCCGCCGCGACTGTTATAGCCATGATAGCAGCCCATCAGCGTTACGATAAATCCAAAGACGGCGGCTTTAACGAGACCAGACATGACATCTAGCGTTTCAACGAAAGCCCAGGTCTGCTGGATATAGGCGGAGGGGTTGAAATCCAGCCGATATACGCCGACCAGGTATCCGCCCATTACGCCAATGATATCGCCAATCAGCACCAGCAGTGGCAGCGTTAGCACACCTGCGATGATGCGCGGTGCCACCAGATACTTCATTGGATTGGTGGAGAGTGTAGCTAGCGCGTCGATCTGTTCTGTAACGCGCATGGTGCCGATTTCCGCGGCCATTGCGGCACCAACCCGGCCCGCAACCATTAGCCCAGCCAACACGGGGGCCAATTCGCGGGTCATGGACAGGACAACGACACTGGCGACAGCGCCTTCAGCGGAAAAGCGGGCAAACCCGGTATAGCTTTGAAGCGCCAGCACCATGCCACTAAATAGCGTTGTTAGCGCCACAACGGGCAGCGAGTAATAGCCGACATCAACCAACTGCCTAAGCATCTGTCGAAAATGCATGGGCGGTGTCACGACATGATACAGCGCGCGTCCGGCAAAAATCGCGACACGTCCAGTCGCCGTGAAAAACGCTAGGACAACGGCGCCGATGCTAGCAAGCGGGTTCAAGCGGGTATCTCCGGCATTGCGGGCAGATAGCGGCGCTCATAGCGGGCACCCAGACTTGTCAGAATTTCATAGCCAATCGTGCCAGCAGCTGCGGCAAGATCGTCTGCACTTTGATGCGGTCCGATCACTTCGGCCCAACCCCCAGGAATAACTTGGCTTTCCAGCATATGGCTGACATCAACCGCAATCAAATCCATGGATATGCGGCCTAGAATGGGCGCTGCTTCACCATTGATCCATACGCGACCATCGTCGCCGATACAGCGATGTAGCCCATCCGCATACCCTGCTGCAATCGCCGCGATGCGCGCACCGGCTTTGGCAGACGCTGTGGCACCATAGCCCACGCGTTCATTTCGGCCCAAAACGCGTGTCTGTAATATGCGGACTTGCAAGTTGACCACGGGGCGCATTGGGTTCGGCTGTGCGGGTGTTGGATTCAGCCCATAGAGCGCCATACCGGGCCGAGCGCTGAACGCATGAAACGCCTCATCCAGGAATAATCCACTGGAGTTCGGGAAGCTGCGGAGGATGGCTGCAGGAACAGTGGCAGTTGCCGCCTGAAAGCGTTCCAGTTGTTCCGTGTTTAGTGGATGCGATGGTTCATCCGCGCAGGCGAGATGGCTGGCGACTTCGGCAATGGCAGCAAGTTCAGCATTCGAGAGGGCAGCGAATACAGCAGGAAACGCAGCGTCATCAAAGCCAAGACGCGTCATGCCGCTATCAATATGGAGCATTGCGGGGAGAGCAGAGCCGTTCGCTTTTGCATCATCCTGCCAGAATTGCAGCGCGTCCGGGCCATTCAATGACGGGATCAAGGCGGATGCGCGGCACCGTGTGAAGCCTTGGGGTAACACTGGGGCCAGAATGACAATTGTCGCGTCAGGTAAAATACGGCGCAGGCGCTCACCCTCACCGGATTGCGCTACGTAGAACCGTCTGGCACCCGCATTCCAAAGCGCTTTGGCGACGGGTTCCAGCCCAAGGCCATAGGCATTAGCCTTCACGACAGCGCCCGTTTCGGCGGCACCGTTGCGCCCGTTCAGAAGCCGCCAGTTTGCTTGTATGGCGGCCAGATCGATTGATAGGAGGCCGGGTTCGCCAGTGTCCGCCAAATCATTCATAGCCCGCGTAATCGCTGGCATGCTCTTCGCGGTCACTGAAGCGGGTGCGCGCACCTTCGAACGCCAGCATCACTTTGTCCGTTGGCCCATGGCGCTGTTTGGCAATGATGACTTCGGCAAGGCCATGCACACGATCCATTTCGGCCTGCCATTGGGCGTGCTCTTCTGTGTTCTCTGCTGGCTCTTTCCGGTCGAGATAATATTCATCGCGGTATACGAACATAACAACGTCCGCATCCTGCTCGATTGACCCCGATTCACGTAGATCAGCCAATTGCGGCCGCTTGTCTTCGCGTTGCTCGACGGCGCGGGAGAGCTGTGAAAGCGCGATCACTGGAACATTCATTTCCTTGGCGATGGCTTTCAGGCCACGTGTGATCTCTGAAATTTCCTGGACCCGGTTGTCGGACCGTGCCGAGCGCGGCGGCTGCATCAGTTGTAGATAGTCCACGACAATAAGGTCGAGGCGTTTCTCTGTCCGCAGCAGGCGCCGGGCACGTGTGCGCAGCGCCGAGACAGTAATCGCTGGAGTATCATCGATAAACAGGCTCAAGCGGGAGAGGTCTTCCGCCGCCTCAAACACTTTGTCGAAGTCGTGTTGGTCAATTTGACCACGCCGAACCCGGTCTGATGGAACGCCCGATTGTTCAGCAAGGATACGAAGCGCCAATTGCTCTGATGACATTTCGAGGGAGTAGAAGGCGACGACGTGTTTCTTCTCCGTTTCCCCTTCATCCAGCACGACGCTTTTTGCTGCATTGAAGGCAATGTTCGTGGCAAGGGCCGTTTTGCCCATCGCGGGACGACCAGCCAGGATAATCAGGTCAGAGGGCTGCAAGCCGCCCAGCAGCTCATTCAGGCGCTTAAAGCCTGTGGGCGTTCCGGTCAGTTGGCCTTCGCGCTTGAAGGCTGACTCCGCCATTTCAATAGCGCTAGCCAATGTACTCGCGAAGGACTGAAATCCGGAATCACCGATGCCAGAAACGGCCAGATCAAACAGCCGCTGTTCAGACGACTCGATCAGGGCATCAGCATCAAGGTCCGGGTCAGCACCGTAGGCGTCATTCACTGTATCTGTGCCAATGTCGATCAACTGCCGGCGGAGATACAGATCATTGATCATGCGGGCGTAGTCGGCAGCGTCGACCACATTGGCAGCACCGGCGGCAAGTTCCGCCAGGTAGCGCGCGCCGCCAAGGTCTTTAAGTGATTCCTCGTTTTCGAACTGGCGACGGAGCGTTGTTGCTGTCGCCTGGCGTCCAGCCTCAATCAGCCGTTGGATGGCTTCGTATATTCGTTGATGCGCTAAGTCTGCAAAGCAGTGCGGATCCAGAATATCCGCCACCCTGTCATAGGATGAGTTGTTGACCAGCAGCGCGCCAAGCAGCGCCATTTCAACGGCAACATCTGCCGGGGGCTCACGGACAGGCGGGCCACCGCCGCCACCGCCGCCGAATTCAGCATCGTGGCCAAATTCAGCATCGGGGCCAAACTCTTCATCAGGGAAGGCGGGATCGGGCAGGGCGGTGATGGAGGCTGTTTCATTCATTGCGGCAATCTACGCCGCTTAAGCTGGAGCGCAATCGAGTGAGATCCAATGAATCCCCATGCAATCGGTGGATAGCGTGGAAAAAGCTTTCATTCGGCAGCGTTTCGCGCCATATAAATGTATATCCCACATCATTCGGATCGAAGATGTGCGGCGGCGGAGGTGAAAACTCCGCCACGCAGCTACAGGCGCGATTCGAATCTGACAGATATTTTTGGAGGTTCCTAGCGATGACTGGCCCCTTGATGCCCAAAGCGACAGCCGTATGGCTGGTCGATAATACTGGTCTCACATTTGATCAAATTGGCGCACTTTCAGAATTGCACCCCCTTGAGGTGCAGGCGCTGGCGGATGGCGATATCGGACAAGGTATTAAAGGCCGTGACCCGATTGCGAATGGCGAACTCACGAAGGAAGAAATTGACCGCTGTGAGGCAGACCCGAACGCCCGCCTCGTCATGTCCAAGCTCGCTGTGCCGCGCGCGGCGGAGCGGACCAAGGGCCCACGCTATACACCGGTTGCCAAACGCCAGGACAAACCTGATGGGATTGCGTGGCTTGTGCGGAACCACACGGAACTTTCGGATTCGCAGATCATCAAGCTGATCGGCACGACCAAGACCACCATCGCTGCCGTCCGCGATCGTACGCATTGGAACAGCGGCAATATACATGCGCGCCATCCAGTCGATCTTGGCCTTTGCACGTATATGGAGCTCAGTGGCGCTATCGAAAAAGCGCGTTCCAAGCTTTCGTCTGAAGACCGTGATGCGCTGGAAGCCAAAGATCGCGCACGCTTGCAGACAGACGATCAGCCAAAGGAAGAGGCCAAAAAGACGCCTTCCATTGAGGATCTTTTCCGCCACTAAGTGCGTTCTGCCTTCTATGCACACTTTGCTAACAGCGAATTAGGAGACATCCCATGGGATGGATTGCTTGGATTATCGTAGGCCTGATCGCAGGCTTCCTGGCGAAGCTGATTATGCCGGGCCGTGACCCTGGTGGCTTTATCGTCACTATGCTGATCGGCATTGTCGGCGGTGTGATCGGTGGCTTCATCGGTAAAGAGCTTGGGCTTGGTGCTGTTAGCGGCATCAACCTGCCAAGCATTCTGCTCGCGACAGGCGGTGCCGTGATCCTGCTGGCTATCTACCGCGCCGTTAAGCGGTAATTGCTGCGTCTCCTTTGATCTGCGTCCGGTGCATCACGCGCCGGACGGTTGGATCAAAGGAATCGCGGCGGTGCAAAACGCCTAAATTACTCCAGATCAGCACATCACCTGTGCGCCATTGATGGCTCCAGGTGAATTCTGGTTTGGCCGCGTGCGCCCAAAGCGCATTAAGCAGCGCCTCACTTTCCGCCAGCGGCAGGCCTTCGATATAGGCATGGGGGCGGCGGCCTAGGAATAAGGCGCGGCGGCCTGTGCCTTCATCCAATCGCACGAGTGGGTGCCTGGCACCTACGGTTTCTGTGGGATCATTCGGCTCCACATGCCCCCGACGCAAAATCCCGGCTGAATTATGCGCGCCATCATGGACGAGGCGTTTGCCTTTGATCTCAGTTCGCAAATCATCTGGGAGTGCCTCATAGGCGGCGAATTGATTAGAGAACCAGGTATCGCCTTGGCCTTCTGGGACCTCAATTGCAAACAGGATGGCGGTCTTCGGTGGCCGCTCGATATAGGTCATGTCAGCATGCCATACGGCTTCGCCAGCGCCCAAGTTACCGATTGGCTTGCCGTCTTTCACCACATTTGAAATCACGTTGATGTCTGGATATTCCGGCAGGAACGGCGCGCCATAGGGGTTGGGGCCGGGCGGATCAAGCTCACCAAAACCTCTTGAAAATGCCATCAGCGCCGGGTCAGGCAAGTTCTGGTCGCGGAGTAGCAGTACAAGATGTTCAGCCAAAGCAGTCCGCAACGCTGTAAATCTGTCGTCGGAATGATCGGATGCCGCATCAAACCCAGTGACCAATGCGCCAAGCGCTGCATCAAATGCTGTGATTTTCAAGAGATTCTGCCTCGTTTCCATATTCCATCAGGCGCATGCGCCAAAACCGTTGACCGATAGCGCCCCCTCCCGGATAGACTAAGGTCAGGACCCTAGACCAAACTTGCACCGTCTTTCGAGAGGCCAATATGCCAAAGTCGCCAAGCCCATATGACTTCGATCTGGATAAGAACCCCGCAAACTTCCAGCCTTTGACGCCGCTAGGTCATTTGGAGCGGGCGGCTTGGACCTATCCAGACCGGGTCTCGGTTATCCACGGCACCAAACGGTTCACCTGGAAGGAAACCCACACGCGCGCCCACAAATTGGCAGACGCTTTGGCAAAGCGCGGCATTGGGAAGGGCGATACGGTAGCCGTGCTGACAGCCAACACGCCTGAAATGATGGAAATGCATTTCGGTATTCCCATGACCGGCGCAATCATCAACACCATCAATACCCGCCTGGATGCGGCGATCATCGGGTTCATCCTGGACCATGGCGAAGCGGATGCTGTGTTCGTAGACCGGGAATTTGCGGGCGTTATGGCTGAGGCGCTTAAGGTCGCCAAGGTGAAGCCAATCGTGATCGACGTTGATGATTCGGAATACGACGGCGCTGGCGACCTGATCGGCGAGATGGATTACGAGGCCTTTATCGCAAGCGGCGATGCCAGCTTCCCCTTTACGCCGCCAGATGATGAGTGGGATGCCATTGCCCTAAACTATACGTCTGGCACGACGGGGGACCCTAAGGGTGTTGTCTATAGCCATCGCGGGACCTACCTGAACACGGCCTCCAATGCGCTTGTGTGGCAAATGCCGCACCATCCAGTTTACCTCTGGACGCTACCAATGTTCCATTGCAATGGCTGGTGCTTCCCGTGGGTCATCGCCATGCAGGCGGGGACGCATGTGTGCCTGCGCCAAGTGCGGGCTGATGCGATTTATGCCGCTATCGCCGATCATGGCGTCGATCATATGTGCGGTGCGCCGATTGTGCTGAACATGATCGCCAATGCACCTGAGGACGAAAAGCGCGCCTTTAATCACACCGTAAAGGTGATGACAGCGGCCTCACCGCCGCCGCCATCTACTTTGCAGAAGATGGAAGAGGCCGGGTTTGACGTCACCCATGTGTATGGTCTGACGGAGACACTTGGCCCGTCAGTTGTCTGCGCTGCACATGATAGTTGGGCAGACCTGCCACCGGCAGACCGCGCTGCCGTTAAAGCGCGCCAGGGTGTGCGCTATCCAATGCTTGAAGATGTTGATGTGATGGAGCCTGAAACCATGGCCGCCGCCCCACGTGATGGTGAGACGATTGCGGAAGTGATGATGCAGGGCAATATCGTCATGAAGGGCTATCTCAAGAACCCGCGTGCGACCGAAGCCGCATTTGCTGGCGGATGGTTCCATTCAGGCGACCTTGGCGTGATGCATGAAGATGGCTATGTCGCGCTGAAAGATCGCTCAAAGGACATCATCATCTCCGGTGGCGAAAACATCTCCTCCGTAGAAGTGGAGCAAACGCTTTATAGCCACAAATCAGTGTCAGAAGCTGCAGTGGTCGCGAAACCAGATGAGAAATGGGGTGAAACACCCTGCGCCTTCATTGAACTAAAGCCCGGCGCTGCCGCACCTAGTGAGGCGGATATCATCGAATTCTGCCGCGCCAACATGGCCCGCTTTAAATGCCCGCGCGATGTGGTGTTCGGGCCATTACCGAAAACATCCACCGGCAAAGTCCAAAAGTTCGTGCTAAGAGAGCGTGCGAAAGAGATATAGGAGGCCGGTTGGCGGAGATAAGACGCCTCCGCCGTTGACAATAGAGGCCGCATTTCGCTATATCCGTGTATCCTCGCGCTGGTCGTTTCGATCCGGCGCGCGTTTCCTTTGCTAATTTGCATTTTGAGGTTTGGTCCGATGAAAGTCGTGCGTTCGCTGAAAACCATTAAGAACCGCCATAAGGCGTCCCAGGTCGTGCGCCGTCGCGGTCGGATCTACGTGATCAACAAAGTGGTCCGTAAGTTCAAAGCACGCCAGGGCTGAGGCTACACCGTCATTGTTGGGCTTTGTCGCCCACATGACGGAAAGAGTGCTTGAATTCAGCGCTCCAGTCGGGTTCGATCATCCTTGCGCGGAACGCTAGTGCGCTAGAGGAATAGCCCGGCCATGCAGACGAATTTTACGCTTGCTCAGCTGAAAGACGCAGATGTTGCCGAATCGGAAAAGATTCTGCGAACCTGCGTCCATTGCGGCTTCTGCACAGCGACCTGCCCGACATATGTCTTGCTTGGCGACGAATTGGACAGTCCGCGCGGGCGTATCTACCAAATCAAAGACATGCTGGAAAACGGCCGCCCCGCTACAGCGACGGTTGTGAAGCACTTGGACCGCTGCCTGTCCTGCCTTTCATGCATGACCACCTGTCCATCTGGCGTGCATTATCAGCACCTGATTGACCATGCCCGCTCCCATATCGAAAAAACCTATAAGCGTTCATTCATGGATCGGATGCTGCGGCGGGTATTGGCCGAAATCCTGCCATACCCGAACCGTTTCCGCGCAGCATTGGCTGCTGCGTGGTTCGCGCGGCCAATCGCGCGTTTCGTGCCTGGACGGATCGGCGCGATGCTTCGGCTCACGCCAGCCTCCATCCCGCCGCGTTCTGCAATAGAAGGCGAACGTACGCACTTTACGACGGGCGAGCGCAAGAAGCGTGTGGCACTACTCGCAGGTTGCGCGCAGCAGGCGTTGGACCCTGTTATCAATGAGGCGACGATCCGTTTGCTGAACCGCCATGGCGTCGAAGTGGTGGTCGCCAAGGGGGCAGGATGTTGCGGCGCGCTGGTCCATCACATGGGCCAGGAGGAAGCCGGTCACGCGGCTGCCCGCCAGAACATCGCCGCATGGTCAGCGGAGATGGACGGCGAGGGGCTCGACGCTGTCGTCATCAACGCGTCGGGCTGCGGTACATCCGTCAAGGATTACGGGTTCATGCTGCGAAATGATGCGCTTTGGGCAGAAAAAGCGGCGGAAGTGTCCGCGATGACTAAAGATATTGTCGAATTCATGATCGAAATTGGGCTGGAAAACCCAAAACCGCCTGAACAGTTGACAGTGGCCTATCACTCCGCCTGTTCCATGCAGCATGGCCAGCAGCTAAAGGACGAGCCGAAAGCGCTGCTGGAAGATGCCGGGTTCCGCGTTACGACTCCGCGTGAGCCGCATCTTTGCTGCGGATCTGCTGGCGTCTACAACATCATGCAGCCCAAAATTGCTAACCAGCTTAAGGAACGGAAGGCTGGGAATCTAAACGCGCTCCAGGCTGATGTAATCGCCGCTGGCAATATTGGCTGCCTCACCCAGCTGAAAAGCGCCGTGCATGCGCCTGTCGTGCACACGGCGGAACTGCTGGATTGGGCCACAGGCGGGCCGAAGCCAAAGAAACTCGGCTAACCCTCTAATTCCGCCAAGATTTCAGCCCGGTGTGAATCCGTGTCCGGAACCGCGCTGCGCGGGTCATCCGTGGCCAGCTTTGCTGCACCAGGCACATTCACATACGGCAGCGGCGGTGCGCCGGGGATATCTTCAATCCAGCGAACGCTTTCAACAGCAGCGACGTGGGGGTCACGGGCTGCAGCGGGATAATCATTGACGATGGCGTGCGGGACGTCTGCTTTGGCGAATGCGGCTGAAAGGTCCTGCACTTTCCACGAGGCAATAGCGACACGGATCGCGGCGATAATATCGTCCGCATTGGCCCGGCGTCCTTCAACCGATTGCAGGCGCTCATCTGCGGCGAGGCCTGGCAGATTCAGCACCTGACAAAGACCCTGATAGAATTTCTCCCGCATGATGGAGATATTCACATACCCGTCTGCTGCCTGATACGTACCCGTCGGTGGTAAGGGGCTGCCTTTGGGTGGGCTTGGGTCAAGCTCCCGGGTAATCATGCCCTGTTGTTGATAGAGCAACATCGCCTGCATCAGGCTGACATCCAACCGCCGCCCGCCGCCATGCATCGCGCGCCCGAACAATGCCGTTACGAGCGTTTGATAAGCGATCAGGCCAGTTGTGTAGTCCGGCACTGGAAATTCAATCCGCTTCGGCGCGCCGTCCTTGTCCGGGTTGGAGACCATGAGACCGGAAAATGCCTGAAGCACTGCATCGGTTGCGGGACGGTCTGAATAGGGGCCTTCTTGGCCGAACCCGGTAATTGAGAGATAGACGAGGTCCGGGTTCTCAGCCTTCAAAGCGTCATAGCCGAGGCCCAGGCGCTCTGCGACGCCTGCGCGATTGCTTTCCATGAAGACGTCCGCTTTGGCCGCCAGTTTGCGCACCATATCAAGCCCATCGCTGGATTTAAGGTCAGCCGTGATGGCACGCTTGCCGCGATTGCAGGCGAGATAGGCTGCACTTCGCGCGCCGACAGGCACACCAATTCGTCTGGACCAATCACCTTCTGGTGGCTCGACTTTGACGACATCAGCACCATTCTGCGCCATCAACATAGCGCAATAGGGGCCGGCGAGGCCTTGGGTGAGGTCTACGACTTTAATGCCGTCGAAGGCGGGTTTGATCGTCATGCGGTCCACTCGTGAATTTTCAATTTGCTGCAATCTTTACCGGCGGGGGTGAGGGCACGGAAATCTGTGTCGCCAGCGGCCTGGAGGGTCAGTGCGTCGTCCCAGAAAATGGGCCGTGTGAACGCGGCCTCCACATCAAACTGGCGAGCAGCACCCATATTCACGCGTTCTGCGAACAGCAGCGTGAAGCCCATCAGACCTTGGGCGATTGGCGCGCGCATCCCAATTTCGGCAGCGGCAACGGGATCATGATGGCCTTCCAGGTGCGGAAATTCAAAGCTATAGCCGCTGACCATTTCGGGCGTCAGTTGAAGAGTGCGGAGCGTTCGAAACGCAGTGCTGTCTGGCTCAGGCGGCCGCGCGGTTGGGTTCGCGGGGAGCGGCACGGGGTCCAGGATCAGGCTTTGGTGATCAATGCGGATTGGGACAGACCCATCGGCGCGCGTGAAGGCAAAATCGATATTGATGTATCGTCCACGTTTGGCAGGACGAAGCGCCTCAACGGTCGCATGGACCATAAGCGCCTCACCAAGCGGCACAGGCTCCGACTGGCGAACACGAACGCCCACATGCAGTCGTTTCGCCCCAAGCGCCTCTCGCGGCCGAGCGCCATGCAAGCAGTCGTTCGACAGGACAGAGGCATCCAGCATGCCGCCGAACATGGCCCCGTCTATGCCAGCAAATTTGTGATACGTGGCTTGCCGCGTCTGATCGACCGCAGTTTCCCATACTGGCAGGGCATAGCCGACGGTTTCATGGGCAGGCGCTGCCTGTGGAGTGGCATCAGCCATAATTCGGGGTCCTTTTTTCGATAAATGCCGCAACGCCTTCTTGGAAGGCATCACTGGCGCGGACTTGGTCGCCAAGCATTTGCTCCAAGGGTTCGCGCGATGCGGCCTCATCCGCCATCATGCTGCTGATCTGCTGCTTGACGGCCTGCACGGCTGGCGGGCTGTTTGCTGCTATTGTTTTGGCGACGCTGATGGCCTCGTCCAGCACGCTGGCGGCAGGTACGATCCGGTTGATCAGGTTGAGGCGGGCGGCTTCGTCTGCTTCGATCAGGCGGCCTGTCAAAATCAAATCCATCGCGTGCACGTAGCCGATCTGGCGGACAAGCTTCACCGTCGCACCACCAAATGGATAGATCGAATAGCGCACTTCTGGCAGCCCAAACCGGGCACCTGGATGTGCAATGCGGATATCGGTGGAAAGCAGAAGCTCCACGCCGCCGCCTGCGCACACGCCGTTCACCGCTGCGATAATGGGCTTTGAGATTGGCTTGATCTTCAGCAGCGCATCATTCACGGCCTTGGAGACTTCTGGCCCGGCGGACAAATCGCCGCCAATATCAGCGCCTGCACAGAACGCTTTGTCGCCAGCACCGGTTATGACGATGCTGCGGCAATCAGGGTCACCATCCAGCGTGTCCCAAAGGGCTGCCAGTTCAAACAGCATTTCCCGGCTCATGGCGTTGCGTTTGGCCTGGGCGTCAATTGTGATCAGCGTGACGTGGGGTGCGGCTTCAGTGACCAAAAGCGGCATGGGTGGCTCCGATGTGAGTGGACAAGGCTGGGCTTGGCCTCGTATCTTTTTTCCAGAATTTCGATCCTGAATCTTGCGTTGAACTGAAAGCGCAAGCAACCCGCCCCGCGCCAAAGGTTTTAGCCGCCCCCATGCAAGCCCCGTTCAGCCGCACAATGTTCGAACTTCTGCTGGAGCAAGCTGGGCGCCGCCCGATGCACCCCGCTGTAATTGCCGGCAATGTCACGCTGTCCTATGCCGATCTGGCGATGCGGGCGTCTAGCGTTGCAGCGCGGCTGATGGCGGATGGCGTTAAGCGGGGCGACCGGGTTGGCCTGCTTGGCAATAATTCACCGGAATGGCTGGAGATATTCTTTGGTGCGGCCGCACTCGGCGCTGTAGTGGCACCCTTCAGCACGTGGTCGACAACCGCAGAGCTTGAGTTCCTGCTGCAGGACGCTCGGGTTTCGACACTGTTTACGATGCGCGGGTTTGGAGACCATAATTTCGATGAGAGCATTCAGGCGCTGCGGGCAGGCGGCACCGTCCCAGACCTGAAGCGCGTCGTGGTTTATGACGGCCAGCGCGGCATGGGAGACGTAGATTTCGCGGAATACCAAACCGGATCGCTCGCCACCTTGCCACCACCGGGAGAAAGCGCCAGCGCCGCTGATACGCTGGTGATGCTCTACACCTCCGGCTCCAGCAGCCGCCCGAAATGCGTGCCGTTGACCCATGGCGGAGCGATTGAGAACGCCTTCAATATCGGCGAGCGGCAGGGCATTCAGCCGGACGACAAGGTGCTGATATCGATCCCGCTGTTCTGGTCCTATGGTGCGGTGAACGCGCTGCCTGCCGTTCTTAGCCATGGTGCCACGTTGGTGCTGCAGAAGCGCTTCCAGCCCGCAGAAGCTTTGGACATTATTGAGCGCCAAGGCTGCACCGGCTTCTACACGCTCCCGGCCATGACCAGCGCGCTCTTGGCGGAACCCGACTTCTCGCTAGACCGCACGAAAACGCTCCGCACCGGCGTCACCATCGGCGCGCCGCAGGATGTGCGACGAACGGCGGAGGAGCTTGGGATCAGCGATATCTGTAATATTTATGGCAGCACTGAAGGCTACGGCAATTGTTGCGTCACCCCCCATGATTGGCCGCTGGAGCAACGCATCCAATGCCAGGGGCCGCCGCTACCGGGCGTCACCGTGCGCATTCGTGACCCGGAAACGGGCGGGCTATTGGGCGCTGGTGAAGTTGGTGAGATTGAATTCTCCGGCTATCTGACACCTGGCTACGCAGGTGATAGCGCGCAGCACAACGCCAATGTTTTCACGGCTGATGGCTTCTTCCGCACGGGCGATCTTGGGGCGTTGAACGCAGACGGATCGCTCGGCTATGCAGGGCGGCTGTCGGAGATCATTAAGAGCAGCGGCATCAATGTTTCCCCGGTCGAAGTTGAGGAGGCAATGCAGCAGCATCCTGATGTAGCGCTGGTCGGTGTGACGGGTGTTGAGGATGCAGTCAAAGGTGAGCTTATTGTGGCTTACGTTGTGGCGCGGCCGGGTGCAGCACCCACGCCCGACACCCTCCGCCAACATTGCCGGACCCTACTTTCAGCTTACAAAACCCCCGCCCGCATTATTCTGACAGATAGCTTGCCGCTGACAGCGACAGGCAAGCTGATGCGCCGTGACCTTCGGGTCATGGCTGCTGCCGCCCAATATTAGTCGCCGAATAACGGTCGCCAGCCAATAGGAGCACTCCCCCATGCGCGCCCTTCAAATCGCGGAGCTTGGCTCCATCGATAATCTGTATGTTGGCGAAGCGCCGAGCCCGAAGCTTGGGGAAGGGCAGGTGCGCGTTGGCGTGAAAGCCGCTGGCGTGAACTTCCCGGATATCCTGATGTCTGAAGGCAAGTATCAGGTGAAGCCGGACCTGCCGTTTATCCCAGGACTGGAGCTAGCGGGGGAGGTGCTGGAATGCGCTGATAGCGTCAGCCACGTGAAACCGGGTGACCGGGTGATGGCGTTCGCCAGGCGCGGTGGTGCCTATGCGGCGGAAGCGGTGCTACCGGGTGGCATCGTCACGCCTATCCCGGATGATATGGATTTCATCACCGCAGCCGCGTTCCCCGTGGCCTATGGCACGGCGCATTTCGCATTGACTCACCGGGGCAAGCTGCAGGCTGGTGAAACGCTGCTAGTGCTGGGGGCGACGGGCGGTGTCGGCATTGCGGCGATAGAGATCGGCAAGCTGTTGGGGGCGCGCGTGATCGCTGCTGCCAGTTCCGCCGAAAAGCTGGAGATCGCCAAAGCTCACGGCGCGGACGATGTCGTCAACTACCGCGACGAAAGCCTGCGGGATGCCGTGAAGGCGCTGACAGGCGGCAAGGGTGCGGACGTTGTGTTTGACCCCGTTGGCGGGTCCGCCTTCGAGCAATCCGTCCGCTGCATAGGCTGGGAAGGTCGCATCCTGGTAATCGGCTTCGCCAGCGGCGACATCCCCAAGGTCGCAACTAACATGATCCTGGTCAAAAACTTCGCCGTCGTTGGCGTTGTATTTGGTGAGCACAGCTGGCGCTACCCAGACAATTCCCGCCAACGCCTCCAATCCATCCTCCCAGACGTTACGGCAGGCCGCCTCAACCCCCGCGTCTGGAAAACCTACGCCTTAGAAGACGCTGTTGAGGCGTTACGGGCGATCCAGGACCGGCAGGTCATCGGCAAGATGGTGCTGACGATTTAGAGCGCTGAAGTTCAGGTTGATGGCAATTGGAATGCTCTGGCGTTTGATTGGATTCGCCCAACAATCAAGAAATGAAGCTATCTAACTGATTTGAAACACAATCGCTCTATTTTGTTTCAAATCAGATTGCCCTCAATACCTGATGACCGAGGATTTCAGCCGATTAACGGCTGTAGCGGTCGCCCATTTTTTGGATTTGAAACAGAATTGGCCCAAAATGTTTCAAGCGAGCATTTGATTGGGCTCCCCGCTGGCCCACCGTTTGATTTTTAAACTGCGATAATTAAGCTGGCGGTTTGCAGCTAAGCTGTTGCGGAGGAACATATGGTCAGCGAAAATGATTTGCACAAATATGGAATGCGCTTGAAGTTCTTTTATTCAATTGGCGGATTGTTTTTGGGCGGCATGTGCATATTTGGCGGATGCATGCTATTCTTAGGAGGCGTCGTTGCTTCAACAACTTTGGCATTTAATGCGCTTGGAGTTGCAGAAAGCAAATAACAGACGCTGCCCCAGGCGCTATATTATTTATGATCGGCCTTTTTCTTGTGATATTTACACGCTTTCGCGTGCGTGACCGAATCAAAACTGTGGCTCCCTACGGCTTGATCGATCGAGATATCGCCTATTCGTTAGCGCCAAAGGAATTTGACTTCGACAAATATGACACCCCCAAGAAAGATGACTAGGAGGGTACCCGAATATCATGAAACAGAATGGCTAATTCTGTTTCAAATTTTGGCATTAATCAGCACAATGGCTTCGGGTAGCGGTTTCGCGAGTTTGTTTAATCGCGCCCCGAAATTCGCCAGGAGGCGGCCCCATTCGAGACCGCCTCCCACCCACTCAATTAGTCAATCAGCTCAGCAGCCAGCCGCCGTCTACGTCTACGGTGGTGCCGGTCATGAATTCGTTCTCGATGACGAGCATGATGGCTTGGGCGCATTCGTCTGGTACGCCTGCGCGGGGGATGAGGTTTTTGGCGGTGGCGCCGGCAACCATTTTCTTGCGGTTTTCGTCATCGGGGCCGAACATCGGGGTGTCGATGACGCCGGGGGAGATGAGGTTGAGGCGCTTGGGCGCGATTTCGGGTGCCACGGCCCGCACCAGCGCTTCAACAGCACCGCCGACGGAGGAAATAGCGACCTGGCCGGGCTTTGCCTTACGGGCAGGGGCGCCGCTGACGAGCACGGCAGCGCCGTTATCCGTTAAGTGTTCGCAGCCGTAGCGCAGGACATTGGCATAGCCCCAGAGCTTGGCGAAGGAGCCTTGATAGCCGTCCAGGTCCATTTGCAGGAACGGGCCAGCCGCACGTGCGCCGCCTGTGGCGGCACTGACGAGAATGTCAAAAGGCGCTTCGGCTTTGAAGAGCGCTGCCATGGCATCCCGGTCCGTCACGTCAACCTGGCGGAAAGTGGCGCCTGCTGGCAGGTCTGAGGCTTTCTCTGGGCTGCGACCCATGGCGATGACATTCGCACCTTTGGCGACCAGCCGCTCGACCGTCGCAAGGCCAATGCCTGAAGTGCCGCCGAATACCAGTGCTTTTTTGCCAGATACGTCCATCATGCTCGTGTGTCCTTGGTGTGTGAGGTTTCAGCCGCATCGTAGGAACCGCTCCCGGTAGACGCAAGCGATTCCGGGCGATGATTTGGCATGGGCTGATCCTGTCGTAAGCTTGGCCGGACATTTGGAGATTGAGGCATGACCAACCGCATCGTTATCGCAGGCGCGCTCGGAACCGTGGGCCGGGCAGGGCTTGAACATTTCGATCGGCTGGACGGCTGGGAGGTGATCGCCCTGTCGCGCCGACCGCCGGATTTCGACAACAATGCCACCTGGCTTTCGGTTGATTTGCGGGATGCAGCAGACGCGCGAGACAAGCTTGGCGCGTTGAAAGGCGTCACGCACCTGGCCTACGCCGCTGTTTATGAGATGCCGGACGTCGCCAAGGGCTGGCTGACGCGGGAACACGCGGACGTTAATTTGACCATGCTGCAGAACCTTGTCATCCCGCTAGCAGATGCGTCGCCGGACCTACGGCATATCACGCTGTTGCAGGGCACAAAGGCCTATGGCGGGCATTTGGGGCCGTTCAAAATCCCAGCGAAGGAGAGTGACCCGCGCTACATGCCGCCGAACTTCTACTATGACCAGATGGACTGGTTGGCGGATGAGCGGGATCGTCGGGGTGCCAGTTGGACCTGGACCATCCTGCGCCCACAGATTGTGTGCGGCGTCGCCATTGGCAGCCCATTGAACGTTGTCGCGGCCATTGGCGCATATGCTGCGATATCGCGGGACTATGGCATGCCGCTGCGCTTTCCCGGCGGTGACCCCCGCATTGGCGAGGCGACAGACGCCCGCTTGATCGCCCGCGCCATGGAATGGGCCGGGACAGACGACCGGGCGGCAGATGAAGTCTTCAACATCGCCAACGGAGACGTCTATCAGTGGGAGGTGATCTGGCCGCGCATCGCCAGACTATTCGATATGGAGCTAGGCCCCCGCCACCCCATGTCCCTGGCCCGAACCATGCCGGGCAATGCGGACCTATGGCCTAAAATCACGCAGAAACACGACCTCATCCGCTATAGCCTGGCGGACCTTGTGCCAAGCTGGAGCTTCGTCGATTTCATCTTTGGTTACGGCCAACGCCCTAACCCGCACAACATGAGCACGATCAAAGCCCGCAAAGCCGGGTTCCACGATTGCGTAGATACGGAGGACATGTTCATCGAGCTGCTACAGGAGATGCAGGACCGCCGCTACATTCCGCGCTAGGCCCTAGCCTCCAACTGTTACGGCACCTTTGTGGCTATCGCGCCTGTTCTGGCCAAAAGCGCGCGCCTTTGCGGGCATTGCCGCCGCCTAGCGCGATGGCCGTTCCGTCAGCCCGCCAGCAGGCGGCACCTTGCCAGTGTCCATCTGGCATACGGCGGACACCGTTCATGCCGCCACCAAGATGCGGCGTCGCTATCGTGGTGTGGCCCCTAGCTTGAAGGGAGGCTGCAGCACCCGCAGCGCCGCCAGATTCCAGCTCCAATACGCCGCCTTGGGTCCACACGCGGGGTGCTTCAACGGCTTCCTGCAGGCTCATGCCGTGGTCGATTAAGTTTAGGATCGCGAGCATGGCGGAGGGGAAGATGCGCACGCCGCCTGTCAGCCCGAGCGCAAATTGAACCGCACCATCCTGCACGCCCATAACCGGTGCCATTGAAGTCGGCACCCGCTTGCCTGCCTGGATGGAGAGGGCGCGGCCAGGGTGGGGGTCAAACAGGGACATGTAATTGTTAGCGATCATACCCGTCTCGCCAATGATATAGCGCGCACCAAACAGGCTGTTGATTGTATGTGTCGCCGTTACGACAGCACCGTCTTTGTCGACGACAGTCATATGCGTCGTGTGCGGGCTTTCGTTGAGCGGCGGCACACCGGGCGCCCAGGTTTGGGCGCGGGCTGGGTTTATCAGCGCACGACGATCCTCGGCATAGGCCTTGGAAATCAATTGCTCGACAGGCACGTTCAGGAATGCGGGATCGCCGGTGGAAGCGTCCCGATCCGCAAAGGCGATTTTCATGGCCTCCGCAATCAGGTGGATTGTCTCTGGTGCGCCATAGCCCATGCCAGCCAGATCATAGCCCTCCAGAATGTTCAGCATCTGCACCACATGAACGCCGCCAGATGCCGGCGGCGGCGGCCCAATAATCTCAACGCCACGGTATTTGCCGCGAATGGGTGCGCGTTCAATCGGTTCATATTCAGCCAGATCGCTCAGACTAAGAATGCCGCCATTGGTTGCCATATAATCAGCGACAACTTGGCCGACACTACCGCCATGCAGGGCAGACGGCCCCTCTGCCTGGATGGCTTTCAACGTTTCGGCATATGCGCCCTGCACAAGCCGTGACCCCGCTTTGATCGGTTGGCCCCCGGGCAGGAACGCGCTGGCGATCAGCGGGTCAACAGCCATATCCGCACCCGCTTCCTTGGTGCAGTCCTGAAGATATGGCGTGACGATGAAGCCGCGTTCAGCATGGCGGATGGCAGGCGCGATGACATCCGCCAGTGAAAATGTGCCGTAATCGTCAAGCGCCTTGGCCCAGGCCATCAGATTGCCCGCCGTCGCCGTTGCCAGGGGGCCTAGGGTGTTGCGGCGGCCTTTGGTCTCGAGGCGTGTGGCAATGTCGTCGGACACCGTTTCAAACATATCAGGTGTGGCGGCTGCGGGTGCCTGGCTCTGGCCATCTATGACCGTGTTATGGCCATCAGCAGTGCGGATATGCGTCATGCCGCCACCGATCAAGCCGACCATCATTGGCTCAACCACGGTGAGGGTGAGGAGGGTGGCGATGGCGGCGTCTACAGCATTGCCGCCCGCCGCCAGCATTTCCGCGCCCGCAGCGGCACCGAGCGGGTTATTAGCGCACACAATGCCGTTGGACCCGCTCGCGGGCTGCTTTTCACAATCGAATGGGGCAGGGCTGTGGCCGCGCCAGTTTTTCTGTTGAAGCATGGCCTTCGCCCTCTCGAATTCAGTGTTGGTGTGATCTTGCGCCTATTCCGCGCGACCGCAAAGCGTGGTGGCACTCGCCATGGTATCGATTTCTTCCAGCACCCAGGCGTAGAACTTGGCGACGGACGGCCGCTCCTCCACCCCCTCCAGGCCCACCAGAAAATAGCCGCGTCCCGATTTGATGCAGAGATCGATGGGGGAGACGAGCCTGCCAGATTGCAGGTCATCATGCGCCATGATGTTATGCGCTAAAAGCACGCCGGCACCTTGGGCGGCGGCGTCGAGGGCATGGTCGGCACTATTGAAATGCATGCCGTGGCCGCCTTTGGGGGCGGGTTCTTTGGCAGCGTGAAACCAGTCCTCCCAGCTCATCATGCGTTTATGGCTCAGGAAGGTATGTGAATCACGGAGGCAAATTGGTCCACAGAAGCGGTCGGATTTTCTGATCGTCGCGGATTAAAAGTCCGCCACTTTACGCTGGAAGCAACGAGCTGAAGGCGGGGAGATGTATACTGTGGAATTATATGGGCGAGTTCGCCGGGCCTGCCACGTTGATGGAATGA
>CALLKY010000103.1 GCA_938083135.1 uncultured Alphaproteobacteria bacterium | reverse complement strand
TCTACGACGCGACGGCGAAGATCGACAGAGAGGGCTTTGGCCATGCAGGCTGGCCTCCTTCACCAGCCCTCATGATGAATCACAAAATAACGCCAAACGGAATCCCTAATGATTCAATTGCCGCTCAATCCGCTCTAGGCCGCGCCTCAGCATGGGCGGTGAATTCTACTGTGGTGTCTGCAGTCGCCACGGCGACTGATCCATAGATGGGTCAGCGTTGTTTCCAGGCTTTGACGAAAAATTTGGCGTCTTCCTGGCTGACGCCCCACAATTCGAACTCAACCCTGACGGCATCATAGAGTGAGACGTCACCGGCTGCTTTGTCAAAATCCCGATAAACGCCAACTTTGACCTCCATGGCGTCGAGCGGCTTGGCTTCTTTCTGCGCGATCGTCTCCACCATGTTTACGGCACAGGCGGAAATGGAGGCGCAGAACAACTCGCCAGCGCCAACGGCGTCGCCGCCAGTATTTTCGGCGACCCAGTGATGATTGCGTGCATTACAGATCGACCGACCCGCAACGCCCATACTGTAGCTTCGTGCTTCGTAGGCTAAAGCTAATCCTGCCATTGCAGCCCCCCGATCAAAACCTAGCAGTAACTTTCGCAGAGAAATTGGTAGGTGGCAAATCTCAAAACCATCCTCGAAGAGTCACGGCAAGCACTGGCTGGGGATACTGCGCGGGCGGCGACTAAGCTGTTAGATGAGATGCATCTTGCCTAATTTGCGCTGACCCGAGGCGGCAATGCTCGGGCAAACGCCCGTATATCCTCAATCAGCAACTCTGGCGCCTCCATCGCGGCAAAGTGGCCGCCGCGTGGGAATTCAGTCCAGCGGGTGATGTTATAGACGCGGTTGGCATAGCTCTGCGGTGGCCAGGCGAGGAGCTCTTTTGGGAAGAGAGCGCAGGCGGTTGGCACCTCGACGCGACTGCCGTCGGTGGAGATCAGGCGACCGCCCTCCGTTTCGCGCCCGGCATAGATCCAACTTGCGGTCGCAAAGCTGTTTGTCACCAGATAGATCATGATATTGGCGAGTAGGGCATCCTTCGTATGGGCGCTCTCCACATCATCCCCGGATGTGTCCGACCAGGCGTTGAACTTCTCAATGATCCACGCTGCCACCCCAACAGGGCTGTCCGCCATTGCGAACCCAAGGCTTTGCGGCTTAGTTGCCTGTTGCACGCGGTATCCGTTCTGGCTGGCTTGTTGAACTTCGAACGCGGCCGCCCATTTATCCTCATCAGGCGTTTGGGGGCCTGCATGGTGTCGCATGGTGAAGATGTTCAGGTGGATGGCCGCACAGGCCTGCGCATGGTCATAACCCAGCCAGCTAGAGATCGCTCCGCCCCAATCCCCACCCTGGGCCAAGTAGCCAGTATAGCCCAGGCGTTCGGTCATCAGGGTGTTGAACAATGCCGCCATTTTTCGGGGGCCAATTGGCTGCGGCGGCGCACCGGAGAAGCCAAAGCCCGGCAAGGAGGGGGCGACCACGTCAAACGCGTCGGCTATGTCACCGCCAAACCGCTCAGGGTGGGCCAGCGGTTGGATAATGTGGCGGAACTCGTCAACGGAGCCTGGCCATCCGTGGGATAAGATCAGCGGTCTTGGGTTCGGCCCGCTGCCTTTCTCAAGAATGAAGTGGATATCGATCCCGTCGATCGGTGTGATGAAATGATCAAAGCTGCTCATCGCGGCTTCTTCACGCCGCCAGTCGAACCCGTCCAGCCAGTAGTTACATAACGCGCGGAGATATGCGTGGTTTGTCCCGTATTCCCAGCCGTCCAGCGCTGGCATATCTGCCCAAGGGTAGGCTGCGACATGCTCCCGAATGCGTCTTAGTTTGGTTTCGGGCACATCAATCGTGAAGCGGCGGATGTCAGTCATGGTCGGTTCCATTTGCGATATCTGGCGCTGATCTTGCCCCTTGGTGCGGCTGAAACCAAGTAAGGCTTCCACGCTGCCTGCCGTTCCTTTAGCATTTTGCGAAACAGCGGAAGGATTTGGGCCATGAACATGCGCACATTGACCGATGAGCAGCGCGAAATTTGGGCGACGGACGGGTATTTGCATCTCTCTGGCGTGCTTGATGCCGATGAAGTGCAGTCGCTTTCTGACCAAGTGGATGGGGTGCGCAAGCAGCCGGGTTGGGAGCCACTGTCCGGCATGCTGCCGCGCGGTCACTATGGCTGGGTTGAGCAATGCGCGGACCAGGACCCTGAAGCTTTCATGGATCGCCGTGACCTGATGCCCTACGGCGCAGATTTCATCAATCTGATGGACCGGCCAGAGGTATTTGACTTGGTCGTGGATATCATGGGCCCCAACATACTATTCAGTATGAGCCAGGCGATTGTCCGTGCATCCACCCACGAATTCCCTGGCTATACCCATACGGACGGCGGGGAAGGCCTCCGCGAAATCCGCGTGACTGAAACCAGCCGCCCCATCGCGATGAAGGCGCTCTATCTCCTGTCTGACGTGACGGAGGATGACGCTGGCGCATTCACCGTATATCCAGGCTCTCACTTCCGTCCGCTACCGTTTAAGCGGGACCCGCCGCTCAATCCCCACAGCCCCGGTTGTGTGCAATTGAAGGGCAAAGCGGGCGATTGCTTCCTCTTCCCTCACGCGCTCTGGCACGGCCCCGCACCGAACCACTCTGGCAAAGCGCGGAAGACCCTGCTTTACAATTACTGCCAGCTATTCGTGCGCGCCTATGACTTCGGTGCCGTGCCAACCCATCTGCTGGATCAAATGACCCCTCGCCAGCGCCGCCTCATCGGCGACCTCGGTCACGACTTCCGCCCCGGCGACTATTTCTACGTGCCAGAAGACCAGGCCCAAGTCATCACTGGCAGCACCGGATAGCGAGGTGAGAGGGCGCAAGCACCCCCAGCAGAACGCTTGACGCCCCATCCCACCTTTGCTACTCCACGCCCTCCCTACAGGGGCGCATAGCTCAGTTGGTAGAGCAGCTGACTCTTAATCAGCGGGTCCACGGTTCGAGTCCGTGTGCGCCCACCAAGGATTTCAATGGGTTAGATGATTTTTTGGATTCGCTTTGGCTGGCTTAGGTAACGCTGTAGGTAACACTTGGCCCTGATTCTTAACCTTTCCTCGGCCATACCAATTCAAGAGTGCGCACAGTGCGTCCTTGCTTGGCCGGTCCGTTTTCGTATTTGGGCAAGGTCATGCGCCGGTCATGAAGGTTGCCATGCCTCATCACTTCTAGTTCTGGAGCGGTCACGACGCGCATAGTTTCGGGGGCCACCGTTGTGTCTGGCTCCCGGCTCAGCCTACCGGCACCATGGCCCCTTATCCCACGCCCCCACAGTCTCTGGCCATCCATCGACCGCGGCCAATACGCGGCCATAGCGGTCTAGTACGGCGCTGCCGTAGCATTTGCCCTTACGCCGACCCTGAGCCCCGCCAATCGTCAAGTGGGCCGTACGGTCTTCCCAACGCGCCCTGGCTGCATCTGTTGCGGCCTTGAAGTCTGGTTCTCCACGCTCCGGCGTGTCTATGCCGATAATGCGGACCTTGCGGGATTGATCGGCAAAACGCATCCAGGCCGTGTCGCCATCGACAATACGTTCAACGGGTGCGGTGCATGTTAGACCGACAGTGAGTGCCAGCACGGCAGGGCATGGGACCATTATTTCACTCCGGCGCTACGCCTTATTTTGAAAACACTGTCACCCAGACGAAAGTGGGCCTTACTCGTATAATGCAACGATTAATCACAAAAGATAGGCACGCATTAAGCGTATGGCAGAGGTCTACGCGTTCAGATTCCGCCTAAAGCTCTTATTTTTCCAGGATCTCTGTGAATCCCGGAGGCAAATTGGTCCACAGAAGCGGTCGGATTTTCTGATCGTCGCGGATTAAAAGTCCGCCACTTTACGCTGGAAGCAACGAGCTGAAGGCGGGGAGATGTATACTGTGGAATTATATGGGCGAGTTC
>CALLKY010000102.1 GCA_938083135.1 uncultured Alphaproteobacteria bacterium | reverse complement strand
GCGTCCCTAGCCAGCACTTTCACCTCTATCTCAAAGAGTGCGAATGGCGCTTCAATCACAGGCCCACCGAAAACCTCTTGAAAGTATTACGCAAGTGGGCAAACCTCTGAACCGAAACCCTTAGATAGGCCAGCCCCAAATTAATTAAGCCAAAAGTGTACCAAAAAACGTACCACTCAGAGTTAGTATTTTATAAATATGCCGAATAATCAACATGTTGTGTAGCTGCATATGGTGCGGGTGGGGAGACTCGAACTCCCACTTCCGAAGAAAACAGATTTTGAATCTGCCGCGTCTACCGATTCCGCCACACCCGCATCGTCGCAGGGTAGATAGCGCTACCTGCGCCAGACGGCAAGCCATCAGTTGTTGCGGTTTTGAATATCCTGCAAAGGTGGCATGGCTTTAAGGGCGGCGTCATCGATGCGGGACCAGTCTATGCCTGTGGGGGCGTCTGCCGGGTCCGCGCCCGTTAGCCATGCTTTTGTGGGCGTGGCGATGGCGGCTAGGTGTTGGTCTATGGCTTCTGTCGGCACACCATCGATTACCTGCACGTCATGCACCGTAGTTGCCACGGGGCAGGGTGGGTGGCCGAGTTCGCGGAGGATGGCGAATTCCAGGTCGCTATAGCCTGCCCCCTTACCGGCCCGCCTGCCATCTTTCGTTACGGCGACGGATCCGGCGACGATGGCGTCCATGTGGGGCAAGTCATCCAACGCGATGGGCACGGCGTATTGCGGCCAGTTTGCACGCGCACTGGCCTTGTAGATTGCGTCTACGGGGATGCGCGCCGGGTCCAGAAGCATGAATCCGCCCACCAGCTTTGGGGTTGCAACGTACACTTCCACGCCGCGCCGCAGCGCCTCTGCGCGGACGAAGCGTTGGGGGCTGTCTGGGTTTACTTTGATGCGCGTCGCACTGGCCCATGGCTCCAGCGTGAAGAGGTTCGCAGCAGCATCCTTAGCGCCCTTGAAGTTCGGAATGCGGCCCTTGGGCGGGAAGGGGTATGCGGCGAGTTTTTCCTGGTCCAGCCGCTCCCAGACATGCTCACGGGCGGATTGTTTGTCCGGGAAGGTGGTATTCACGCGGCGAAGCTATCCAGCAGGTCCTTAGCGCCGCTGCCGGATTCAACGGCTGCTTCCAGGCGCGCGGCCCCTTCTGGGTGGTTTAAATCCGCGAACAGTGCGTGCGCCTTCTGGCGGAGTGCGGCTTCCCGGTTCGGGTTGGCGGTGGAGCCTGCAGGGTCCTTGATGAAGGCGCGCGTATTGCCCACTTCCGCCCAGCCGGAATAGTGCGTGGGGTACAGTTGGTCCAATTCAGGGTCCGGCACCAATTCGATCCGTTGGGCAAGCGCCGTGACGGCGGGGTCATTGATGCGATCATCCCGGAACTGTGCGGGCAAGGCTTCCCCGTCCAGCAGGGCTACAGCGAGGCAATAGCGGAGGCTCATCTGTGAATTCAGGACCGCGCCCGGCTTATAATCATAGCCGCATTGCACATCAACGACACGGGCGACACCTGCGCGGATTGGCTGGTCCCTTGTTGGCGCGCCGCCAATTTCACTGCGGATTTGTTTAGCGGCATCCACATAGCAATGGACGCTGCCGCAGCAGGCATAGGGCTTGAAATTAACGTCGAGCAGGCACCAGTCCTGGCCTAATCCGTCCGTAATCGGCTCCAGCTTCCAATCGTCAGAGAACGCGCGCAGATAGCCGCCATCTTCCACTTCCAGCACAGTTGCAGGGCCAGTGAAGCCCCGTGCGGCGAGTTCTGCGGCCATAATGCCAGATTGGGCGGCGCGGCCCGGGTGCAAGCGCTTTGACATGGCACCATCGGCATTGAACGCGAATAGTCCCGCACCCTGTGTCGCGGCGAGGCCGAGCGCCCAGGTGGTTTGCTCCGCCGTCAGGTTCATCAGCTTGGCGACTGCTATGGCCGCCCCAAGTGGACCGACGACGCCAGTAAGATGCCAGCCCCGCAGCCGCGCCATGTTTGGGTCTAGCGCCAGGCTAATGCGGATCATTGTCTCATAGCCAAGGGCAGTGGCGATGAGCAGGTCTTCCATGGATGACCCGCGCGCTTCTGCGACGGCTAAGGCTGCGGGAAGCACCACCGCGCCCGGATGCAGCTTGGCGGAGAAGTCATCCAACTCAAACGCATGGGCAGCGACGCCATTGACGAGCGCTGCATCTGCCGGGCGCATGGTTGCTTGCTTATCCCCCCATAACCGCGCGAGGCCTGGCGTTCCTGGCGCTGGCGGCAGGGCAGCGACCATTTCACGGGTCATTTTCGTCCATGGCTCCGGCATGCCGTAGCGGCCCGCAGCCAACGTATCCAGGATTGCGAGGCGCGTGGCGTGACGGCAAGCGTCGTTCAGGTCAGCGCCTGAAAACCCATGAGACCATTCAGCGAGGGTGCGGGTGGGGGCATTCATATCCATCAGATATTCCTATTCAGCAGCGGCTTGGAGGGCATCCATGCCGGGCGTGCGTGCGGCGGAGGCATAGACATAGCCATCCATCAACCGTCGCTGGGTGCGGATGACACTGGCGCTTTCAGCACGCCATCCATTTGCGGTTTCTGTCATGTCAGCCTCAACCACCGTGAGCCCGGATGCTTGTGCGACACGGACTTGATCTACGCCATCGCGGCAAAGCTCAAACGGGATTGAGCCTGGCAGTTTGGTCGCGACGGCAAGGCAGAGGGCGCCTGTCAGCGGCACAGCCCGGTGGGGCTGGCCGATAGATATCATGCGGACGACGATGTCTGTTTCATTCGCTGGCAATAGATCGCCCGTTAGCAGTGTTTGATCTATGGGTGCGGCCACAGTCGCGACCTTAGGGATGCTGGGAATTTTCGCCGCTTCCTCCAAGGTGCCAGAAAGCCCCATGGCGACGCTTGCAGCACGGCGAACGGCTTCCATGCGCGCTAAGAAAGCGGTGTCAGCCTCAAGCACATCTGGTGCTTCTGCGCCTGTGATGCCGATATCGCTGGCGCGCACGAAGACGCAGGGGTTTGCTGCATCGATCATGCTGGCTTCGATCTGGCCTACCCCCGGCACATTCAACACATCGCGTGTATTGCCAGTGGGAGCCAGTGTACCTGTCTTGGCGCCGCCTGGATCAAGGAAATCCAAGGTTACCTGGGCACCAGGGCCACCGACGCCGGGCAGCGTGAACGGGCCGTCTACTGCGGCCATGCCTTCGTCTACATCGAAGCGGGCGCGGATGATCTTGCCGGTATTGGTGTTGTGAATGCGAACTTCTGTCTTGCCGCCTTCGGCCTGAACTAAGCCTTCATCCAGCGCAAACGGCCCGATAGCGCTCGACATATTTCCGCAGTTTCCAGAGATATCAACGGAGGCGTTGCTGGGCGTGAGTTGAAAGAATGAATAGTCGATATCAGCGTCATCCCGGCTTGGCGGACTGACAACGCAGATCTTCGAGAGGGAGGAGATGCCGCCGCCCATGCCGTTCAACTGGCGACCGTTTGGATCATCAGCGCCCAGTGTTGCGACGAACAGTTCTGGCCACAGATCGCGGTCCGCCGGCAGGTCGCGTGCATGGAACACGACGGCCTTGCTGGTGCCGCCACGGATAAAGGCAGCAGGGATTTTCCGTTGACGCATCTGGCGTCCTCCAAAAGGCGCGGTATGATCCAGATTATTGAGTTTCCTTGGCCCTCCACGCAAGAGCCAAGGAACTGACAAAGGGCGGGGGACGGGTCATGACTTGGCTGGTAGCGGACGATTGGGATTCAACGCCCATGGGTGAGCGATTTCAGGCGCTGGTTGATAGGCCGGGCATTGTCCGCGCGCCAGGCGCGCATAACGCTATGGCGGGCGTGCTGGCGAAGAACGCTGGGTTTGATTGCCTATATGTTTCAGGTGCCGCCGTAACGGCCTCTATGGCGCTGCCAGACCTTGGGGTTATTACGCTGGATGACCTTTGCTTCGTCGTCCGCACAATCCACCGGGCGACGCAATTGCCGCTGATTGTTGATGGCGATACCGGATATGGCGAAGTTCTGAACGTTATGCGGACGGTCCGTGAGCTTGAAGACGCAGGTGCCGCGGCCATTCAGATGGAAGACCAGGTGCTGCCCAAGAAATGTGGCCATCTGAACGATAAGCTTCTGGAGACGCCAGAAGGCATGGCCCGCAAAGTCGCCGCTGCCCGCAAGGCGCGCCGCCACCTCCGCATCATCGCGCGGACGGATGCTGTGCAGGCCGAAGGGCTGGAAGCCGGGATCGCGCGGGCCAAGCTGTACGTCCAAGCGGGCGCGGATTTGGTATTTGCGGACGGCATCAAGACGCCGGAAGAATTCCGCCGCTTCTCCACCGAATGTGGGGCACCTTTCATGGCGAACATGACGGAATTTGGCCGCACGCCCTATTACACGGCCAAGCAGTTTGAAGAATTCGGCTGCAAGGTCGTGATCTGGCCCGTCTCCAGCCTCCGTGTCGCCTCGAAGGCGATGCAGGAGATGTATGGCGCGCTGAAAGCTGAGGACACGTTGATTAATCATCTGGACAAAATGCAAACCCGAGCTGAGCTTTACGAAACCATTGGATATCATGAGTTCGAAGTGCTGGATGACAGCGTGGCCGAAACGATTGTTCCCGATGATATTCGGATTGCCGGGCCACGGAACTCCTGATGCGGGATTACACAATCCGCGCACTTCCTTCGGGTGAGACTCCCCATTGGGAAGAGCAGTTGGCTGGCCGCATGGCCGCCTGGGCAGCGTCCTCGCCAGATATTCCGCCAGACATCGGCCAGATGGTGCGGCTGCGGGTGCTCGATAGCTTTGCCGTGGGCCTGGCGGCGATCAATCGCAGTCCTGTGGCTTCTGCCCGGGCAATGGCGTTGGCGCATCCGCGTGCAGGCGGCGCGGCATTGCTTGGGTTGAGCCCAGATATTCGTGTCGATTGTGAATGGGCCGGGTTTGCCAATGGCGTCGCTGTTCGGGAACTGGACTACAACGATACCTATCTCGCCGCAGACTTCGCCCACCCAAGTGACTGTATCGCACCGCTCCTGGCCGTGGCGCAGCAGACGGGGCGGAGCGGCGTTGCGCTAACCCGTGCGATTGCCATTGCCTATGAAATCCACGTGGCCTTGGTCCGTGCGATTGATCTGCATTCTTTCAAGAAAGACCATGTGGCTCATTTGGCACCGGCAATTGCAGCAGGTGCAGGATCACTCATGGGTGTGGCACCGCGTGTGATCTATGAAGCGATCAATCAGGCGGTCCACCTGAGTTTTGCGACCCGGCAATCGCGCAAGGGCGATATTAGCTCGTGGAAAGCATATGCCCCGGCGCAGGCTGGCAAGATCGCCGTTGAGGCGCTTGATCGGGCTATGCGGGGTGAGGGTGCGCCTAATCCGATTTATGAGGGCGAAGACTCAATCATTCCGTGGATGCTCGCCGGTAAGGACGCACGATACACGGTCCGCCTGCCGATACGCGGCGCGCCGCCCGCCGGGATTCTAGAGACATTCCCGAAAGCACATTCGGCGGAATATCAGGCCCAAGCGATCATTGATCTGGCGTTTGAAGCCCGCGCTGCGGTTGATCCTGCGATGATTGAACGGGCTGTGCTGCACACATCAGACCACACACATTTTGTGATCGGTACCGGTGCGAATGATCCCCAGAAGATGGACCCGAAGGCCAGCCGTGAGACCTTGGATCACTCCATCATGTATATCCTCGCAGTCGCGCTTGAAGACCGTGCCTGGGACCATGAAGCCAGTTATACGCCGGAACGGGCGGGCCGTGAGAGGACTGTGGCTTTGTGGAACCGCGTTGAAACAATGCTCGACGATGAATGGACGCGCAGATATCACGCCGATGATCCAACCGAACGTGCTTATGGCGGCCGGTTGGAATTGACGCTGAAATCTGGTGAGGTTCTGAACTTCGAGAAGGCTGCGGCGGATGCGCATCCGAATGGTGCGGCACCCTGGCAGGAAGCGGATTATGTCACCAAATTCACCCGTCTGGCAGAACCTTTGCTTGGGCAAGGTGAGGCCGCGCGGGTGGTGACGCAAACATTATCCCTTGGCGGACTGGACGCGGCGGGTCTTCTCGCCCTAAATCCAACAGCAGCGCATGGCGCTGTCACGCCGAACGCGCCGACGGGCGCTGGCATTTTTGATTTCGGAACGGAAAGTTAGAACAGCATGACATCGACCCCGCAGACGATCGCGATCCTTGGCGGCACCGGCGACCTTGGCACTGGCCTTGCCCGGCGCTGGGCGAAAGCTGGCCACAAAGTCATCATCGGCTCCCGCACCACAGAAAAAGCAGAAGCAGCGGCGGCTGACCTGAAAGACTTCGGCGTTACTGGCCTGGAGAACCTTGCAGCGGCTGCAGCGGCGGATATCGTTGCGATCACGGTGCCTTACGCCAACCAACTCGGCACGCTGGAAGCTTCCCGGGCTGGGCTTGAGGGCAAGATTCTGATTGACGCGACCGTTCCACTGATGCCGCCCAAAGTTGGCACTGTGCAGTTGCCAGAAGGCGGGTCTGCTGCCGTCAATGCGCAGAAGGCGCTGGGCGAAGGCGTGACCGTTGTTTCTGCCTTCCAGAACGTTGCGGCAGATAAACTGAAATCAGCGGCTGATCTGGAATGCGATGTGCTGGTCGCTGGCGATAAAGTCGCGGCGCGCCAGACGGTGATCGATCTGGTTGAAGATGCAGGCATGCGCGGCTGGCATGTTGGGCCACTGGCGAATTCTGCAGCGGCGGAGGCAATGACCTCACTCATCATTCAGGTGAACCGTCGCTATGGCATTGATGGTGCTGGCATCCGCATCACCGGTACGCCAACGAAAGACGGAAGGCATGTACCGAAATGAAAAAGCGCGAAGGCGATCCCTGGATGCCAGCAGGGGCTTACAGCAAGTCCCTGAAAGGTTTCGGCGTGAACCTATTGGTGCAGGATGTCGCCGCAGCGGTCGCATTTGGCATTGAGGTGCTGGAGGCTGAGGCCGTCTACGCCGACCCTGACTTCGCGGTTATGCGCGCCCAGGGTGCGGAGTGGATCCTGCATGCGGACCACACATATGACAGCCATCCACTTCACGGCAGCTTGGCTGAGGGTGCTCACCGGGGCGTCGGCGTAGAATTGCGTCTCCACAACATGGACCCCGACGCCGCTGAAGCCCGCGCCCGGACACGGGGCGATGTGATTTTCGCAGGTGCCCTCGATAAAGGCCATGGCCTGCGTGAGGCCTATATTACTGATCCCGACGGCTACCTTTGGGTCGTGGATCGTCCAACGGACTGAAGTTCGAGAAAGCAGTATGATGTCTCCTGATAGTTCCCCATTTTCAACCATGAGCGCTGGTGCCCTAGCTGGATTTAAGGTCATTGATCTGACCCGCGTTCTGGGCGGGCCATATTGCACAATGATCCTGGCGGATCATGGCGCCGAAGTGATCAAGGTCGAGCCGCCCCAGGGTGACGAAACCCGGGATTGGGGCCCTCCATTCAACGAGGAAGGCGAAAGCGCCTATTATCAGGGCGTCAACCGCAACAAGCGTTCCATCGGCCTTGATCTCGCCAGTGAGGCGGGCAAAGCCGTGCTGGGGAAATTGCTTGAGGACGCGGACGTTCTGATTGAGAACTTCAAGCCAGGCACGCTGGAAAAATGGGGTCTTGGGTATAAGGACGTCCTGGCGGAGCGCTTTCCGCGTCTCGTCCATTGCCGCGTAACAGGCTTCGGCGCTGATGGGCCGCTTGGCGGCTTCCCTGGGTATGACGCAGTGATCCAGGCAATGTCTGGCATGATGAGCGTCAACGGCTCGCCAGAATCTGGCCCCGTGCGTGTCGGTACGCCAATGGTGGACATGGGCACGGGCCTCAATGCCGCCATTGCGATTCTGATGGCGCTGTTGGAGCGGGGCAAGTCGGGCAAGGGGCAGTTCCTAGATATCACGCTGTATGACAGCGCCGTGGCGTTGCTGCACCCGCAAGGCAATAACTATCTGATGAGCGGCAAGCCGCCCGTCATTACCGGCAATGCCCATCCGAACGTTTATCCCTATGACGTTTTCCCAACTAAGGACAAAGATCTGTTTTTGGCCGTAGGTAACAATGGCCAGTTCAAACGGTTGGCCGATGCGATTGAAGCGCCGGAACTGGCTGATGATCCTCGCTTTAAAGACAATGCAGATCGATCCTCTAACCGCGACGCATTAAAAGCGCTGCTTGCGGAGAAGTTGGCGCAATATGAGTGCGAGCCTTTGGCCTTGGGACTTCTGCAAAAGGGCGTGCCGGCGGGGCCGGTCAACACGATCCCCGACGTGATGGAGCACCCGCACACGATCTTCCGGCAGATGCGCGTTGGCGCTGAAGATGGATATGGCGCGCTTGGCGTCCAGGCGAAACTATCCCGTACACCGGGGGGTGCACGGTCTGGCCCACCAAAATATGGCTCCGCGACACGGGCAGTTTTGGCAGAAGCGGGGATCAGCGCGGATGAGGTCGAATCGCTCATCAATGACGGTGTGGCTTTGGTCGATAGGCGTAAGTAGCCCTATGAGGCTGCTGCGTTCAGCGCCGCCGCGATATCCTGCACTGCAGTGATTTCTGCGGCGGAGGCTGAGCCATCGGCAGTTGCGACAGCATCCGCGATCCGCAGAACAATGGTGGCGGCGTCAGCAATGCCTTCAATTTCCGCCAGCGCTTCAAGCGCTGGGCGGCGGCCCTGGCTGCTGTTCGCACGGATGCCATCAACGAATTCATTAAAGAGCGCTGCTGCGTCCTGGGTGGAAATCGCACCGAGTTCTGATAGCGCATCAATTGCTTGATCGATCAGCGCGCGTTCAGCGAATGTGACATCGCCTTCAGCGGTCGCCACGAGAGCGGCTGCGGCCATGCTGGCTTCCGCCAAGAATTGCCCACGACGATGGTCGGCTCGGTCACCGCCAAGTAGCTCGGCCAATGTGTTGGTTAGTTGCGTCAGCTTCAGCCCCCGTCGTTCGGCTTGGCGATTCGACGGTTTGATACTAGCACGCGGCGCCAAATCTAAGGCGAATTTCTGTCGGCGGCGGGCCAGCGGCGCTGAGGGCATAGACATTTTATTTCGCTCGATTTGGCATTGATACATCTTAAGTTTTGCCAGTTTGACTTAACGTCGCGTTATCTGGGCCTGCATAAAGTTGTGGAAATCGATAGTGAGTGAAGGGTTCCGTTATGGATGCCAACGCACGAAGAATTCCCGGTCGGCTGGAAGACAGGTTCGAAGCGCCAGACGCCACTGCGAAAATTGATGGGCAGGAATATTCCTTGCGTGATTGGAGTGCACGGGGCCTATCTCTGTACGATTTTGCTCGCCCTTGTGAGCGCGGCGACAAATTACATGGATCGGTGCACTACCGCCTTGGCGATCAGGCAAAATCATTTGAAACAGGGTTTTACGTCGTTCGAATGGACCCCGATGAGAATACGCTTGCCGCAGTGTTCGTTGATTATGACCGCGGCGCGGCGCTGAGCATGGATGAAATCTTTTACCCTGATGGGGGGTGATCAGCCCGCCAGCGCGCATGCAATGGCAAAGCCATAATTTGTGCGAACCAATGACCGCTTCTCTCTTGGGCCTAAGCTGTGTAGAACACTCCCAGCATTTGCGGAGAAAACACGCTTGGAAGACGTATGCCCAAAGAAGACCTAATCGAATTTGAAGGCGAGGTTGTTGAAAAACTGCCAAACGCCATGTTCCGAGTTAAGCTCGAGAACGAACACGAAGTTATCGCGAGGCTCGCCGGAAAGATGCGGAAATTCCGTATCCGCGTGATGCCCGGAGACAAAGTCTCCGTTGAGATGACGCCCTATGATCTGACCAAGGGTCGGATCACGTTCCGCCACAAGTAGCGGATAGCCTGCGATGCCGCTCTATGCCGTGACCTGCGTTGATAAACCGGGCATGGCAGACGTGCGCGCATCAATCCGTCAGACGCATCTGGATTACCTTGCCGCTCATGCGGACATCGTCGTGCTCGGAGGTGTGACCTTCGGCGCTGATGACGCCAAGGACGGCAGTGTTTGGATCATCAATCTGCCAAACCTTGAAGCTGCGGAGACTTTTGTTGCCGCGGAGCCATTTGTGAAAGCGGGCGTGTTCCAATCCGTTCGTCTCAGGCGGATGAATAAGGGGCAATGGAACCCACCGGCGGCTGATGGTGCGGACAGCATCTGACCATGGTGAGACCTGTCAGACATCGCGTGCTCGCCCTCAAGGCCCGTTGGCTTGGGTTTACGAATCTGTTCACCGGCTTTTGCACGTCCTTCACCGCACCCGGTCCAGCAGCGCCAGCGCGGCGTGAAGCCCTGGATCGCGCCGGTCGTGCATCGGGCTATCAATGGATGCGTTGCGTCGATTAGAGTGAAGTTTAAGCCCTAGAACGAGCGAGGCGGCTTCTATGCTGAATTCCGAACAGATTGAGCATTATCACGAGCAAGGCTACGTGATTCCAGATTTCCAAATGCCAGACTCCGTGCTGGATCGCGTGAAAGAGCGGCATGCGGCGCTGGTGGAACGACGGCCAGACTTTCGCAATTATTGCCCGGCACTGCTGGATCAGGATGAGGCGTTCGTTGAGATTTGCGACAATGCCGTGATCCTAGATATGGTCGCGCAGCTGATCGGGCCGGATATAGCGCTCTGGAATTCAAGTTTCTTTGCGAAACCGGCACTGAATGGGCAGCGCACGCCATGGCATCAGGACGGTAAGTTCTGGCCAATTCGCCCGCTCGCAACATGCACTGCATGGCTCGCCGTTGATGATGCCACTATCGAGAATGGCTGCCTTCGTATTATTCGCGGTTCCCACAAGGACCGTGCCATTAAGGCCCACAACGCGCTTAACGAGGATGCAGACGTAACCTTATTTGAGGAACTCGATCCTTCGACCTATGACGAGGCGGATGCCGTCGACTTGGTTCTGAAAGCTGGCCAAATATCCTTGCACGATGTTTTCCTGCTGCATGGATCAGAGGCCAATGCCTCCCCCAATCCGCGCCGGGGTTTGACGATGCGGTTTATGCCGACGACAAGCCTATTTGACCGTGAGCTTGCCGCAGCTGATGCCAAGGCCCGCAATATCGTTGATCATTCCATGCGCCCTGTGTATTTGATGCGGGGGAAAGATCAGCATGGTGGGAACCAGCTGATTCCCCGCTAATTATCTGAGCGCTTTGAAGAATGCCTGCAGCATGTCCCTGGATTCTGCTTCCCGGATGCCGCCAATGATATCTGGCGCGTGGCGGCAGGCGGGCCGTTGAAAAACGCGGGCACCATGATCAACAGCCCCGCCCTTAGGATCATAGGCTGCGAACACCAAGCGCCGGATGCGTGCATGCTCAATCGCGCCAGCGCACATGGCGCAAGGCTCTAGCGTCACCACCAAATCGCATTCCGGCAAGCGCGCGTCGCCAAGCAGGGCTGCGGCTTGGCGTATCGCCAGGATCTCAGCGTGGGCCGTTGGGTCCGGGGTGGTTTCTACGAGATTATGCGTTCGCACAATCACTTCACCCCGGTGCAAGATAGCAGCACCTATCGGCGCTTCGCCTTGGGCAGCGGCGACACGGGCAGCGGCGAATGCTGCATTTAAGGCTTGATCATCGGGGGACAGGGCGCGCATCGCGTGGTAAATACACGATTCTCGGGAAATGGAGAATGTGCGCGCTTATGTATGTAGTTCAGTTTGATCGATTAGGTCCGCCAGAAGATGTCTTGGCCCATGCCAGAAAGAATGAGTGCGATGGCCAAGTCCGAGTGAGGCTAAATCCATGATCCGCGCATTTCACGTCGTAACGGCGATGGCCTTAGCGATGATCGTCGTTCTAGGCAGCGTCGCCGAAGCGCAATCCGTGCGCCAGACGGGCCGGACATTCCGCGATTGGACGGAAGCCTGCGAAGCTGGGGGCCAGGGGCAGGAGGTATGTTTTGTCTTTCAGCGGGTCTCATACCAGGGCAAGCAGGTCGCAAACATCACGCTTGGTTTTAAGCCAGGGAAGCGGGGTCCTGTTGCGGTGATTAATATGCCGCTCGGCGCTATTCATTTGCCGGATGGTTTGCGGGTGCGCACGGACCAGGGTGTTGATGGCTGGGGGGCTTTTAAGTTCTGCGACAAGCGCGGCTGCCATGTGGAGCTTGATGTTGAGCCTCAGCTTCTGGCGGCAATGCAGGCCGGGTCCAATGGCTGGCTGCTATTCTATGATCTGCGGCGCGAACCAATCCAGTTGCCATTTTCCTTGCGCGGGCTGACTGCCGGGTTACAGTCTTTGCAGCGATAGGGGCGCTGACTTAGTTACGGAAAACCAGGACGGCAACGAGACATTAACCAGATGTAGCGTTTGTAAGCCTCTATCAATCTCGGCGGGTGAGACTAGATGGCGAAAGCGCGGCTGCCACTATACCGACTTGAATCGAAGTGGGCGATTGCGGCTCTCATCGCAGGTCTGATGATGGCTGTGGCACTTTGGGCTGCATGGTCTTGGAATGATTCGCGATATTTCGTTAGCCGCAATCTTCTCCATCAAAGTCGAACCGCCCATCTCCCGCTTTCAATTATGTTGGAAAATGCAGAGGCGCGCCTCGCTGCGGTTGCTGATAAACCGCGCTATATCCGCGATGGGATTGTTTTTGGAGCGGCAGATGGTGCGGCTGAAGGCATAATTGTTGCGCCAGATATTGATCTGGTTTCCGCCAGTCTATCAAAGCCAATACGCCAAGCGATCGCCAACAGGCGGGACGGTCGACCGGGACTTAGCCTCCCATTCCAACTTGACGGTAAATGGCGGGCCATTCTCGCAACGCTTGATCGCGATAACCATGTCCTAGCCACCACAATTGAACTCGATCGGCTAAGCAGCCTTTGGACCGATATCGGAGAAGACGCAGCAGATTCCATCGCAATCGCGACGGCGGATGGTCAAATTTGGTGGCGCAGGCCAATGTTGGAAGGGCTTGTTGGTAAGGACGCTAGCAAGGGGCCATTGTTCCAGGCGATAAAGCAGTCCGGTGCGATGAGTGGCGTATCGGATATCGAGGCCATCAACACGGATGGCTCTCATCGGCTTGTAGGCTGGCGGTACGACCCTAAGCATCAGCTTTACGTAACATTTTCGCAGCCACACTCGGCGGTACTCGCCTGCTGGCTTGGGCGATTCCCGTTTTCTTTAGCCATTGCAATCGTGCTTGTGCTGGCAGCATCGATAATGGCTGTTCGCGCATCCAGATCGGATCGTGAGCGCGCAAGAGCGAAGAAATTGGCAGCTGAGAGCGAGCAGCGGCTTGCGGATTGGGCACGGGCAAGCGCCGACGTTTTCTGGGAGACAGATGCAGAGCATCGATTGACCCACATCAGGGCAGTCGGCGAGGAGCTCGAAGAAGGGGCGCTCGACGGTCTTTTCGGTAAAACACGCTGGCAGCTCGCGCGGGTTCAAGTGCCAGAGGATCATCCCGAATGGCAGCCGCATATTGTTGACTTGGAGGCCCGGCGACCGTTCAAGAACTTTGAATACGGCATTGATACGAAAACCAACGGAACCGTATGGGTCCGGTGTTCCGGTTCGCCGATGTTCACCCCGAGTGGCAAATTCCTGGGCTATCGGGGCGTCACCAGTGACATCAATAAGGAACGGCAGGGTGAGTTGGAGCTTGCGGCATCGCGAGCAGCAGTCGCAGCGTCCGAACAGCTTCTCCGCGCGGTGATTGATCAGCTGCCAGCGACAGTTAGCGTCAAAGACCCGAATGGCAGGTTACTGATCTACAACAAGCGTTTTGCCCAGGTATTCAACCTCGAGCAGGACAGCGACGGCGTTGGCAAGCGGATGGCGGACGCTATTCCAACCGATATGGGCCGGGCCATTGACGCTCGGGACCGGCTTGTTTTGGAAACCGGTAAACCGCTAGAGCTCGAACGACCGGCTGGCGATTACATTCTGCATATTATGAAATACCCGCAGCTCAATGAAGCGGGGGAAAGCATCGGTCTCGTAACAGTTGGTTACGACATCACAGAGCGTCGGCGCGCGGAGCAACGCTTGGCAGCGTCTGAGCGTAGACTTGCCCACATGGTGGAATTGCTGCCAGCCGGTGCTGTCTATGTCGAAAACGGGCAAATGACGATCAATGCCTATGTTGAGGAGATGACGGGCCGATCACGGGATGAGCTGACCAGCTTGGATGACTGGTTCCGCCTGGTGCCGGTTAGGCCTGAAATCCCAGCGCGGGAGACCTACGAAGAAGAAGTTCGTACAGGCTTCTCCCGTTCCCTGAGTTTCCCCATCCGTAAACCAGATGGTTCGATACGCCAGGTGGAGTGGGCCGGGTATCGGGCTGACGAGGCTGAAGTTTGGCTTCTCCGTGACGTCACAGACAGCTTCGAAGCGGAAGCACGGTTTAAGGCACTGTTCGAACGATCCACGACGGGCCACCTGATTGTGAGAGAGTCTGTTATTGTCGACTGTAATGCTGCCGCATTGTCGCTTATCGGCGCGGCGCAGAAGGAGCAGATCATCGGGCTCCATATGGATGCGATTTCCCCGGAATATCAGCCAGATGGAGCATTGTCCGCCGAGCGTGTCCGCGAGAATGCCACGATTATTCGCCTGGATGGGAGTACGCGGTTCGAATGGCGACATACGCGGCTGGATGGATCACCGCTGGATGTGCAGGTCTCCTCAACGCGGATTGCCTATGGCGACCAACCTGCTGCCCTCATCGAGTGGCACGATATTGCGGACCGGAAGGCCTATGAACTGAAGCTATTGCGTGGCCAAGAGCTGATCGAGCGCGAGCGCGGCTTAGCGGTCGAGCGCATGAATGACACCACGCAGGCTCTGTCAGGTTGGATATGGGAGACAGACGCCGAGCATCGCTTTGTCTTCATGACCGAGAGCGTCGAGCGGATGGCCGGCGTGAAACCTGAATGGCATTACGGCAAAACGCGGCGAGACCTTATGGCGGCTGGCGTGCAGGCCGTACGGTCCGAGCTTGATGAAGTCGAAAGGGCAATGTTTGCCCATGAACCATTCCGTGACTTTGAATTTATCCGCGCAGGGCCGGACGGTAACGACGGGTGGTTACGTACCAGTGGCGTGCCCTTCTTTGACGATAATGGCGAATTCTTGGGCTATCGCGGTGCTGCGTTCTCAATCGACTATGAGAAACAGCTGGAGGGCGAGCGCGCGCGGTTGATGGAAGAAGCCGCAGCTGCGCGGCGCCGGCTTGAGCAGGCGATTGACGCCCAGACAAACTCATTTGCTTTGTTCGATGCTGATGATCGTCTAGTGGCATGCAACAAGGCATTTAGTGAGATGTCTCCACTGGACGGCTACAGGCTGCAGATTGGAGAGCAATTTGAAAAAATCCCGTCTTCAATCGCCGATTATAGAAAGTTGACAGGCAAAGAGCGAAAAGCGTTCATCGATAAACGTATGTTCGAGCACCTCAACGACATTGGCCCAATAACCAAACAAACTACGCGTAATCGTTGGATTATTTCGGATGAACGTCGAACGTCTGAAGGCGGTGTCGTTGGCGTTTGGACCGATGTGACGGAACTGATAGAGGCACGCCAGGCGGCGGAGGCGGCGAATAGGGCGAAGTCTGAATTCCTGGCCATGATTAGCCATGAAATCCGTACACCAATGAACGCCGTGCTTGGTATGGCGTCCGTGCTGCTGGAAAGCGAAATGCAGGCGGAGCAGCGCCGCCAGGTCGAGACGATCCAAAACTCCGGCGAAGCTTTGCTGACGCTCATTAATGACGTGCTTGATCTTTCAAAGATCGAAGCGCGGCGGATTGAGCTTGAGACAGAAGAATTCAGCCTGAAAGGTCTACTGGATGCCGTGCTGGATATCGCGGGTGCTCGCGCGGCTGTTAAGCAGCTGGAAGTTGTTGCTTATGCAGATATTGGTCTAGCAGATAGGCTGCTTGGCGATGCCAATAGGCTCCGTCAGATATTGCTGAACCTTGTGTCCAATGCGACCAAGTTCACAGAAGAGGGCAGCATCTCCATAAACGCTCGTGCGATCAGCCAAACCAGTACAGGTACAACGACGGTTCGGTTCGAGGTTAAGGATACTGGTATCGGTATTCCGGCAGAGGTTCTGGAAAAGCTGTTCACGCCATTTACCCAAGCGGACGCATCTACCACGCGACGGTATGGCGGCACCGGGCTTGGGCTGACCATTTCAAAGCAATTGATTGAGTTGATGGGCGGCCGGATTGGTGTTGAGAGCGCACCTGGTGAAGGGAGTTGCTTCTGGGTCGAGGCACCTTTCGTGCCCGCTGATACGGCGCAATCCATTGAACCGCCGCAAGATACGGGCGATTGGCTGATCATTGGCCAAGACAGCTTAACGCGCCAGATGATCGTGAAAACCGTTGAAGATGCTGGCGCTGATGCCCTGATTGCGGATGATGCGGCAAGCGGCTTACGGGCCTTAGATGACCCGTCAATCAGCACCAAAACGATTGGTATTTTGGAGAGCGCAGATCTAAACGTGCACGACCTTGTGACTGTTGTCGCAAAGTTGGGCCATGACACGGAGCGGCGTATCGTCGTAATCTCTAAGGAACGGGCGGATACAGATGACTTGCTGGCCTTGCCAGCGGTCGATGGGGTTGTGGCGGCGCCAGTGCGATCCTGGCAGCTATTGAACCCGAACCAGGACGAGGTGGCAGACGTGACCATCGATCCGCCGACCAATGATGACAGCGGCCTCCTGGCACCGTTGGATGTGCTGCTGGTGGAAGACAATCGCGTCAACCAGATGGTTGCGACGGCGATGCTGAAGCTGGGTAATCATCGCGTTGATATTGCAGAAAACGGCCTGGAAGCGCTGTCTGCGGTTCTGCGCAAAAAATATGATGTCATCTTCATGGATATGCAGATGCCGCAGATGGACGGCCTGGACGCGACCCGTGAGATCCGCGCCATGGACAATGTTGCTTCCAAAACGCCCATCGTCGCAATGACGGCAAACGCCATGGTCGAGGACCGTAAGCGCTGCATGGACGCTGGCATGGATGACTTCCTGTCGAAGCCTATAGACCATGGCCGCTTAAACGCCACGCTCGATCGCTGGGGCCGCCAAGGTGGCGTTGCAGTGGATGAGGATGCGACAGCCGAAGAATTGCAGTTGGCGGCCAAACCTACGTCCGAGAACCTGCAGGTCGACGCATTCGTTGAAGATGAAGCGGATCGGTTTGATTCAGAGGAAGCGGTGTTGCGCGATCTGGTCGCTGATCTGGATGATATCCTTGGCGCAAGCGATGACGATACTGGGGGCGATCCGTTAGGTGGCCCCCAAACATCAGGCTCCAGTTAGGTTTTGCTGTCGCCTGCTGCGTTTTCGGTAATGCCTTCGCTATCATCTTTCTGAAGATTATGGCTTTCATCCGAAGGGGCATCAGGTGCCATATGCACAACGCGCTATGGGAAGGGGATTTCGATGCCTGATTCCGCGAAGCGTTCATGAATGGTGTGACGTAAATCGGTAGCGATCCGCAGGCTCCGGATGTTGTGGTCGGTATAGCAACGCAGTTCAAAATCGAGACTGCTGGCACCAAAGCCCATAAACAGCACGAATGGTTCTGGCATCGATATCACTTCATCGTGGGCGGTGGCGATCTCTACCAGCATCTCACTGACTTTACGGGTATCAACGCTATAGGCGACGCCGATGGCGACATCGATCCGCCCAATCCGGTCCTTGTGGGTGCGGTTAATCACAGCGCTGGAGATAAGGTCCGAATTCGGAATGATCACACTTGATCGATCAAAGGTCTCGACCTCTGTCGCGCGGACGGCGATCCGTTTCACAAATCCCTGCCGGTCGCCGACAACAACCCAATCACCAGCTTTTACCGGTCGCTCAACAAGCAGAATAAGCCCTGAGACAAAGTTATTGACGATACTCTGCAAGCCAAAGCCAATGCCGACGGATAGGGCGCCAGCGACAATGGCGAGGTTTGAGAGATCAATGCCCAGCGTCGAAATCGCCACCATGATCGCGATCACGGCGCCGAGATAGCCAAACCCCGTTGTCAGGCTGTGTTGCGCACCAATATCCAACCGGGTGCGCGGCAATAGGTTGGCCAGCATCGCGCGCTGTATGGCGCGGATGATGGCCAGAATGACAATAAAGACCAGCAGCCCAAGACCAATCGCCGTGAACGAAATCGTAACGTCACCAACTTTGAACCCGCTTAGTAGGGTTCCAGCTCGGGTCAGCATTTCCTGCTGCGTCAGGCCCCAGAATGGTCCGACAAGAATGACAGCAATGGCGATAAACACAGGCTCAAGTAGCAGGCGCACCCAGAACGCTAGCGTCTCTGCCGTGTCGTGGCTGACGCCGATCCAGCTGAGCGCTGCATCTGTGTGCATGGCTGAGGATATCGCCTCGTGGATCGCTCCACGCAGTAATAACAGGCCGCCAATGATCACCAGGGAGGCCGTGAGCCCGCGCGCGACGAATAGCGCTAGGTCGGCATAGCCAAGTCCTGCTGCGGCCACAGACCCTACAGCGGCGGTACCAACAACAATCCGCGCCGCCATCCAAATACGGCTCGGGCGACGAGAGCTAGACTATGGCGTGACGCCAAATGCCTGCAAGCGCCAAAGGCGGCCGCGCAGCAAGGGCAGCAATGCCAGGGCGCGGGCGGCGCAGGCCAGCATGGCATAGACGGTTATAAACTCTGGTGACTTTGCTTCATTCGTCAGGGCAGCCCAAAGAAAGACATCAGCAGCAACGACGATCGCCAGGACCATCACGCGACGACGGATCGCACTTGCGGCGTCATTGGATACAGGCAGGAGACGCCACTCGCGGCGGCTTGGTGCTACAGCAGCGCTAATCCCAGCAAGCGAAAGCGCCAATGTGGCTAATGCGATGACCGCGCCTTTAATTGTATCCAACAGAAGGGGGGAACCATGGCCCGCAAGGACGTCACGACTCCAGATGAAAATCAGGATCAGCAGTAGGGCTGGCATCAAGCCATCGGCCACCATTCGCACGACCGCAGCACCCAGTCGCCGGGCCTTGGTCATGCCCTGGGCACCGGTTGCATAGCATATCGGCGTTTAAGCATGCCGCGCAGTAGAAGGCTGATCAGCGCCGTTGCAACTAACCCGGCTAGGAACAATGGCAGCCGCCTGTCAGCCAAGTCGCGCCATTCCGCCGGTTCTAGGCTTGCACGCCAGCTTGCGGGGGCGGCAAGTACATGGCCGATGCTCAGGGCGAACTCTTTAACGCCACGACCCAAGCTAGTAACGCTCCACGGGTCTGTGGTCCGCTGATTCAACTGGTTGGCTAGTTGCTCCCGCGCAAGGCCGGCGAGACCGGTTTTGAGGGTTTCAATCCGGACAATCGCAACCTCAGCGCGGGCAATAGCAGATGTCAGCCTATCCAATTCAGCTTGATATTGCTTGCGTTGATCCGCGACTTCGTCGGGCTCAGCCTCATTCTTCTCTGAGTCTGGCGCGGGCCCAAGCGCATCCAGCAAAGCTTCCGCTTCGCCCATTTCAGATATTGAGGACTCACGCAGGGGTTTGGCAGAGGCAAGAACGTCGTCCAGCAATTCCTTATAGAGCTCTGTCTGTGAAGTGATCGACTGGCCGCTGGCGACATAATCCTCAGCTGACAGAAGGACCCGCTCCCAACGATTTTCTGGGACAGCTAGCTTTGTATCCACTGAGGACAGACTAGCTGCATCATTGGCTATTTGGGCGGACGGAGGTGCGGCATCGCCGATTGGGGTCTGTGCGCGCGAGACCTGCCCAAAGACTATCAATGTAAGAAGCGTTGCGAGCCAGACTGCAGTGAAAGGTTTGAGCGACATGCAGCGTCATCCGTTTCGGCGCAATGGGGCCTGCGTGACGTGCAGAACCTACTTTTTCTTGACGCTTCATAGTATAGGCCGTGCAGGAGAACTAGGGCAGACTGTGGCCCCATGTCTCAGGCATGAATTTTTGCAGCTTTCTGTGCTTGCTTTCCATCCGTAACAGCGCTACATCGTCCCTGCCTAAACGCCGCGCTGGCCCTATCGTCTAGCGGTTAGGACGCTGGCCTTTCACGCCGGAAACACGGGTTCGATCCCCGTTGGGGTCACCATTTATTCTGCGGCTTTAGGCGCCTTTTCCCTCTCCAAGTTGGTTATGACCGGCATAGGTTTGCCTTGTCGGTGCCGTTGACAGGTGTGGCTGGGCGCTTAGGCTTCCTCCATCAATTCAAACTGGAAGGAAGCCCCCATGTCCCGCGTTCATGTCCTCGCCGTCATCACCACGAAACCTGGAAAGCGCGACGAAGTGCTTAAGCTCTTCAAGGCCAATGTGCCTGCGGTGTTAGAAGAAGACGGATGCATTGAATATGGTGCCACGATTGACTGCGCTGACGCTGGATTCGCGGCTAAATATGGTGACGATTCGTTCGTCGTTGTAGAAAAGTGGGCCAGCATGGCTGCACTTGGTGCACATGCAGCATCCCCTCACATGAAGGCTTATGGTGCCAGCACGAAAGAGATGCTGGCTGACCGCGTCATCCACGTGATGTCTGACGCATAACCCACTGCCTGCAGTTTATCCCGAGATAGAGGCCTTTTATCATGACGACGCCCTTGCCGCTCGCTGGTGTGCGTGTGCTGGATATCGGCACGCTGATCGCTGGACCATTCGGTGCTACGCTGCTTGGCGATTTTGGCGCTGAGGTCATCAAAGTCGAGCAGCCAGGGCGCGGCGATGCGCTGCGTGGTACGCCCGTGGATGGCAAGGCCGGTCGACCGCCGAACTGGCTGATTGAAGGCCGCAACAAGAAGTCCATCACGCTCAATCTGCGCGTTCCTGAAGGCCAACAGATTCTGCGGGACCTGGCCGCGACTGCGGACATTGTGATGGAGAACTTCACGCCCGGTACGCTGGAGCGATGGAATATCGGTTGGGAGGATCTGAAGGCTGTCAATCCACGGCTGATTATGGTGCGCGTGTCTGGATATGGGCAAACAGGGCCATATTCAAAGCGCTCAGGCTATGATCGGATCGCACTGGGGTTCTCGGGTTATATGTACCCAACTGGGTTCCCGGATCGCTTCCCCGTCCGCCCCGCGTTTCCAACTGCGGATTATAATACAGGCACGTTTGGGGCGCTTTCAGCAATGCTGGCGCTCTATCAGCGGGATGCGCAGGGGGGAGAGGGGCAAATGATTGACCTTGGCCTCTACGAAGCGCCATTCCGCATTACAGCGGACCTTATCACTAAGTACATGATGAATGGGGAGGTGCGGGAGCGCATTGGCAATCGCAATCCGACATTCTCTCCCGCCGGCACATTCGAGACAAAAGATGGTCGCTACGTGCAGATCGCTGCTGGTGGCGATGGCGTTTTTAAACGGTTGGCAGACGCAATTGGCATGCCAGAACTCGCCACAGACCCGCGTTACGCCCAAAGTGCAGCTAGAATTGAACGCGCAGACGAACTTGAGGCGCTGCTGGGTGAGTGGATCAAGGCCCATGAGTTCGCAGATATTGAAGCGCGACTGGTTGGCGGAAATGTTCCCTTCGGTGGCATCTATACAGCAGCCGATATTGCCGAAGACCCCCATTTCGAGGCTCGCAACAATATCGTGACGGTTCCAGACGAGGAATTGGGTGATATTCCAATGCCTGGTGTCTCCCCCAATCTAACGGGCACGCCAGGCCGGGTCGCCCATGCCGGGCCACCTATTGGGCATCACACGGAGGAGATCCTGGGGGAGATGCTTAATCTCTCCAGCGCTGATATCGATGCGCTAAAGGCGGACGGGATCGTTTAATCGCCGCTATTGCTTGACGAGACCAGTCATCAAAGAAAACGGCCCGAAACCTGTTGGTTCCGGGCCGTTATGTTTCTGACTGACTTTGGTTTAGGCGTTGATCTTGATCGGCCCTTTTGGCGTGCCTACACATGCGAGGCATGAGCCATTTTCGATCGGAGCATCTGGCGGCGTCTCGTAATCGACATCGCCTTCCATAACGGCTGTAAGGCACGTGCCACAGCTCCCTGCACGGCACCCTGATGCGATATCAACGCCGTTCGCTTCCGCGAAATCAAGGATCGTTCCAGCTGCTGGTGTCCAGTCCAGGGTTTTGCCGGATTTTGCAAACGTAACTGAAACAGCTTTTTCTTCTGCAGCACCTTCCGCCGCAGGTGGTTTTGGCTTTTTGACCGAAGCGGGGCCAAAGCCTTCAGAATGAATGTCAGCTTCTGGTACGCCCCAAGCTTTGAGGTCTGCATCAAGCGCATTCATCATCGGCGGTGGGCCGCAGAAATAGTATTCAAAATTGTTAGAAGGCAGAACTTTCTTGAACAATTCTACAGAGACGCGGGCGTGATGGTCGTAATCTTCACCAAGCACATCGTCATCGGTCGGGTCACTGTAGCAAATATGCATGCGGACATTTGGGTTCTCCGCCGCGATTTGGGCTAGATGATCCTTCATAATGTGGCCAGCCTTATTCGGTGCGCCAAAGAAGAACCATGTTTCCCGCTGCGGCTCATGCTCAACAATGTAGTTCAGCATGCTGAGCACAGGCGTGATGCCAACGCCGCCGCCGATCAGGACGACGGGGCGCTTATGTTCACGCTTTAGATAGAACCCGCCATTGGGCGCACGCACATCAATGATATCGCCTTCACTCAGAATTTCATTGACGAAGGTGGAGGAAACGCCAGGTGCGATTTCAGGCTTGCCACGGGGCGGCAGCACCTTTTTTACGGTAATCCGATAGTAGTCACGGCCAGGTGCATCGGACAGGGAGTAGCACCGGATGACGTCGCTGGGCTGATCCGGCACAGCGAACTTGAACGTTAGGAATTGGCCCGGCTCGAACGGTGGCAAAGGCCGCCCGTCATGAGGCTCGAGGTAGATAGAGTGGCAATCCGCGATCTCATTGACCTTACGAGCAACTTTGAACTTCCGAAGACCTGCCCAGGTGTTCTGGGTCTTCTCGATCTCCTCAGCACGGATCCTCTGCAAACCTTCCGCACGAGCGCGGAATAGCAAGGATTGTTCCTCATAATGCCGCGCCATACGGCTCTGTTGACGGAGCGATCCCATCAACAGAGACAGAATGTAAAGGCCCAGCAGTCCAGCTGCGCCTATGGCGACATAGTTCGCCAGATTATCCATCGCTCTTCCCCAATCCCGGCGCTACTTTGGCCAGCAGCACGATAGTGATTAGAATTTAACGCGCACCTCGAAGCGAACGCCGCCAATATCTTTCTCATTTTCACGAATGCCGTAGATGCCGTCAGCCCGGAGGATAACCCGGTTCGTGACAGGAATCTGATAGCGGAAGCCAAGGCCGTACTGCGCGCCTTGCGCCGGCTGGCCCGCAACCTCGTCACCGGCCAATGTCTGCACCGTGGATGCTTCCACAACAAGCTGTTGGTCCAAGCTGAATAGGTAGTTGATACCAATGGCACCGCCAAAGGTATCTTGGGCGGTATCGTCCAGTTTCGGGAATGAGGTCATGCCGTCATTCTCAAAGGTGATGCCGGTATTTTTCAGCAGACCACCATTGTTTCGCACCAAGGATTGCGGCTTATCAATACCGACCCAGGCGTTGAAGTAGGGGACATAGACATCTGGCTTGGATGTGATCAATGAGTTTTCGACCAGCAAAGCAAAACCGTTTGCAGTTGTGGAACGAACATCCGTGTCCTGGCCAACAGCACCAAACAGGCGGACAGAGTTTGAAAGCCAACCACCGTATCGGGAGGTGAAGGCACCGGTAAAGTTCACATAGTCAATATCATCAGAAAGGTCGCGACCATCAACGTAGCCGATGCCGAATTCTGAGTAGCCTTCGAACCATTCAACGAACGCGGCCACTGCATAAATCGATACATCGTTGGTGTCGAGCACACCATCCCGACCAACGAAAGCAGGGGAATCAATTTCGTTGAACCCACCGAAGAAGGTGATGTCCATATTGGTGATATCAAGGGCTGGACTGTTCAATGCCGCCAGTGAAATGCCACCGCCAATAAATGCATCATCAACCCAAAGGCCGTTTTGCATAACGAACGGCGTCAGGCCAAATGCGATTGGCAGGTCAAACGTTGCATATTCGTCAGCTAAGCCGCCGTAAATGGCACCGATGTCGCCCTCGAAGAACAGTGTTTCTGGGTTGGCATCGAATTTTCCATCAACGCCGTTATTGCCGTTCTTGTCACCGGTTCGATACCCCATGAACTTGCCGTTCTGATCTATCGGCCGGAAGAACCCGTGAATACGCTCTGTGCCGGTGAGCTTAAGGTCGAGGTCCAGGTTCAGGCGGTTCGCGAACTCGTAGACCACATCGCCGCCAACATCGTTAGCGGCAACCGCTGTACGGAAGTCACCGAAGACCGAGAAGGACGGGAACAAGAGGTTCTTTTCGCCAACGACATTAATGCCTTCGTCGAATGGACCTTCTACATATTGCGGACGACCGACCTCTAGGATCGGGCGTGGCTCCTCAATGTTGCGCTTGCCGCCATAGATTTCGAGTTGACGCTCCGCATCATACGCTTTTTCTTCGTATGTTGGATCCGCCTTGAAGACGTCTGCGTCATGCTCCGATGGTTTAACATTCGGATCCATTTTGCGCGGGCTGTCATCATGGGCACTCGCTGCATATGCAGGACCGCCAGTGGCGACCATCATCGCCAGAGCCGAAGCCGCTGTTGTCAATGCAATGCGACCGGTCATCTTTGAAAAACTTAGTGTCACGCTTCTATTCCCCTCATTCACCTGCGGCGATCCCCAATCAGTTGACTTCGAATTCCACGGTGTAGGAATGGAAATCAAGCATCCAGCTGTTCATGGCTTCTTCCATTTCCGGCGTCGCTTCGACGAACCGCATGAAGTAGATCGGTTCGGCGCGGCTCCGCAGGCGGACAGCCATTTGGTATGTGCCTTTTTCCGTCATCGCGTCTGCCGGCACGGTGTAGCTAGCGTTACGGAACCCAAGTGGTGGGATCGAACGACCTTCCATGCGGATGAATGGTGCATGGTTCAAGATAGTCGTTGGCACGTTTGCTGGGCGGATGAATGGAAGCTGATCAATATCAATATTGATCGGCAGATACCATTCGCGTTCAGTCCCCTTAACGTTCGTGAACAGGAACTTGGTTTGCAGGTTGAACAGCTGGTCGTCGTACTCAATGTTACCAGCTGCCACTTCTAGGGAGTGGATGTCAGCCATATCACCATTCGCATCAACGTAACCTGATTCCCATACCGTCTTGCCGCTGGGCGACACGACAGCAACGTTCAGCCAAATTTCAGGCTGAGCGCCGAGAGAACCAGACGGCAGGTTATGGCCGTCATCGGTATTGGTCAGTTTGATGTCAAAGCTGAGCGAGGACCCTTGCTTCGGCGCGCTGGCGAAGAACGGACCGTCAAGACGGGAACCGTTTTCCATCACTTGGCGGCGAAGATCGCGCTTTTCTTCCAGAAGCCCAATGTTCTCCTGGATGATTTCCCAAGCTTCCTCACGGTCAACTGAATCGGACCATGCGGCTGGCAGGCTGTCTTCATCAATTTCGCCGTTCTCGACTTTCTCTTCGAACTCTTCCGAGCCCCACTTAGAGCGGTAGTCGAATTCGAGCCAGTCCTCGATGGGGATTTCGGCTGCATCCGGATTGTGTGGGAAGATACCAGGATGCGCAATTGGGTAACCAGGGCCGTAGAAGGCATGGTTGGAGTGCTTGCGGTCTGGATCAATCTCTTCGCCATTCACGATAGCGACAGGCCCGGTCGTGTATCCATCAGCCCGGCCTGGCACTTTACCCATATGGCAATCTTGGCAGGTCACGCCATTGGCAGCAGCCGGTGAATTCCGATATTGCTCCCAAACGACTTCAAGCTTAATGCCTGGGTTCACAGCAACCTGGTGACAAGACACGCAGAATTCAGACTTCGAGATCTGCGGGAATTTGTAAACGCCTGTGTGAATTTGCGCACCACGTTCTTCTTCACTGACAGAAACGCGGTATTCGCCGCGGTTCTCAATGATTTCCTTCAGCTTTTCACCATCGCCAGCACCGCTGACGGGCGTGAAGACGCGACCTGGCGTGACCCGGCGCTCGCCGTTGACCTTGCCGAATTCTTCACGGACGCGGTGGCACGTCACGCAGGAAATGCCTTCGCGTGAAATTTGATTGCGTTCCCAAAGCGGGAGGTCGCGACGTTCGTTGAGCTGCGTGCCGATCTGTTGATGGCATCGTACGCAGAAGCCGCGGATGGTGCCGCTCGAGAGATCATTAATCTTCTGCTCGAACTTATGGAACATCGGCGAAATCGATGCGTAGGCGTGGTTAGACGACGCCCATTCGCGATAGACCTGGGTGTGACAGGCTCCGCATTGGGCGGCTGTTGGATAGCTTTCCTCGGCCATAAGGTCCGCATGCGGATCTTCTTTTTCGGCTGCAGTGGCTGTCATTGGCATGCCAAATGCTGCAACGGCGAAAGCGCCAGCAATTAGGAGTTGGCGCGCCAAGGGGCGGATTCCAAATTTCATCTTTCTCTCTTCCATCGTCTTAATCCTCACATCGTCCGTTTCCGGATGGACGGATTGCTATGGTAGCGGTGGCAAAGTGCGCAATCCTGCCGAACCCCGCCCGGGCGGTGACAGTCTTTGCAAGTCGCTTGGTCGATCGGCTTGAAGTCGTTTGCATGCGGCCCTGGGCGAGATTGCCCATCAGCCAAGGTTGCGCCCGGCTCCAACTGACGATGGCATGTAGCACAGCCAGCGCCCTGATCCAGTACATTCAAGTGCGGATCATGATTGAAAGCTGTGAATGGGCGAACATCCACGCGTGGGATAGCCCATTGCACGACTTGTTTTTCAGCATCTGCCGCTGGTGCGACGTGACACTTAAAGCAACGACCCGGCCCGTCGCCCGCGCTGAGCACGAGGTCGGCAAAAGCTTCGGCACCTTCATCGTCACTGCCACGATTCGCTAGGCCAAGTGCAATCCATTCCTTGGTCACAGCATCCGCATGGCCTGTTGGCAGATAAGACACTTGCAGCTCCTGCGCAGTCCAACCAGCGCCCGGTTCAGGGTCTTGCTTAGGTTCATATTCCGTGTTTGCGGCCCAAGCGCAAGTAACTTCCGTCACTAACTCAGGCGAAAGGCCAGCCAACAGCGCGGTCGCATCACCGCCCTTCGCGTCGATTGCTTCGGCAAGCGGGGCCTGCCCTTCGGCGGCAGCGGCAATAAGGAAGGCTGCTGCTGCTTCGCTATATTCATCCGCATCATCAGCCGGGACGGCGAGAAGGAATGCTGCGATCGGGGAGAGCGAATCAAGGGAAACGGCTTCCGACATGTCGACAGCCTCAGCAAGCTCATCCTGCGCTTCGGCAATCGCGGCCTGGGCCTCGCCTAAGGCCTCAACTGCAGTCATGACGCCGTTCAGGTTGCCAGATTCGGCGTTTTCACCAAGCGCCTGCATCGTTGGCAGTGCCTCAGCCAGGGCCTCAAGGGTCGCACGGGCCGGCTCAAGCTGCGGCACAGGAAAGCCGCAAGAGTCGCGGGCTTCCGCGGTCAATTCAGGGTCGCTCAATTCAGGAAGGCCGAAGACAACCATTCCCTGTTCCTTAATCGCAAGTTCATGACATGCGGCACAGCCATTCTCAAAACTGCCGGGCAGCAAACGCCCATCAACCTGGTCTGTATGGCAGGAAACGCAGCCATTCTTTGGTGCTTTGTCGATATAGCGCTGGTCAACAAAATGCGTTTCTAGGTGCTTGCCATGCGGGAACTTGATGGTTCGCGCACTTTCATGCGGGAAGTTTGCCCCAAACGCCGGATGGGATTTGGAGAAACTATCGAACTTGGTGGTGTGGCACGCAGAGCACTGGCCATCTTCCATCGGCGTGATCGAAGCATCCACACCTTTATGTTCCGTGTGGCAGCCCGTGCAGGTTGCTGTAGGGGCATCCGTGCGATTCGGGAATTTCGTGTTATGAGCGGCAAATGCCATTGGCGATTGGGCTTTAGGGTCGGCATCAGCCTGCTTCTCACCGAAGCTGTGGCACGAGACGCAGGACTCAGAAATGGTGGTGCGTTCGAATAGTGCACCAGCCCAGCCCGTTAATGTGTCTGAATGCCCGACATGGCACGAAATACAGCCGTCTTTGGCCGTGAATTGCTCATGCTTGCCGGAAAGCGGACCAGGGTTGACTGAACTCGGCCAGCCAACATGGCTAAGAATGCCGTCTGCATCTGGTTTCGGGCCAATGATCCCGCCAGCAGCGCCGACAAATGCCAAGGCCATGGCGACCATTGCGGCGACTGCAAGCATTGCCCAGCGGCCGCGCTGACGACGGATGGTCGGTTTAGGCGCGCATGGCGGATGGATGCAAGAGCATGTGCCGTCCGGTCGTGGACCTTCAGCGCAGGGGCCACCGGCATGTTGCGGGCGGCGGCATTCCCATCGCTGGATCTCTGTTTCTTCGCCGGTTTCAGCGTTTGTCACGATCTTGCGTGTCCGGAATGGTGTGCAGTCCGATATCCCCTGGCAATCACCGCCAGCGCTTGGGCCGCGCGGGCACGGCTTGCCAAAGGCTGCTTCCCTGCCGCACCGGAAAGGAAAATTCGGGCGCTCATAGGGGGAGCGATCGTGGGCGAAGCTGTTTTTGTCTTCAGTCATCGGGCGTACACATGCACCAGGATGAGGTGCCATACCGCAAGCGTTAGCATTGCTGCAGATAGCACGACGTGAACCGCCACCCAAAGCTTCAAGGAGCGTTGAATGGCGTAATGAGCGTCTATAGAGAGTTTGCGTCTTGCGGCGGCTTCAAGCCGGGCAAGGGCGGGTTCTTCTTGTGCGCCAACAAGTCCGCGCACCGTGCGGAACCGGAGGTCAACCCATTGCTGGGCTGCGCCTGCACCGAGAAGGTGGCTTATCATAAAGCGTGGCCGGCGGAAGAAGTCCTGCATGGTTTCTGAATAGAAGCGGCCAAGGGTTGGTTCGCCGCTCGCACCTACGCCTTCAAGGGCAGCTTCTTCAGCTTCCTCGCGAAGGGCAGCAATTTCAGCCGGGATGCGTTCATAAACGACTTCATAGCCGATGCGCGTAAGGCGCCTTGGCATCGCCCGCTGATAGAGCCAGCCAAAGACGCCTGACAGGGCGGTCGCCCAAAACAATCCAGCCATCACTTGCTCATAGAAACCTGTGGCCCATATGCCGCCAGTGTGGACGATGAACATTCCGACGGCGAACAGACCAACGACAACGTGCAGCGCAAGCCAATAAGCTGCCCGACCCATTGGCATCATGGAAAGACGCTTGCGGATGTTGAAAAGCGCCAGCGAAACCATGGCAGTCAGCAACACCCAACCGGTGACGAAGGTGGCGTCACTGAGCTTCAGGTGTTCCTGATGGGAATAATAAGCGAGGCCGGCGATCACAGCGGCACCGATGGCCGCCAGGGTGTAGCCGAAGGGCCGGACGCTGTTGACTGTTCGGACGATCATTCTTGGCGCCCCCTAAAAATCAACGCGCTGTAGAGCGCCGTGCGGGCAGGCGCGCTCACAGGCGGGGCCACCAGGAATACCGGCGCAAAGATCACACTTTGTCGCCTTACGAATGGGCTGCCCGGTCGCTTCGTCCTGGACCGGGGCACCAGATAGGTCCCGAATTTCAACAAGGCGGATATTATTGTAAGGGCAGGAATTGGCGCACGTACCGCACCCGATGCAGCTATCATCATTGATGACAACAGAGCCGCCCGCTTGTGTCCGGTGAATGGCACCTGTTGGGCAGCCGATCATACAAACGGGGTCAGAGCAATGCATACAGGCATTGGCGACCATCCAATGGTCATTGATCTTGCCGTGACGCACAAAGCGAGGATTGCCGCCATGGGTGGACGCGCAGGCCCGCACGCAATCGTCACAGCGCACGCATTTATCCAAATCAATCAGCATCGCCATGGTGCCGTTGATGAAACGCTCTTCAATTGCCCATTCCTGCAGCGAATCATCAGCCAACGGACGGGCTGCGAATTGCAGGAAGCTATCCGGCGCTTTGTTCATGCGCGGGAAGACATGCTCTTCGAGCACCTTAGTTGGCACACGCAATGCATCGGCGTAACCAACGGCACGGAGTGTTGCTTCCATCGGTGATCCACCGCCCTTGAAGCCAGCATAGAGCTCACTCAAGCCGAAATGATCGCCAGCAGATAGGTAAGTCAGTGTGCGTTCTGCTGCCCCTTGGCGCACAGAAACGCGGCCGAACCCTGCACGGATAAGCAAGAGGCCATCTGGATATTCGCCTTCACGTGCAATCACGGGTTCTGTGCCCAGGCGCGCGTCGCTTTCGGCGCGCTGGAACGAAGAACTCCAATCAAAGGAGCCATATGTTTCAAACAATGTCGCGTCTGCAATGGATTGCAGTGCGTCGTCGGACAGGCCATCGAACAGCGGCGTGTCCTGCAGATGCGAGATCAGCGCATTGGCGCGGTAGTTGGTGTCGATCTGGCGGCGCCAGCCAGCGTCAAACCGGCGGAGTTCCCGCAGGCCCTGCCAGCGAATTTCAAGGACCTCTGCGTCTTCGACACAAACGACACTTGCCGCGCGGGGGGTGCGGCCCAGAGCGGCCAACTCACCGAACATTTGCTGCGCGCCGAGGCGCGGCAAGCTACGCCCGCCAAGCACAACGCCATAATCTTGCAGAAAAACGGCTTGATGATCTGTCTCGGTGACGGCGATATTGCCATAACGGCTGACGTCACGGACTTCCGGCACGACAGTGCGCTTCCAGAGTTGTGAAATCGCGCGCCCAATGCTTGCTGGCGCTTCAGTTTGGCGGCCAAGCTGTGCATCGGTCAGCGGCGGGTTTACGACAACATCGCAAGCGCCGGACATAATAAGAAATGCGGAATTACCGTAATCGCCTTCGCGAACGACGATCTCACCGGCTTTGTAATGAATAATCCGCGAATCGTTCGCGAGAATGCCATCAAGTGGGATGGTCCCTGGGAACGCGTCAGCATCAATCGCGGCGACAACCGGATCAAGCTTTAGCTGTTCCAAATCTGCCGCGGTCATACCTGGATCGAACGGACGATCCCAACGTTGCGGACGGGCTAATCTTGTCGCTAAGGCCAAAGCGCCATCCCCCTGAAGCGCGTGATGCGGAAAACCGCGGGCCTTTGGCTGGTATCAATGGAGGCATGCCCACCCCAGCATGCCTCCATCGAATACCGCCTCAGGATTCGCAGGTATTATCGCCCTATTTGTACTTAGAGGGCAACATGCCGCCGACAGCACCGGACAGGTCCTTGCCCTGCAACGCGGCGACAAACTTCCTGGCGTTTGATTCCGTCGGTGAGGACAGAAGTGCACCCGCAGCCGGTACAGAGCCCTTAGCTGCGCCGATTGCTTTCTTTGCATCAGCAACGCGTTGTTCCATAGCGGCTTTGTACTTTGCGTTATCGGCGCTTTTCAGAACCTTCGTCGCATAGACGAGACCAGCAGCGTGGCCAGTCAGGAACATGCGGGACAGTTCCGCCTTGTTCATTTTCTGGTTCTTGGTGATATTCGGGGGATAGAAGCGATGGCGAACTTGACCCTGGCTATACTTCACCAGCTCATAGCTACCATTGATTGGATGGCCTGCATCGATCAGCTTGCCGGCCATTGCAGGGTCAATCTTCTGCATGGTGTGGCAGGCATTACAGTTCTCGGCAATGTCGTAAACCATTGAGGAATGGATCATGCCAGCTTTTTGCGCAGCAGCCAGGCGCGACTTCTTGTGGGCAGCAGACTCATCTGCAGATGATTTGACACCAGCACCAAGGTCATTATGGGTTTTTACCCACTTGGAAGCGCCGCCGTGGCAGCTTTCGCAGGACGGCCCAGCTTTCGCCTTGCTGCCAATTACCGTGTAATGGCAGGTCATGCAGGTTTTGTTTTTCCGCATGGATTTGCCAGTGCCGGAGGCAGCCGCGATCGCTTTTGCATTTTTGTGCTTGTGCGCGCCACGATAGGCCTTGAAGTGTGCGGTGCCTTTCCACACATCGTACTCAGCACGATGGCATTCTTGGCAGGTTTTGGCACCAACATTTGCCGCAGCAGCAGGCTGCGCGATAATCGTAGTCAGCGCGAGCGCTGCTGCAAATGTGAATTGCATTATAGACTTAATCATTGGGCGTTTCCCTAAGTGTGGGTTTGACGAGATTCGACCTTAGCACCAGATTGTCGCATGGGGAAGCTCGATAAGAGAAGGACATAGTGAACTTTTTGTTCCCATAGCCGACGATGATTGTTTCCGCCCACGCAAAAACACCCGCTATCGGTGGCCCTTATTGGGCTCCAACGGCGGGCGCTAAGCAGATAGCAGTCGTCTCGCCTCAGGCTGACACTGAGAAGCTTTTAGTCAGGATTGTGTGGATGTCGTAGGGGACAGCTTCGGCCAAGGCGTCTTGGAAGGCTGCGGCGGTCATTGTATTGGCGCGATCGTCGACCTCGACATAAGCGAACTTCGATGTCCTATCGATGGCGACATAAAGGTAGAGTTTGCCTGCGGCTGTGCGGACTTCCGCCAGGTCGATATGGAAGTAGCCAATCCCCTCTCGCGCATGCTGCGCATAGGCTGCCGGGCAGCGGGATAGTTTTTAAACTTCTTCCGGGCTGGCTTGTCACCGCCTACATCGGGCAGACGACTAATGCCGTGCCGTTGAAGACAGTGATGTAGGGATAAGCGGGTCAGATGCGGGATCGTCGCCTGCAGGGCGTACAAGCAATCATCCAGCGGCAGCAGAGTGTGCCTGCGGAATGCGACGATGACGGCTTGGTGACAACCGTTGACCGTGGCTCTCGTGGGCCTGTCTGCCGATCTTCCACCGAGCGCCGCTTCTTCCACTTCGCAACGGTCTTCGGATTGATCCCATGCCGCAGCGCAAGGACCCT
>CALLKY010000101.1 GCA_938083135.1 uncultured Alphaproteobacteria bacterium | reverse complement strand
AAATGGATCGCTATAGCCACCATCACCGCCGTTTTTGGCCACACCTCACCCAATGAACCAAGCTGGAGGCACAAAATGCTTGAAAGCGCTGATTTGGCTCGGCTACCATCGGACAGGAGCCGCAAATGGGAAATCCCCGTTTATACTCGGCATGGGAATGACAGTCACTGCGGCCTACATCTTCCTGGCGATTATCCTGGCACCGGCATTGATCAAAGTCGGTATGAACCCAATGGCCGTGCATATGTTTGTGCTCTATTGGGGCATGCTGTCATTCATCACGCCGCCTGTCGCCTTGGCCGCATTTGCTGCTTCCTCGGTCGCGAAATGTCAGCCCATGGAGACAGGGTTTGAGGCGATGCGGATTGGCACCGTGATCTACTTCATCCCATTCTTCTTCGTCTTCAACCCTGCCCTCTTGCTGCAAGGCAGCTTCGTGGAGGTCAGTATTGTGTGCGCCACGGCCTTAGTTGGCATATTGCTGGTCTCAGCGGGGCTGCAAGGTTGGCTTGTGGGCCTCGGGAGTCTCGGCACAGGGTTTATGAGCTATATCGGCCGTTTCTCGCTCGGCATTGGCGGATTGACGCTTGCTGCCCCTGGCGGTGGCATGTTGGGTCTTGATCATACAACGCTTCTGTTCGCCGCAATTATCATATCCGCACCGGGCCTGTTCATGGCTTGGCAAGGCGGAAAACGAAGAACCGCAGCCCTAGGATAGAGAGCCAATGCGCGTAGATTTTGAGACAATTAGGGCGGAGCTGGAGGCCGGTGTTCTTACCGTCACTCTCAATCGGCCTGAAAAGCTAAACGCCCTCAACACCCAGATGCTGGATGAGTTGATTGCCGCTGTGGACTGGGCGGATGGCGATGATGATATCCGCGCTGTCATCTTCACGGGCGAAGGCAGGGCATTTTGCGCCGGGGCTGATTTGGCGCGCGGCAAAGATACGTTCAATCGCGCCAAAGGCTCTGAAAACCCGGAAGATTTCCGGGATGGCGGCGGACGACTGACATTGCGTTTCCTGGAGGCGAAGAAACCATTGATTTCCGCCTGCAATGGCCCTGCCGTCGGGATTGGCGCTACGATGCAATGCGCCATGGATATCCGCCTTGCATCAGAGAACGCCCGGATCGGGTTTGTGTTCGCTAAGCGCGGCGTCGTTATGGAGGCCTGCAGTTCCTGGTTCCTCCCCCGCATTGCCCCATTCGGACGCGGCATGGAATGGATGATGACAGGGCGTATTTTTGACGCCGCCGAAGCATTGGATGGCGGCTTCGTCCGATCTGTCCATAAAGCGGACGACCTGCTGCCCGCTGCCCAGAAACTGGCGCGCGAGATTGCAGACAATACGTCAGCTATGTCAGTCGCACTTTGTCGCCAACTGATGCTGACAGGCCTGATGAACGACCACCCAATGCTCTCTCACCGCCTCGAATCCCGTTGCTTGCAGGGCTATATGGGCGGCAAGGCAGACGCAAAGGAAGGCGTTGCCTCATTCCTTGAAAAACGCGCGCCGAACTTCCCTATGCGCGTATCAGCGGACATGCCACCCTTCTACCCTCTGCGGCCCGTGCCCGAATATTTGGACTAGGAGCAATCCCCATGGATACAGGCCTGTCGCCTGAAGACGAAGCCTTCCGCCAGGAGGTCCGCACGTTTCTGCGTGAGAAGCTGCCGGAGGACATCCATGCGCGCTGGAAAGAATCCGGCATGATCTTCCCGGATAAACCGGACGCCGTGCGCTGGCAGAAAATTCTGCACGAGCAAGGTTGGATCGCACCGAACTGGCCCGTGGAGCACGGTGGCACAGGCTGGACGACGACGCAGAAATACATCTTTGAAACGGAAACGGCATCTTACGGCGCGCCCCCGGTCATCCCGCTTGGCCTTCGCATGGTCGGCCCCGTGATCATGAAATATGGCACACCGGAACAGAAGGCGCATTTCCTGCCGCGCATCCTCGCGACAGATGATTATTGGTGCCAAGGCTATTCTGAACCAGGCTCCGGCTCAGATCTCGCCAGCTTAAAAACGCGCGCGGTTGCTGATGGTGATGATTATGTCGTCAACGGCTCCAAAATCTGGACGACCCACGCCCAGTTTGCAGACTGGATGTTCTGCCTCGTTCGCACATCCGATGAACCAAAGCGCCAGAACGGCATCACCTTCTTGCTGATTCCAATGGATACGCCTGGCGTAGATGTTCGCCCAGTCATCACGCTTGGTGGTCATCACGAAGTCAATCAGGTCTTCCTGGATGATGTCCGCGTGCCGCAATCCAACCGCGTTGGGCCGGAAGGCGATGGCTGGACCGTCGCTAAATACCTGTTGGAATTTGAACGCGGCGGTGGGTTTGCGTCTGGACGGATCGCCCTGAATATGGCGCGGCTTAAGCGGATGGCAGACGTCAATGGCCTGAATGACGACAGCAGTTTCAAGCGCAAGCTTTCAGACCTGGAGATTCAGGCAGAAACAATCGCGATTTCTGAACTTCGCATGCTGTCGAAGCTGAAATCTGGTGAGAATCCGGGTGCAGATGCATCGGTCATCAAGCTTCGCGGCTCGGAGGTGAACCAGAACGTTACGGAGCTCTCTGTGGAGGCTGCTGGCCTGTTCGCAATGCCGTTTGAGCAATTGGAAGCTATGGCGGGCGATAATCGCACGCCGACTGCGCAAACCGAGGCTGAAGCCGGTGTCTCGCCCCGCTACTTCAACTACCGCGCCAATACGATTTTTGGCGGCACCAGCGAAGTCCAGAAAGGCATCCTGGCGAAGGTGTCACTCGGTCTCTAAGGCTTGGTAGACCTGCTACATGAATTGATTGCGCAAGCAGGCGTTCCAGCCCTCGGGGTTATTGCTGCAGGCGTTCTGGTCGGCGGATTTATCCGCGGGTTCGTTGGGTTTGGCGGTGCAATGATTGTCGTGCTGGCGATCAGCCTCACACTTGGGCCGAAGATTGCGGTCGCGGCATCCTGCCTGTCGGGCTTACCGGTGATGTTTCAGTTGCTGCCAACAGCAATCCGAAAGTCGGAGCGCGCCTTTGTCTTGCCCTTCGGTCTCGCCACCTTCGTCGGCGCACCACTGGGCGCAATGGTGCTGGTGGCACTTGATCCGGCGATCATGAAGTTTGTGATCGCCATATCGGTGCTGGGTATGACGTTCCTGTTGTTCAAAGGCTGGCGCGCCAAACAAGCTGGAAGCGCTGTGTTCCTTGCGGGTGCCGGGGCCACAGCGGGGTTTATTCAAGGCATGGCTGGCGTTGGTGGGCCGCCGGCTGTCGCGGTCGCCTTGTCACGGTCTGGAACGACTGAACGACAGCGGGCGAATGTGATTGGGTCAATCACTGGCCTTAACCTCTGCACTATAGTGCCGCTATATCTGCATGGTCTTTTCACGCCGACGGTAATCCTGCTGAGTGTGCTGATTTTCCCGGTTTATTCAGGCGCAGCATGGCTTGGTGCCCGTTTCTTTGGAGGGCCTGGTGAGCCGCTTTACCGAAATGCTGCGCTGGCGGTGCTGGCGTTGATCAGCGCTGTGACGCTTCTTGTATCTCTGCGGGACTTAGTTGGCGGATAAGAATTGCATCTATCGCGCGCCTTGTGGTGAAGTCTGTCGCAAAGTGTCTGTAGGGTCGGAGAAAACATGCAGTCCATAGAAGCCAACGCCGCCACGTATTTTGTCACGCGAAACGCCACGAGCGACGCCCGGGACAAAACAGCATTCATTGAGGCGACAGAAGACCAGCGCAGCATCACTTATGGCGCGCTAGGCTTGGACGTTGCCCGTATGGGTGGGCTCTTCGAACGGTTCGACATTCGCCCGGAAGAACGTATCGCGCTCCTGGCGTTGGATGAAATTGCGTTCCCCGTCATTTTTTGGGGTGGGATCAATGCGGGCGTTGTTCCAGTCGCTCTCAATACCCTGCTCTCGACAGACGTCTACAGCACGATACTGCAGGATTGCCGCGCACGGGCCCTGTTCGTTTCCGCAGCACTTTACCCGACGGTGGAGCCCCTTCTGGCGGAGCACCCATATGTCCGCCATGTATTCGTGATTGGCGGTGAAGCACCAGTTGGCGCTCATGATTTCGCAGAGGCATTGGCCGCAAGCCAACCAGGCGAAACATACGCCGTTAGCCCCGATGACTGTGCCTTCTGGCTCTATTCATCTGGATCAACTGGGCAGCCAAAAGGTGTCCGCCATGTGCATTCCAGCCTGCGGGCGACCTGCGATACCTATGCCTCTCAGGTGCTCGGCATCCAGGCGGATGATGTTGTGTTCTCCGTGGCGAAACTGTTTTTCGCATATGGCCTCGGCAATGGCATGAGTTTCCCAATGTCCGTTGGCGCTTCGACGATCTTGTTCCCGGGCCGCCCCACGCCTGAGTCCGTCACACAGGTGCTCGCGGATCATAAACCGACGGTCTTTTGCGGCGTGCCAACCCTCTACGCAGCCCTGAATGCGCATCTGGAGAACCTTGATGCGCTGCCGAATGCGCCAATTCGCCGTTGCATTTCCGCTGGCGAAGCTTTGCCGGAAGATGTCGGCAAGCGCTGGCATGCGCTTTGGGGCGTGGACATTTTGGATGGCGTCGGCTCGACAGAGCTTTTGCACATATTCCTTTCTAACCGCTCGGGCGAAGTGGTCTACGGCACATCTGGCGTCGCGGTGCCAGGATATGAATTGCGGCTGGTTGATGATGACGGTGCGGCGGTCGCAACGGGCGAAGTCGGAGAATTGTTGGTCAAGGGTGCGTCTGCGTCTGACGGCTACTGGAACCAGCGCGCGCGAAGCCGGCTGACATTCGAAGGCGAATGGACCCATACCGGCGATAAATACACTCAGGACGAGTCTGGCCGATACACCTACTGTGGGCGAACAGATGACATGTTCAAAGTCAGCGGCATCTGGCTATCCCCGTTTGAGGTCGAGCAAGCGTTGAGCTCGCACCCATTGGTGCTGGAAGCAGCCGTGATTGCGCGGGCGGATAGTGAAGGACTGGATAAACCAATGGCCTTTGTTGTGCTGCAGGATGGTGCAGGTGCATCAACAGATTTGGGCGATACGTTAAAAGATCACGTCAAAGCCAAAGTTGGTATGTGGAAATATCCACGGTGGATTGAAATCGTTGAGGAACTGCCGAAAACAGCGACCGGAAAAATCCAGCGGTTTAAATTGCGGGCGCATTGATCGTGCTGCAGATTGACTGGAGTGATGGCAGCACAGCGCACATCACTATAGATGGTGCCACGCTTGAATGCGGAATGTTCGGCCCTGCCCCAGGGATCGCACCGACGATTGTCTTGCTGCATGAAGGCCTTGGGGCTTTATCGCTTTGGCGATCTTTCCCACAGAAGCTTTCAGATCGTACCGGCATGGGCGTATTCGCCTGGTCGCGTTTGGGCTACGGCCAATCTGATCTAGCACCAATGCCCAGGCCGCTCGATTATATGTCGATTGAGGGGGAGCGCTGCCTGCCCGAAGTATTGGATGCATTTGGCTTTCAAGACGGAGCCATTTTCGGCCACAGCGACGGTGCCACGATAGCCGCGATTTTTGCTGGTGCGCACCATGATCTGCGTGTCCGGGCGCTCATCCTTATGGCCCCGCATTTCTTTACAGAACCCGGCGGACAAACCGCTATCGCTGTAACGCGAGATGCTTATCTGAATGGCCCACTGCGTGAACGTTTATCCAAGTATCATCGGGATGTAGATGCAACATTCCTTGGTTGGGCAGATGCTTGGTTAGACCCTGCATTCTCTGGCGTTTGGAGTGTTGAGGCAGGCTTGTCCAATATAACTGTCCCGACACTCGCGATCCAAGGCGCACAGGACGAATATGGAACGCTAGCCCATATCGAGGCGTTGGCTGCTCAAAGTCCAAGCCCGGTCGAGACGGCGATCATCGAAAATTGCCGACATTCGCCACACCAAGAGAAGCCGGAAGAGACGTTAGCCGCCGTTTCAAATTTCCTGTCCCGCACGCTTAGATGACATTTACGCTGCCTTCCTACGCTCATATTCCTGGCCAAAACGCGCGGCACCACACAGATGCCTTTGATGCTGCCAAAGCATCAGCCCTGGCAGTAACCGAGGACGCTACAGCGTCTGAGAATCAAGCCTGGCGCTATGGCTTGGAGCTATTGGCACGGGGCTTTTATTGGGAATGTCATGAAGTGCTGGAGACCGTATGGCTCCGCGCACGCCCGAATTCACAGGCGCGGGCTGCCGTTCAGGGTGTCATTCAGATCGCCAATGCGGCCCTCAAGCTTGAAATGCAGAAGCCGAACGCCGCTCGTCGGTTGGCCAGCATTGCGGAGGCACACTTCAGAGATGCATCCGGCGTCGATGGGCAACTCCCCATGGACCTTAAGCATGAGCAGGTCGCACTTGCGCTTCGGCAGATACAGTCTGGCAAGCTTCTGGTGCAGGGTTTGGAACTCAGATAATGCATTTTAATGCATTTTCTTGGATAAAATACGCATCATAACGCATACAATCTAACTGCAGGCCCGCGAGCGCGGGTTATGGTTCGCCCATTCAATGAGGAGACTAGGCCGTGGCGGACATGATCGATTTTCAGGTTGACCCAGCGAAATACCGTCACTGGCGGCTAGAGATTGAGGGCAATACCGCAAATCTATTCATGGATGTTGATGAGGCTGGTGGCCTTTTTGAGGGTTATGAGCTGAAGCTCAATTCCTATGACCTTGGCGTCGATATCGAACTGGCAGATATTGTCCAGCGCCTGCGGTTTGAACATCCCGCCATTAAGGTCGTGGTGATGCAGTCCGGCAAAGAGCGTGTCTTCTGTGCTGGCGCCAATATCCGCATGCTGGCGGGCTCAACGCATGCCCATAAGGTCAATTTCTGCAAGTTCACGAATGAAACCCGAAACACCTTTGAAGCTGCTGGCACTGAATCAGGCCAAACCTACATTGCTGCCATTAAGGGCGCATGCGCAGGTGGTGGTTATGAATTGGCGCTTGCCTGCGATCACATCATCCTAGCAGACGATGCGTCCTCAAATGTAGCGCTGCCGGAAGTTCCGTTACTGGCAGTATTGCCGGGCACAGGCGGCCTCACCCGCGTAACCGACAAGCGCAAGGTACGCCGCGACTTGGCAGACGTGTTCTGCTCCATCGAAGAAGGCGTTAAAGGCAAGCGCGCCAAGGACTGGCGGTTGGTCGACGATGTCGTCCCGAACTCCCGCTTTGACGATACGGTCGCGACCAGGATTGCCGAATTCACAGCGAAATCCCCTCGTCCGGATGATGCGTCAGGCATTCAACTCACACCGCTCCAACGGACGATTGCTGCGGATAGCGTTTCATACACGACTGTCGATGTAACGCTTGACCGCGCCGCCCGGCAGGCCTCAATCATGATCACGGGTCCAGCGGAAGCTGCGCCCACAGATATGGCTGCATTCCACGCTGAAGGTGCCGAGGCCTACATGCTCCGCCTCGCGCGCGAACTGGACGATGCGATCCTGCACCTACGCCTGAACGAGCCTGAGCTTGGCACGATCCTCTTTCAGTCCAGCGGCGATCCTGAAGCTGTACTGGCCCACGAAGCCATGCTCCTGCAGAACGCTGATCATTGGTTGGCAAACGAAGCGTTACTGTATTGGAAACGTGTGCTGAAGCGGGTGGATCTGACGTCCCGTTCTATGGCGGCACTGGTCGAACATGGCTCCTGCTTTGCTGGCATGCTCGCCGAGCTCCTGTTTGCCGTAGACCGCAGCTATATGATGCTGGACGAGTTCGATAGCGATAACCGCCCACTTGCAACGATCACCCTGAGCGACGCGAATTTTGGCCGTTATCCCATGTCCAACGGCATCACCCGCCTTGAAACCCGGTTCCTTGGCGAGCCCGATACCGTTGAGACGCTCAAGAGCCAGACCAATGCAGCGCTTGACGCTGAAGCAGCAGATGAGCTTGGCCTCGTCACTTTTGCCTTCGACGATGTGGATTGGGAAGACGAAGTGCGTATCTTCCTGGAAGAACGCGCCAGTTTCTCCCCCGATGCCATGACCGCAATGGAAGCCAATCTGCGCTTCGCCGGGCCGGAAACTATGGAAACTCGCATCTTTGGGCGCCTGACAGCATGGCAGAACTGGGTGTTCCAACGCCCCAATGCTGTTGGCCCAGATGGCGCCTTGCAGCGCTACGGCACCGGCGTTCGCGCTGAATTCAATCAAGAACGCGTCTAAGCAGGAGAAGAAGCAATGCCTGGCATTATGAACGTAGAATATGACACGCTGATCCCGAACAATGTCAGCCTCTCCTCCGACCGGCGCGTACTGAAAGCGCTGGAGAAGTGGCATCCGGGCTATATCAACTGGTGGAATGACCTGATCCCAGAGCAATTCCAGGCCAGCAATGTTTATCTGCGCACGGCCGTTAGCGTTGATCCCAAAGGCTGGGCCAAGTTCGACTATGTGAAAATGCCCGAGTATCGTTGGGGTGTTCTGCTGGCACCCCAGGTCGAAGATCGTCGGATCCCTTGCGGTGAACATGCGGGCGAACCGGCCTGGCAGGAAGTTCCGGGCGAATACCGATCCTTGATGCGCCGGTTGATCGTCATTCAGGGCGACACCGAGCCTGCCTCGGTCGAACAACAGCGTTTTCTGGGGCTGACCGCCCCGTCGCTCTATGACATGCGCAACCTGTTCCAGGTCAACGTCGAAGAAGGCCGCCACCTGTGGGCCATGGTGTATTTGCTGCAAAAGTACTTTGGCCGCGATGGCCGCGAGGAAGCCGACGATCT
>CALLKY010000100.1 GCA_938083135.1 uncultured Alphaproteobacteria bacterium | reverse complement strand
TCAGAAAAGCCGCCGCCCGTAATCTCCCAGATCTCTGGGACGCCATCCGAGACGCCATCGACGACCTCACGCCAAACGACTGCAGGAGCTACTTCACAGCTGCAGGCTATGAACCAGAATGATGGGAATCTGCTCTAGAATCGCTGAATGAGCGGGAAAAAGAACGTGCGGAAGATCAAGACGAAGGCCTAGATCCAGATCTATTGCCTATCCCAGAGCATTGCGCACCTTATGTGAAGACAAACTTGAAGGTTACCTCATGAAACTGGTCAAATTTTCCGGCCTTTTCCTATCCTTCGCCATACTTTCGAATTGCGCAACCAAACCAATTCTGCAGCCCGGCGAGACGGTGCAGATCACGAAAGTCCAGGTCACCAAAGCACAGCGGTCCTTCGGGTCTGCAAATCTTGAAGAAGATGTTCGGGTGAAAACGCAGAACGCCGCCTATCGCGTTTCTGAAACAGGTGTCGAAAAAGTGTTGGATGTGACCATCACGAGCTATGTTGGGCCAAGCCCTGGTAGAGCGCTTCTCGTAGGCGGGTCAACGAGTATCCAAGGCACCATTCAACTGGTGGATCCGAAGAGCGGTGCAAAGACCAAACCAGAAGCTGTGTTTGCTGGCCTATATCGCCAGGGCGGTCTGCTTGGAGCCGCTGCCGCAGCTGCAGTCAATCCGGTGGACGAAGAGCAGCGGCTAACGACTTTGCTTGCCAATCAGATCATGCTCAAAGTTTACGGGGATGACACCGTTCAAAAAACAAAGTCCCGCAGTGCTACAAGAACAGCAACTGCAAACTATCCATTCTCCTACCAGGATGAGTCTAGGCGCTTTGAATGCCGTAACATTGCGTCTACCAATAAGCTCGAGCGCGAAGATGCTGAAGAGCGCGAAAGCGAGCCTTTTCTGACGCCTATGCCGGCCTATTGCATCAAGTATCTGGAAGCCAAGTAACGCAAGGGACCCTGAGAACCTAGATAGACTCTAAAGCCGCACGATCCGTTCCGCAGCTGTGCGTACTGCGTTTGGGTCAACGTCCATGTGTGTTACGGCGCGGAGGGTGTGGGGGCCGACGGCGCCGATGCGGACGTCGGCTTCGGCGAGGATGCGGGCGCTGAATTGGGCGGCGTCTGCGGCTTTGTCAGCCAAATCAAAGATGACGATATTGGTGTCTACCGTCGCGGGATCAATGGAGAAGTTTGGCGAGTCTGCCAGAACTTCGGCGAAGCTTTTGGCAGCGGCGTTATCTTCCGCCAGGCGATCCACGTTGTTCTCTAAACCGTAGAGCGCACCGGCAGCGATGATACCGGCTTGGCGCATGGCACCGCCGATCCGCTGCTTCCATTGCCACACGGCTTCAATGAAGTCCGCTGATCCTGCCATGGCGGCACCAACAGGGGCACCCAGGCCTTTGGAGAAATCGATCCAGACAGTATCCGCCGTCGCACCGTATTCAGCTGCACTCACACCTGTCGCAACAACGGCGTTGAGCAAGCGTGCGCCATCCATATGGACAATCAGGTCCGCTTCCCGTGCGGCAGCGCTGACGGATTGTACGGCTTCCAACGGCCAAGCGACGCCACCGGCCATATTGGCGGTGTTCTCAATCTCAAGCAGGCGGGTTTTTGGCGCGTAGCGGCTGGCGGGGCGGGTTGCGGCGCGGACGGTGTCTGCGGTGAACATGCCCCGGTCGCCCGGAAGCGCTGTCATTACAGCACCAGCAAGGGCCGAGGGGCCGCCGCCTTCGTAATTCAGGATGTGGGAGGTTCCGTGGCACAGAATTTCGTCGCCAGGGCGGCAATGCACCATCAGTGCGATTTCATTGCACATGGTACCAGATGGCAAAAAGACCGCCGCTTCTTTGCCCAGCAGGTCCGCAACTTTTTCGCAGAGCGCGTTAACGGTTGGGTCTTCGCCGCGCTGCTCATCGCCCACTTCGGCGTTCGCCATGGCGCGCCGCATCGCATCTGAAGGACGCGTCTGGGTGTCGCTATAAAGGTCGATCATAGGCCTTAGTTCAGGCTGCTGGTCGCCGGTAAGGCCAGGTAAAACATGAGGAAAACGATCAACGCACCGGCACCATAACCACCAATCGTCGTCCAGATGTTCATCCGGTCTGGCATTGGATCATTTGGATCTTCTTCAAGCATAACCGCCTCACTCTATATTCTTGAAACATCTGCGGAGACTTTGCCGGTCATCGCCGTCGCAGTCAATTGCCGCTTCGCTTCTAACCAATATGTCAATCAGATTCATTAAATGTCGTTAGCGCGTATTTACCACAGATTTATAGGCAATCCGTATTGTGCTGGATGAGTTCACAAACCAATGCGCCATTGCGCCACTGAAAACCTAGCTGAGAAAGACGGGAGCCTATCTATGCCGCAAGATCGCAAAGCTAAAAATCAAAAGGGTTTTACCCTTGTCGAATTGATGGTCGTCGTCTCGATCATCGGCATTCTGGCCGCTATCGGCATTCCCCGCGTTTTCGCTTATGTCCGCGCCAGTGAAACAGCAGAAGTCAGCCAGAACGCGGGCCGCATTCTTGCGGGCGTCAAAGCTTATGGCGACAGTCAACTCAAAACCCCGGCCGCGATTGTAACTGACATAAATGGCACTGGGCTCACGCCAGACGGTACAGCGGGGACGGAGCTCGCGACGATCATTCCGTTTTTGGTTCTGCCTGCCGACGCGAATTTCGACTACGACATCTCCGCTATCGTTGCGTCCGCTGGCCCGCAGAACGGCGAACCGGTGGTATGCATCACCGCAACCGGACGGGCGACGGCTGGTGTACCTGGCGGACAAATCATATATTCGGCGTCGCCGAGCAAAGCTGGTGGCTGGGACGGGCGTATGAACCGCACGCCTTATATCAACGGCGAGAGTGATCTAACCGGCGCGACTGAAGGCGGGTATTGCGACGTTACGGGCACCGCGCAAGCAACTTGCACCAGTTGTTAAGCAAACCAGAGGTAACCTCCAGCCAGGACACATCATAACGCGAGCCTGGCCGAATGAGCCCTCTGGATAAATCTGAGATCAACGTGACGGCGCCCCGGGAAACCGCGGGTGCCGTTGCTGCGCTAGATGCCCAATTAACGTACCTAAAGCCAGAGGATATGGCTGGCACCGACCTGCGCTTCGTCGATTGGCGCTTCATCGGCACGGGCGGGTCTGCGGATGTCTACAGAGTGTTCGATCGGTTCCTTAGCATCGACCTCGCGATCAAAATCTTGAAGCGGGATTCGCCAGCGGGGCGCGATACAATCCGCAATGAAGTGCTGATTTCCCGCGCGCTGCGCCATCCCTCCATTTGCCCCGTGCATGACATTTATTCCGGCGATCACGGCTTCGGTGTCATCATGGATGTGCTGGAAGGGTATGACTTGAAGGTCTGGGCGAAGGTCAACAACACCGCCCTACACGCCACATTTGAAGGCCGCGTAGCGCTGGTAGAAAAGCTGGCGGACGCCCTCGCCATCGCCCATAGCCGCATTGTTCACCGGGATTTGAAGCCCGCGAACATCTTCCTCATCAATGGCTCCATCGAGCAACCGCTGATTATGGACTTCGGCCTATCGCTGTTGGACCAGTCTGAAATCCAAGGCTCCCACGCTGGCACGCCGCGCTACATGGCGCCGGAACAGCATGGCGGCGTCGCTGATGCCCGGTCTGATATCTTCGCACTGGGCGTTATGGCCTATGAGCTGCTAACCGGAGGGCGCCGCCCACTTGGCGAAACCGTAAGACGGCCAACAGCTCAAGAATGGCAGACCCTTACAATTGCACCGCCAAGCGCACACTGCGCCCTGATCAACGGACCGATTGACCGCCTGATCTTACAAATGCTGCAGTATGACCCAGCGAAACGCCCATCAAGTGCGGCGGAAATTGTGCGGGCGCTGAGAGCAGCATCACAAACGCGGGCAGAAGCCCCAACGGCCGCCAGCGCGCAGAAATCAGCCCATGCAACAGCGACGCTGGCGCCGGGAAAATACGTTATTGGCTCACCGCCGACATCCCAATACGCTGCTGAAAAGCCTATGCGCCGGGTGCAGCTCACCGGGTGCCGAATTGCCCTTCGGCCCGTGACCAATGCAGATTATCTGGCATTCTGCCGCGAAACCGGTGCCGCCCCGCCGCCGCTGATTGAATATCCCGTTTTTGGCGCTGCAACGCACCCGGTCGTTAGCGTGGATTGGGCAATGGCGAATGCTTATGCCGAATGGGCCGGTGGTCGCTTGCCAACCGAGGCCGAGTGGGAGGCCGCCGCTAAAGCGGGTGCGACAATGCAAGTTTATCCGTGGGGTGATGGTGATTTGAAGCCGGAATCCGCCAATGCCGATAACTCGGTTGGCGGCACAACCCCTGTCGGTGCTTATCCCCTTGGCGCGAATGGCCTGGGCCTTGAAGACATGGCTGGGAATGTTTGGGAATGGTGTGCGGATGCATTTGACGAACGCGCTTACCGCTCCTTCCGAGATGCCTTCCCTGATCCCATCACGGAGCCATCGGGCAGTGCTGACCTTGTGACCGTAGAGCGGGTCCTGCGCGGCGGTGCGTTTGACGCCCTACCCGCCATGTGCCGGACCGCCTTCCGCCACCGCGCTCCTGCAAATGCAGCCCGCAAAACCATCGGCTTCCGCATCGTCTTCGATTTTGAAGAGAGGACACCCACTTAAGATGGGCGATCCATCCCAAGGGCTGAAGCAAGTATACGGCTCCACCAAGCCCCACCCGACTTATGATGATGACCAAACCTTCGACCCAGACCAGACTGAGTACGGGGAAGGCACGCCTGCCATCACGCCCACGCAAGGAAGCTTAGCCGATTCCGTACCAGAAGACGTGCGCGACAACCCCGTCGTCGCCAAATTGCTCGCAGAAGCAGAGCGCCGCCAGAAGTTAACGACTGGCGAAATAACAGAAGCTGAATCCGCAGCACCAGCTGTGGAGCCAATTGAGGCCGGACCGTTCGGCGACGATCAAACGCTGATGGACACACATCTGCCAGAGCCGCAGCAACCTGCAGATGACGAGACGATTGCAGACGATTTGACGTCCGAGCCTTTAGCCCCAGAGCCCCATAACCCGCCCCCAATGACGGCTTCCGACCAACAGCCGGTCCGGTCAACATCGAACGACCCAGCACGCTATGGTGGCGAATCACGCCTGCTGCGCGGCCTGGCGCGGAGCTTGGTTGACGGCGGTGCATTGTCGGAACGCCGCGCGGTATCCTTAGCGATGCAGGCGCGCGACGGTGGTGTTGGCTTCATGCGGGCGCTGGCATCTGACCGGGCAAGCGTTGACCTGTTCGCCATCTATAAAGTCATCGGTGAACTTGTTGGCGCAGACCCAATCTCCAGCCGCAATGAAGCCGTGCAGCGCATGACAAACAGCGACTGGCTGCCTGCGGAAATGGTCGAGCAGTGGCAGATCCTGCCGCTCCTGTCCGACGATCCAGACACTGTCATGCTGGCTGCTGTCGATCCGTTTGATATCGTGGCGCTGGACTGGGCGCGCGCGAGATCTGGCACACAGAAGGTCCGCGTTACACCGATCCATCCGGATGTATTTTACGACAGCCTCGGCCGCTACCACTCCCTACAGGAAGACGTAGCGGACGGGGACGGCATGTTCACACCGATTTCCGTCAACTGGACCAAAGAAGACCTTGAACGCGCCGACCTCACCCACATGGATATCCCAGCGGCGGTCGATTACATCCTGCACACAGGCTTTGAGCTTGGCGCATCGGATATGCATATTGAGCCCACCGGTGACGGGCTGATCGTGCGCTGCCGCGTTGATGGCGTGCTTCGGGAAGAAATCAAACTGCCACGCGATGCTGCAGCCATGGTGGCCTCCCGCATTAAGGTCCTGGCGAACCTGGACGTGGCCGAACGGCGAAAACCGCAAGATGGCCGCATTGGCGTCGCGATCCAGGGCCATCCAATTGATGTTCGCGTGTCATCCCTGCCGACCGTCAACGGCGAAAAGATGGTTCTCCGACTGCTGGACGAAGGCTCACTGCGCCCCCGCATCGAGGACATTGGCCTGACTGACCGCGAGATGCGCACCCTGGCCGATAAGATCAGTGCGCCCTACGGCCTGATTTTGCTAAGCGGGCCAACCGGGTCTGGGAAAACAACAACACTCTATTCCTGCCTTGCTGGCATTGACCGGATTGGGCGGAATGTTGTGACCGTCGAAGACCCGGTTGAGTACCGCCTTAAAGGCGTTCACCAAACCCAGGTGGATGAGAATATTGGCCTCACATTCTCCGGCGGCCTTCGCGCCATGCTGCGCCAAGACCCGGACGTGATCATGGTTGGTGAGTGCCGCGATAAAGTGACGGCGCAGATGGCCGTGCAGGCGTCTCTCACGGGCCATCTCGTGTTCTCGACCATTCACGCCAATGATGCTGTCGGCGTTGTCAGCCGCTTGATGGATATGGAGATCGATCCGTTCCTGATCGCCAACTCTGTCAGCATGACCCTGGCGCAGCGCCTGCTCCGTGTGCATTGCCCCCATTGCCAAACTGTTGTGGACGGGCGGGAGGTGATCTCCAACCTGCGCGCGGAAGGTGTTGGATCCTACAAGCTGGAGCGGTTGGGCATCAGCATAGCGCCTGACATGCCCTGTATCGTCACCCTTGGCTGCGGCCATTGCCGGCACACAGGCTATGTTGGCCGACAGGCCGTGTTCGAACTGCTGGCGATGGATGACGAAACCCGCGGTGCGATCATGACCAATCATTTCGATCTGCATGAATTCCGGCGGGTCGCCCGTAGTGGCGGCATGCAGTCCATGTTTGAGCACGCGCTGATCTTGGTGGAAGAAGGGCGCACCTCCTATTCCGAGGTCATTCGCGTTCTTGGTGAGGCCTAGCGGACCCCATGTTTTCCCCCGTATCCCTGACCGCCCGCTTTATCTTTACCCGACAATTCGCTGCGCTGCTGAAGGGTAAGTTGCAGCTTGCGGCAGCATTGGAGAACCTTTCGGCAGAGATGCCCAACGGCAAATTCCGTGTCATCCTGCAATCGGTGCTGAAGGACGTGTCCGCCGGTCGTGACATGGCGGATTCCATGAAGGAACACCCGAAAGTTTTCGGCCCGATCTATGTCAGCGTAGTCCGCTCTGGCCTCCGCTCCGGCAAGATTGATGAGGCGATGGACCAGCTTTCATCATACCTGGAGCAGATGGACGCGTTCTCGCGCAAAGTCCGCACCGCTCTCACATACCCAATCTTCGTGCTTGGTGCCTTCATCCTGGTCTTTCACATGATGATTTTCTCGATCCTGCCCCGGTTCGAGAAGATGTATACCGGCATGGGTCGTGAATTGCCGACATTGACCCAGGCTCTGCTCGATATGGGTGACGCCTATGCTGAGAACCTCCTGATACTCGGCGTTTTGGGGGCGTTTATCGTCGCGCTCATCACGTTCTGGCTTTCGAACGAGTCCGGGAAATATGTCTGGGACGTGATCAAGCTCAGGCTGCCGCTATTGGGACAGGTCGTACGTCTGGCAGCCATGGCACGGTTGTTGCGGACGGTCGGCATGCAGCTTCGCCATCGCATTCCAGCAGTAGAGGCATTGCGCATGGGCGCGGAAGCTGCTGCAAACCGCCGTATCGCAGACGCCGCCCGCGAGGCTGCAGATAATATCGAACGCGGCACATCCTTCGCCGAAGCCTTCCGGCGGGACCCGATATTCGGTGATGTCGTCGTTCGCATGATTGCATCGGGCGAGCAGGCAGGGACGCTGGATGTGTTGATGGTCGCTGCTGCGGATTACTTCGACACCCTATTGATGCAGCGTGTGAACGCCGTCACGTCCATGACCAATCCAGTGCTGACGGCCTTGGTCGGCCTCGGCATCGCCGGCATGTTGATCGCCGCTTTCCTACCGGTGTTTGAACTCTCCGGCAAAGTAAATTAGAGCCGCCATCCCCGGTGCACCGCGACGACGCCGCCGGTCATGTTGCGGAATGATGTTTGCTCAAACCCAGCTTCATCCATGAGCGCTAGCAATTCTTCCTGGCGCGGAAAGCGGCGGATGCTTTCAATCAAGTATTGATATGAATCCGCATCACCCGTTGTCAGCTTGCCCAGTTTCGGGATGGCGGCAAAGGAATAGCGGTCATAGGCCGCCTGCAGTGCCGCATTCTCCATGTGACTGAACTCCAGGCAGAAGAACCGGCCACCCGGGCGCAGCACACGGTGCATGTCCCGAAGGGCTTTCAACCTATCTGTCACATTACGAAGACCAAATGAGATCACGATCGCATCAGCCGAAGCATCCGGAAGCGGCAGGCGCTCAGCATCCCCCGTCACCCAACCAAGGCTGCCGCCATTTAGTTTCACGCCCCGGTCCATGGCCCGGTCACGGCCAACGCTGACCATGGCGGCATTGGCGTCAACGATCACAGCGTCGAGCGCGCCCTTGGCCGCCGCTTGGGCGCGGAAGCTGATGTCGCCTGTGCCGCCTGCAACATCAATCAATCGCTCTCCGGCCCGCGGTGCCAATTCGGCCACGAGCGAAGCCTTCCAGAAGCGATGAAGACCGCCGCTCATCAAGTCATTCATCAGGTCATAGCGACCAGCGACGGAATCAAATACGCCGCGCACCATGCGCGCTTTGTCCGCGCGCGGGACTTCGCGGTAGCCGAAGTCGATCGCATCGCCGCCGGAAGATCTGTCAATGGTGGAATCATGGTCTGTCATGGGCGTATTCGATAGCGCATTCGGCGTATCCGGGATAGGGTTTTGCATCATGCCAGAACTCCCCGAAGTCGAAACCACCATGCGCGGCCTCGCCGCCATCATCACCGGCCAGCGCCTTGCAAGGGTTGAGGCGCGGCGCCCAGATTTGCGGTTCCCGCTGCCGCCCGATTTCGCTGCACGGATGCAGGGGCAAACGGTCCTGCGTATCGACAGGCGTGCGAAATATATGCTGGCGAGGCTCGACGGCGGCCTGACCTGGCTCACGCATCTGGGCATGTCTGGGCGGATGATGGTCGGCCAAGGGCCTGCACCTGAACCCGCGAAGCATGATCACATCATCATCGAAACAGGCGGCGGCGGGTATGCCGTCTACCAGGACGCCCGCCGTTTTGGCTTTATGGATCTGTTTCCCACATCTGAGGAAGCAGCGCACCCACGCCTTGTAACGCTAGGTACGGAGCCGCTAAGCGGACTGACACCGGCTAGGCTGAAAGCGATGCTCGCCGGCAAATCTTCCTCGATCAAGGCGGCACTGCTGGACCAGCGGCTGATCGCTGGGCTTGGCAATATCTACGTCTGTGAGGCGTTGTTCCGCGCCCGTGTGCGGCCAGAGCGTGAAGCCGGGTCGCTGAAGCCAGCGGAGTTAAAACGCCTCACCATTGCCATCCCAGAAGTTTTGCACGAAGCCATTGCAGCAGGCGGGTCCAGCCTACGCGATTACCGCCAGCCATCTGGGGAGCTTGGCTATTTCAAAGCGTCTTGGGGCGTATATGGCCGCGAGGGTGAGGATTGCATCACCTGCGGCAAAAGCCATGTGCGTCGTGTCGTCCAATCCGGGCGATCATCGTTCTATTGTCCAACCTGCCAGCGGTAGGGTAGAAGACACCCGCAATTCAACGCCGCAAGACATTCCTAAAATCTCCTAGGGAGCCATCGCATGGCTGAGTTTATTCTGTCTGAAAAGAAGGGCCGCGTCGGCCTTATCACCCTGAACCGCCCAAAAGCGCTAAACGCGCTCTGCGCCCAGCTGGTCGAGGAAATGGCCGCCGCCATTGACGCTTTTGAAGCTGACCCAGAAGTCGGGTGCCTGATGCTGGCTGGTGGCGAGAAGGCTTTCGCGGCAGGCGCTGACATCAAAGAAATGCAGTCCAAGTCCTATATGGACGCCTATATGCAGGATTTCATTACCGTGCATTGGGAGCGGGCTGCCTCATGCCGCAAGCCGATCATCGCAGCCGTCCGCGGCTATGCGCTTGGCGGCGGGTGCGAAGTCGCCATGATGTGTGACCTGATCATTGCCGGTGATGATGCGAAATTCGGCCAACCAGAAATTAACCTGGGTACCATTCCTGGCGGTGGCGGTACCCAGCGCCTGACGCGCGCGGTGGGCAAGTCCAAGGCCATGGATATGTGCCTGACGGGCCGGATGATGGGTGCCGAAGAAGCCGAGCGTTCCGGCCTCGTCACCAAGGTCGTGCCAGCGGATTCTTTGCTTGAGGAAGCGTTGAAGCTGGCGGATTCAATCGCCGAAAAATCCTTGCCGATCGCGATGATCTGCAAAGAGGCGGTTGACCGGGCTTATGAGACAACACTGTCTGAGGGCGTGCGATTTGAACGCCGGGTCTTCCATTCAACCTTCGCCACCGAAGACCAAAAAGAAGGCATGGCTGCGTTTGCTGAAAAGCGTCAGCCCCAGTTCAAGCACAAGTAAAATTCAGGGATCGTGCGGTTCGGCGGGTCGTACCCGTTAGCCGCCCACTTTCTGCTTCAGAAGCTTGATCAGGCCGTCTAAGCCGCCTTGGCTACGGATGATGCTAGCAAAATCCGCCCGCTGGCTAACAACAAGGCTAATGCCTTCGACTATAATATCTGTGACCACGGCTTTGTCGTTTACGGTCTCAAGCTGCCAAGCCACAGAAACTGGCGGTGAGCCTGGGCGCAGAACTTTGCTATCAACAACCGTACGGTCGCCAATCACCTTCTCGCTGCCGACCTCAAACTTCACCTGACCGTCTATCGAGTCGACGCGGCCCGCATACACATCAATGAGATAAGTCTCCATCAATGTGGTCAATTCCGAACGCTGCCCGGCATCCGCTCGGCGCCAATAGCGACCGAGCATGGACTGAGCCATTTGTTGGCTATCAAAGACAGAGCCTAAAATAGAGCGCAGCTTTCTCGTACGCTCAGCAGGCGCGATAGATTTGTCATTCAGAACTGGTTCAGCCTCACCCGCGAGACCAGCAATCAAATTGCGCTCAACCCCAGCCTTTGCAGGCGAAAGTGTGAGAACCGCCAGCGAAAGCACAACGAGGCTAGCGAACAGAAGCCGCAAAAATGGTGTGCGTGAATCGGCGATAGCGCGGGAATGCGGTCGCATAGTAACTCTAGCCCTCACGATGGAATGACGTATTGAAGACTGTCGCCGTCGATTGCGGCGTTGCTTCGTCGCCGAGATTTCGGATTTCATAAGTCCGGCGCTGGCGATACAGCGAACGCACGGCGGCGTAGTAATCCAACGAATTCCTTTTCAGGTCATCCAGAGGACCCAGCAGCCTATAACGCTGATCGACAATGCTGACAGCGCGAACGCCAAGCGTAGCCTCAACTGGCGCTTTCGCCAGGAGATAGGTCAGCGGATCAAGCCCCACATCGACGATGCGGCCAAATGCGTGGCGGGTGGACGATGGCCCAATCAGCGGCAGAACAATGTATGGCCCTGGAACGACCTGATATGACGCCAGCGTCTGGCCGAAATCTTCCTTGTGATGTGGCAAACCAAGGCCTGTCGCTGCATCAACGACCCCACCGAACCCGGCAATTGAATTGACGAACAGGCGCTTTGCCGCAATCTCCGCCCGATCCCATTCACCCTGCGCGACATCGTTCACAATGGTCAGCGGCAATGTGATGTGGCGGACGAAATTGAATACGAGTTCCTTGCCCGGATCCGGCATGAAATCCCGGTAAAGTGCGGCTGCAGGGCGTAGGAGCACAAAATCCACGGCTTCGTTAATGGCAAAAACCATCCGGTTGGCGGGCTCAAACGGATCATTGGCAGCCAGAACGTCAGCGCGGTCCAACGGATCTTCCGGCAGCGTTGCGCACCCAGCTGCAACACCCGCCACGGTAATCACAAATGCGGCGTTGCGGATAGCTGTTCCCAGTTTCCGTAGGCTGTATCGCATCATATTTCCGTCCTGCCGAATTCACACTGACTATGCAGCGTTGCCTGAAGTGCGTCTATCCCAAAGGCGCGTCGAATCATTTTAACCGCCCGAACCGCCTCTTACCACACAAACCATCATATAGAGCGATAAGGTTAATGCAAAGGTGACTACCTATAGAATACGGCGGGTATGTGACGCAGACTCCACATTTTTGGGGCAGCAAAATCCATTGTAGCGCCGACGACTTACCTATATAACGCAATCTGGATATAGATTGGGCTTGTGTTGGATAAATTTGTCATAATGCTGCGCGCCGCCGCCGAAAGCGCGCGCCTTAGAATGCTGGCGCTTTGCGCGGCGGGCGAACTGTCCGTCACGGAGATCACGGACATCCTTGGCATGACGCAGCCCGCCGTTTCCCGGCATCTCAAAATCCTGGCAGAGGCTGGCCTTCTGGTCCGCTTCAGGGAAGGGAATTGGGTATTCTATCGCCTTGCCGATACTGGTGAACCTGCGCGACTTGCTCGCGTTCTGGTGGACTCCTGCAACCCCGATGATCCTGTCCGCATCCGAGACGCCAATCGCCTTGCAGAGGTCCGTGCGCGCCGCGCCCAGGACGCCCAGGCCTATTTCCACGAGAATGCGCCGCGCTGGCATGATATCCGCGCCCTGCATGTCGATGAGGCAATGGTGGAAGCACGGCTGCAAGCGCTCTGCCCTGCAGACTTCATCAATGACTACCTTGATGTGGGCGTTGGCGCAGGGCGCATTCTGGAACTGCTGGCGTCCCGCGCCGGTCGTGCAGCGGGCCTTGATAACAATCACGCAATGCTTGCCCTTGCCCGCGACCGGATGGCGGCAGCAGGCCATGCCCCCTGCAGCTTGCGCCATGGCGACTTATACGCGGCACCTTTTGATGACGCCCGCTTTGACATGATCACAGCGCATTTGGTGCTGCATTATCTGGATACACCCGGCCAGGCCATCCGGGAGATGGCACGACTGCTGGCACCAGGCGGCGTTGTTATATTGGCTGATTTCGCGCCCCATACCCTAGACAGGCTCCGCGAGGAGCACGCCCACCGTTGGCTTGGGTTCTCCACCGCGCAAATATCCCGCTGGCTTGAAGCCGCCGGGTTGATCCTGGATGCCGAGGAAGCCCTGCCCGGCGATCCGCTTACAGTATGCCTCTGGCGCGGTCGCAAACCCGCGCTTAAAGCCACCGCAAACCTTGCCCCCGCAACAGAGAAAGGCGCGACACCCCATGGTGCCGCCTGAAGTCAGCTTTGAATTTTTCCCGCCAAACACCGACAAAATGGCGGAGACGCTATGGCGTTCCGTCGAACGCTTGGCGCCGCTCGGGCCAAAGTTCGTATCCGTCACTTACGGTGCCGGCGGCACCACACGTGAGCGCACCCATGCAACCGTTGAACGGATTGTCCATGAGAAAGGCCTGACTGCCGCTGCACATCTGACATGCGTCGCTGCCAGCCGCACCGAGGTCAATGCAGTCGCCGATCGATACTGGGACGCTGGTGTCCGCCATATCGTAGCATTGCGTGGGGACATGCCAGAGCCCGGCCAGACTTACGCCCCAGCGCAAGACGGCTACGACTATGCATCTGACCTTGTGGCCGGATTGTTGGATCGCCATGACTTTGAGATCAGCGTCGCCGCATATCCCGAAAACCATCCCGAAGCCCGCAACGACGACGATGAGATAGAAAATCTTCGCCGAAAGCAGGAAGCCGGTGCGGCCCGCGCGATCACACAGTTCTTCTTCAACACTGAGGACTTTCTGCGCTACCGGGACCGGATGAGCGCTGGCGGTGTTGATATTCCGCTAGCGCCAGGCATTCTGCCCGTGACGAACTTCGCCGCCATGGCGCGGTTTGCTGGCCGTTGCGGTGCCAGCGTTCCGGACTGGGTGGCGGAACGGTTCGCCGGGCTCGAGAACGACCTTGAAACCCGCTCAGCCATTGCCGCTGCTATCGCTGTCGAGCAGTGCCAGCACCTTCGCCGGGAAGGGGTCGAGCATTTCCACTTTTATACCCTGAACCGGGCTGAACTAACGCTCGCAATCTGCCGGATGCTCGGCGTTAGCTTGGCCACGACGGCATAACGTGAGAGTCTGCTGCTTCGGATTCCGATTGATTCAGTGAGACGGGGGCCTTCATGTTTCGGAAAGTGTTCAAGATTGGGCTTAGCTTAGCGGTCATAGGCCTGATTGTCTTTGTCGGCCTGCTTGTGACAGACGGCAAAGAAGACATCACGCTGCAAAAGCCATCAGACACAGCGATGATGTCTGCTGAACGTGGTGAACTGCTGCTTGGGCTCGCGGGCTGTGTGAACTGCCATACCGATGTCAAGAATGACGGTGCTGTCCTTGCTGGCGGTCGCGCGCTTGAAACGCCGTTTGGCACGTTCTATGCGCCGAATATCTCTAGCGACACAGCAAACGGCATTGGTAATTGGAGCGAGGAAGACTTTGTCCGCGCCCTTCGCCATGGCCGCAGGCCCGACGGTGCCAATTATTTCCCTGCATTTCCCTATGTGGCCTATACGCGCATGACGGATGGCGACATGCTGGCAATCCGTACCGCAATCATGGCCCGCCCGGCAGAGGCCGGGCCTAATAAGCCCCACGATATTGGCTTTCCCTTCAATCAGCGCTGGACCATGCGCTTCTGGAAGCTGCTGCATTTCGATGCGGGAACATTTGAGAATGATTCCGCACAGTCCGCTGCATGGAATCGCGGCGCATATATCAGCGAAGCCGTGGCCCATTGCGGCGAGTGCCACACGCCACGTTGGCCTTCAGGCGGCCTGAAACGGGGGGCATGGCTTTCTGGCACCGCGAATGGTCCAGAAGGCGAAATGGCTCCAAACTTGACCCAGGACGAAGATACCGGCCTCGGCGGATGGACTGACCCGGACTTGGCGTTCCTGCTCACCGACGGCCTCAAAATCGACGGCGATGTCGTCGGCTCCGTCATGTACGAGGTCGTAGAGCATGGCACCAGCAAGCTGCCGGAAGACGATATCGCAGCGATTGTTGAATACCTGAAATCCCTACCGCCAGTGGCCAATCCAGACGCCCCGTCGGCGCAAGGTTTCTAAAGCCGCCTGGCGGAGAACGTATCGCAGGCGTTCATGCGGCCGGATTCAAGCCCGGCATTAAACCAACGCTGGCGTTGGGCCGCCGTGCCATGGGTGAAGGTTTCTGGCCGCACGCGACCTGTTGACCGGCGCTGGATCGTGTCATCGCCAATCGCTTCCGCCGCCGCCATCGCTTCCGCAACATCACCTGCTTCAAGGATTCTCTCTTTGCGATTGGCGTAGTTTGCCCACACACCCGCGAGGCAGTCCGCCTGCAGTTCCATCTTTACCTGGATGGCGTTCGCTTCTTCGCGGGACGCCCGGCGTTTCGCCTGCTGCACTTTTTCTGAAACACCAAGCAGGGTCTGCACATGATGCCCGACTTCATGGGCAATCACATAGGCCTGGGCAAAATCACCCGGTGCGCGGAATCGTTCTTTGAGGTCGCGATAGAACGAGAGATCGATGTAGACCTTCTGATCGCCCGGACAATAAAACGGCCCCATCGCCGCCTGCCCCATGCCGCAGGCGGATTGCACTGCACCATCAAACAGCACCAGCTTTGGCTCACGGTATTGCAGGCCTTCCTGCTTGAAGATCGCGTGCCATGCATCCTCGGTGTAGGCCAGTACGGTCGCGGTGAAGTTCGCAAGCTCATCCTGGTCCGCCCGGCCTGTCTGCCGGACACCTGCCGGGCCGCTTGTGCGCTGTGTGCTCACGCTCGGGCGAGGCGCATAGCTTTGCCCGCCGCCGTCCATGACTGTTCCCAGAATGGTGCTGAGATCGCCGCCCATTAGCAAACCAATGCCAACAACGATAACGATGCCGAGCAGACCAATGCCGCCTTTACGGCCGCCCATTCGGCGACGTCCGCCACCGCCACCGCCCAGCATGCCACCAAGGCCGCCTAAGCCACCGCGTCGCCGCCCGCCGCCTTGACCGCGTAAATCTTGCACATTGTTGCTTCGCCGACCGCCGCGCCACCGCATGGCTTTTCTCCTGAAAGGGTTGTCTCGCCGTAACGCCTTCCCCAATCCGGCGTATTTGGCCGGGATAATGCCGATTGCGCCCTATGACAGCAAACAGCATGCAAAGCCTCGCAGGCGGACGGAAAAGTCAGTATCGTTTCTATTGAATGTGACGCACTAAGGGGAAGTTCCATGCCAGTTGATGATCTTTGTTTCACGCCAGCAAGCATCCTGGCGCCGATGATCCGCGCCCGGCAGCTCTCCCCCGTTGAGCTGATGCAGGCTGTACTGAACCGGATTGAACGGCTTGAACCCAAGCTGAACGCCTTCGCCACCCTAACCGCAGACGCAGCGATGGATGGTGCTAAAGCGGCTGAGGCCCAATTGATGCGAGGCCAGGGCGAAGGGCCGTTATTCGGCCTGCCCGTCACCATCAAAGACCTCGCCGTTACAGCAGGCGTGCCGACAGAACGTGGGTCCTGGATTGAGAAAGGCAGGATCCCAGAGCACGACACGCCTTTCGTCTCCCGCCTAAAAGACGCCGGTGCCATTTCGCTCGGCAAAACAACAACGTCAGAATTCGGCTGGAAGGGTGTGAGCCATAGTCCCTTGACCGGCATCACGCACAATCCTTGGGGCCATGGCTTGAACGCGGGCGCGTCCTCTGCCGGGGCCGGGGTGGGGGCGGCCGCCGGATATGGACCATTGCATCAAGGTTCGGACGGTGCAGGCTCCATCCGCATGCCAGCGCATTTTTGCGGCATCTTCGGCCATAAGCCCAGCTATGGCCGCGTCGCCAATTGGCCAGTCGGCAACAATGACCAGACCAGCCATAGCGGCCCGATGACCCGCACCGTTGAGGATGCAGCGTTGATGCTGGAGGTCATGTCCGGCCCGCACCCCTGGGATTTCTACAGCTTGGAATCCGCCCCCGCCCCCTATGCGCGCTTGCTCGACGCTGGGTCAATGGAAGGCCTCCGCATTGCCTGGAGCCCTGACTTTGGCCATGCGCGGGTCGATCCTGAAGTCGCGGCACTAACGGCGAACGCAGCACAAGTCTTTGCCGAAATGGGCGCGCATGTGGAGGAAATCACGCCCACTTGGGGGCCAATGGGGCCAGACCTCATCCGGTTCTTCTGGTCCGCCCACGAACTGGCCTATGTGCAATATCTGGAAGAGTATGAGGACCGGATGGACCCCGGCCTCGTCGCCTGCATCAAATCCGCCGTCAATCACACGACGGAAGATTATCTGAACATGCGGCAGAAGAAGCTGGACTATATCCACGCCATTCACCGCACGTTTGATGACTATGACCTGCTGCTAAGCCCCGCCGTGTCTGTCGCTGCATTCCCCGCCGAAAAGCTCATGCCTGACGATTGGCCGCAGCATGATTGGGGCTGGGTGCAATGGGCCGAATTCTCCTACCCATTCAACATGAGCCATAATCCGGCCGCCTCCGTTCCCTGCGGCTTCACGACGGCTGGATTGCCCGTAGGCCTTCAAATCGTCGGCCCGCGCTTCGGCGATCTAGAAGTGCTCCAAGCCTCCGCCGCATTCGAAGCCGCGCGGCCTTGGGCAGATAAGAAACCGACCCTCTAATTGGCATTCGGCGAAAGTCAGGCAAATGTGGCCATTTTGTCCACTTTGCTGACTGGCCCGAGGGGTATATAGAGACTCGTCATTCCAGATCGACTGCTTCATACCGTCCTCCAGGGGGAATGACATGCCGCCGCGCAATCCGCAGGCGATACCGATGGCGCTCACCTTTGATGATGTGCTGTTGCAACCCGCCCACTCTGCCGTACTGCCCACCAGTGCCGTTACGCACACCCACGTCACCCGCGAAATCTCCCTGAAAATCCCGATTATTGCGTCCGCGATGGACACAGTGACGGAAAGTGCTATGGCGATTGCTATGGCGCAATCTGGCGGTATCGGCGTGATCCATAAGAACCTGGAAATTGACCAGCAAGCGGGCGAAGTGCGCCGGGTAAAGAAGTTCGAATCGGGCATGGTGGTAGATCCCGTCACCATCCTGCCGAACGCAACCCTGCATGATGCGCTGCAGCTCATGGCCCAATACGGCATTTCCGGTATTCCAGTCGTAGACGGCCCGGACGGCAAGCTCTGCGGCATTATCACCAACCGCGATGTCCGTTTCGCCAGTGACCCAAACCAGCCGGTTATGGAACTGATGACTAAGGACGTCATCACCGCCCCCGATGGCGTGACGCCGGATGAAGCCAAACGCCTGCTCCATGCCCACAGAATTGAAAAGCTGCTGGTGGTGGATGACACCTATAGCTGCGTTGGCCTGATCACGGTCAAAGATATCGAGAAAGCCCAAAAATTCCCTGATGCCGCCAAAGACGAGCAAGGCCGTCTCCGCTGCGCCGCCGCCACGGGTGTTGGTGACGATGGGTTCGCACGCGCAGAAGCGCTGGTTGATGCGGGCGTGGATGTTGTTGTTGTCGATACGGCCCATGGCAATTCTGATGGCGTGATCCGCACGGTTGATCGGGTTCGCCGCATCTCCAACAAAGTCCAGATCATCGCGGGCAATGTGGCGACAGGCGACGGCGCTGAATCGCTGATTGATGCAGGCGCGGATGCGATCAAAATTGGCATTGGCCCAGGCTCCATCTGCACGACGCGGATTGTGGCGGGCGTTGGTGTGCCACAGCTGACGGCGATCATGGAAACGGCAGAGGCTTGTGAGAAGCGGGGCGTGCCAGCGATTGCAGATGGGGGCATCAAATCCTCTGGCGATCTGGCCAAGGCCATCGCAGCAGGTGCGAATTGCGTGATGATCGGCTCACTATTGGCCGGTACGGACGAAAGCCCCGGTGAGACGTTCATCTATCAGGGCCGGTCCTATAAATCCTATCGCGGCATGGGCTCTGTCGGTGCCATGGCACGCGGATCAGCAGACCGCTACTTCCAGCAGGACGTTAGCGATGCCCTTAAGCTGGTGCCGGAAGGCGTTGAGGGGCAGGTGCCGTACAAAGGTCCTGTCAGCAATGTCATCCATCAGCTTGTTGGCGGCCTTAAAGCGGCCATGGGCTATACCGGCAACGCAGATATCGAAGCCATGCGCGAGAATTGCCGCTTCGTGCGCATCACCAATGCAGGCTTGCGCGAAAGCCATGTCCATGACGTGACCGTGACCCGTGAAGCGCCAAACTACCAAACTGGACTTTAACTCACCGGCCTGAAGGCAGACTCCCAATCCCATGCAAGACCGCATCCTGATCGTCGATTTCGGCTCCCAAGTCACGCAGCTGATCGCGCGAAGGGTGCGGGAAGCGGGCGTTTATTGTGAAATCCACCCTTTCAACAAAGTGACCCGGGCATCTGCGGAGGACTTCGGCCCAAAAGCCATCATCCTCTCCGGCGGTCCCGCCAGCGTCACGCGTGATACAGCCCCCCAGGCTGATGCCGCATTGTTCGAGATGGGCCTGCCCGTACTCGGCATTTGCTATGGCCAGCAGACCATGGCTGCCCAGCTCGGCGGCAAGGTTGAAGCCTCATCCAAGCGCGAGTTTGGGCGGGCGCAAGTTGAAATCTCCGCAACATCCCCCTTGTTTGAAGGTGTCTGGAATGTTGGCGAAAAGCACATGGTCTGGATGAGCCATGGGGATGCACTAACAGCCCCGCCGCCAGGCTTCAGTGCCATCGCGCAAACACCGAACGCGCCGCTTGCCGCGATCGCGGATGAAGCGCGGCGTTTCTACGGCGTTCAATTCCACCCGGAAGTCGTGCACACGCCCGATGGCGCACGCCTGATTTCTAACTTCGTGCACGCCATTGCAGGCTGCACAGGTGACTGGACGATGGCCGCGTTCAAGGATGAGAGCATCCAGCGCATCCGTGCGCAGGTTGGCGATGATCGTGTGATCTGCGGGCTGTCCGGCGGCGTTGATAGCGCTGTCGCCGCCGTGCTGATCCATGAAGCGATTGGCGACCAGTTGCAGTGCATTTTCGTTGATACCGGCATGATGCGCATGGGGGAAGCCGAAGAGGTCGTGACCCTGTTCCGCAACCATTACAATATCCCACTCCACCATGTGGACGCAGAGGATATGTTTGTGAACGCGCTCGCAGGCGTCAAAGACCCCGAGAAAAAGCGCAAAATCATCGGCGGGCTATTTATCGATGTGTTCGATGAACAGGCAAAAGGCATTGGCGGCGCCAAGTTCCTGGCCCAAGGCACGCTGTATCCAGATGTGATCGAAAGTGTCTCCTTCACTGGCGGCCCCAGTGTCACCATCAAAAGCCATCACAATGTCGGCGGATTGCCGGAACGGATGGATATGAAGCTGGTCGAGCCATTGCGCGAGCTTTTCAAGGATGAAGTTCGGGTACTTGGCCGGGAGCTTGGCCTGCCCGAAGCCTTCGTTGGCCGCCATCCCTTCCCCGGCCCCGGCCTCGCGATCCGCCTTCCTGGTGCCATCACGCGGGACCGGCTGGACACGCTTCGCCAGGCAGACGCCATCTATCTGGAAGAAATCCGCGCTGCCGGTCTTTACGACGATATCTGGCAAGCCTTCGCCGTATTGCTGCCTGTCTCCACTGTTGGCGTAATGGGCGATGAACGCACCTATGAATCCGTGTTGGCGCTGAGGGCCGTGAACTCCACGGACGGTATGACAGCGGATTTCTATCCGTTTGAAATGGCGTTCCTCGGTCAGGTCGCGACCCGCATCATCAACGAAGTCGCAGGCGTTAATCGCGTGACCTATGACGTGACATCGAAGCCGCCCGGCACGATTGAGTGGGAATAGTCGGTGAATGGGGATAGTTAGGCCTTGAGTAACCCCGCTGCAGGCGAGCACCACTTTGTCCACCGGATCGGATGGCTGCGCGCTGCGGTGCTTGGTGCCAATGACGGCATTCTCTCAACCGCCAGCCTGATT
>CALLKY010000099.1 GCA_938083135.1 uncultured Alphaproteobacteria bacterium | reverse complement strand
TCTACGACGCGACGGCGAAGATCGACAGAGAGGGCTTTGGCCATGCAGGCTGGCCTCCTTCACCAGCCCTCATGATGAATCACAAAATAACGCCAAACGGAATCCCTAATGATTCAATTGCCGCTCAATCCGCTCTAGGATTCCAAGTACCCAAATAGCGCCGTTGCTTCGGCAGCTGTGTAGCGGCCAAGCCGAACGTCTTCGCGTACAGCGCCGGCAGATCGTGTCTTCGGGTCGCCATACCCGCCGCCGCCAGGCGTTTGCACGCGCACCCGGTCTCCGGCTTTGAGCGGTATATCCTGCTCCTTAGAGAGATGATCTGGCACATGGGCGATGCCACCCCGCCAGACGGTGATTTTATTTGGGCCGCCGTCTTGGCCGCCCGCCGCACCCTGGGGTCCGAAGCGGCCATGGTCCATGACGAAACTGGCCCTGGCGTCGCCGCGCCGAAGCTCGACCTCATAGTCGAGGCCAAACCCACCGCGAAATTCGCCAGCACCGCCAGATCCTTCATGCAGCGCGTAACGTCGGAATAGGATTGGGTAATTCTGTTCCAGTATTTCGACCGGCTGGGCTTTGGAAATGCCGATGGTCGAGCAGCCATTGCTGAGACCGTCACCGTCCTCGGACCCACCATATCCACCGCCTGTCAGCTGATACATCACATAGCTGCGCCCGCTTGTCGGATCAGTGCCACCGAGTGCGAAGTTACCGCTGGTGCCTGCCGGTGCTGCCGTGGCGCGGTGTGGAAGGGCTTCAACCAGGGCTGCGAACACAGCCTCTGCGATGCGTTGGGAGACTTCTGCGGCACACCCGGATACGGGCCGCGGGTATTGGGCATCCAGGAAGGTGCCTTCGGGCCGGAGGATCGTCAGCGGTTCAAAGGCACCCGCGCTGATTGGGGCTTCCGGGAAAAGGTGGCGCACGGCCAGGTAGACAGAGCTTAGTGTGGTCGCCAGCACGGAATTCATCGGGCCTTGGCAGGGCGGGCTGGAGCCAGCGAAATCGAATGTCATGTGATCGCCAGCCTTGGCGATATTCAGCCGGATCGCGAGCGGTTCATTGACGACGCCGTCGCTATCCACCCATGCGACGGATTGATAATCGCCATCTGGAATTTCCTGAATAAGCGTGCGCATTTGTGTTGCGGCACGGCTACGAAGCTCGGCGATGGCGGCTTGCACAGTGTCATCGCCATAGCGATCCAGCATGGCGCAGAGCCGTTCTTCGCCAAGGTCCAGTGCTGCAGCCTGGGCCTTAATATCCCCGATGCGCTGGTCCGCGACACGGATGTTGGAACAGATGATTTGGAAAATCTCCTGGTCCATCTGCCCGCGTTTGAAAAGCTTTACGGGCGGCAGGCGCAAGCCTTCTTGCTCCACCGCCGTCGCGGAGGCTGAAAACCCACCAGGGACCGACCCGCCAATGTCCGGCCAATGCCCCGTGTTTGAGAGCCAGCAGAAAATCTCCCCATTGCGATAGACGGGCCGGGCAAAGCGCACGTCCATCAGGTGCGTGCCGCCGAGGTAGGGATCATTGACGCAATACATATCACCGGGTTCAGGTGCAGCCGTCAGCCCTTCGGCAATCCGTTCAATGAGTACCCGTGTTGAATATTGCATCGTGCCGACAAAGACCGGCAGGCCGCCAGCACCTTGGGCGATCAGCGCCCCGTCTTCAGCGGCATATATACCATCGGACCGATCATCCGCCTCTGCGATGATGGGGCTGAAGGCGGCGCGGGAGAATGCCAGGTCCATTTCATCACAAACCTGCTGCAGGCCGTTCTGGATGACTGTCAGCGTAATTGGATCAAGCGTCATTGGCCCGCTCCCACATGAATAATCAGGTTGCCTTGGGCGTCGCCGGTGACGCGATCACCGGGTTCAATGACGATGGTCGTGTCCATCTGTTCAATGATGGCAGGGCCGCTAAATGCAGCGTCGATTGGCAGGCGTTCGCGGGCGTAGATGGGCGTTTCAACCCAGTCTGTATCGAAGAAGACCGGGCGGCTGCCGGTTAGGGCGTCCGTTTCGTTGGCCTGCCGTCCTGCCGGGTCGATCAGCAATGAAAGGTCAAGCGGCGGGCGGACACCGATGACAGAGGTGTTGATGTTCACCAGTTTTGGGCGAATTTCGTCCAGGGCGATTTTGAACCGCGCCATATAGGCGGCCTCAAACCGCTGGCGCAGGTCCTGGCGGCTGGGGCTTGGGCCGTCCAACGGCACGCGCAGAATATGCGATTGGCCGACGAACTGCATATCGACGCTATGGATATGCCGACGCTCCACCAGCTCCACCGTTTCCCGGTCGAGCAGCGCTTCGCCTTCCGCGATCTGATTTTGAAAGACGTCTGCGACGGCGGTTTCATCCAGTGCGTCGAGCGGCTGGTTCAGCGTGCGCACAAAATCGTGGCGCAGGTCTGCCAGCGCGCAACCCAGGGCGTTGGTGATGCCAGGGCGCGCGGGCATAAGCACTGTGGGCACGCCAAGTTCCCGCGCCAGTGCGGCGGCATGCATTGGCCCAGCGCCGCCGAAAGCGAACAGTGCGAAGTCTCTTGGATCTGCGCCCAACGAAATCGACACCATGCGAATCGCGCCCGCCATTTTAGCGTTGGCGATGTGGATGACGGCGGCTGCGGCCTCAACAGCGCTTAGGCCCAAAGGCGCGCCAAGTTTTGCATCAAAAATGGCGTGAACGTCATCCAGGCTAACGCCGCCTTCAACGGACTTAAGCTTGGCGGGGTCAAGCCGACCCAGCAGCAAATTGGCGTCTGAGATTGTTGGCAGCGTGCCGCCGCGTCCGTAGCAAATCGGCCCTGGGTCTGCGCCTGCACTTTCTGGCCCGACTTCAAGCAATCCCGCTGCATTCACATGGGCGATGGACCCGCCGCCAGCGCCGACTGTGCGCACATCCACCATCGGCACGTGGATTGGCAGCGCGTATTCGACCTCGATTTCTGAGGATACGGCAGGCTCTGCATCCCGGATCAGCGCCACATCGGTTGAGGTGCCACCCATGTCATAGGTAATCAAGTTCGGCACGCCCGCCGCCCGGCCTGTATAGGCGGCTGCGATAACGCCGGATGCGGGGCCGGACATAACCGTCTTTGCCGCTTCCCGTGCCACCAGTTCGGCGGAAACAACGCCGCCATTGCCGTTCACGACGAGCACGTCGCCTTTGTAGCCCTGGCCTTTGAGTTCGGAGGTCAGTCGGCTGATATAGCGTTCTAGCAGGGGCTGGACGGAAGCGTTGACCGCTGCCGTGACGCCGCGCTCATACTCCCGGCTTTCTGCTAGCAGCGCATGGCCCATAGTGACAAATGCGTTCGGCCAGATATCGCGCACAATTTCGCCCGCGCGCTGCTCATGGGCAGGATTGGCATAGGCATGCAGGAAATGAATGACGACTGCCTCGCAGCCTTCCGCCAGCAGCGCATTGGCTGCGGCGCGCACGTCGTCCTCCGCCAAGGGCGTGACCACGTCGCCTGCCGCATCCATCCGCTCCTGCACTTCAAGGCGCAGATCACGGGGGATTAGGGGCCGGAACTGGCCCTTCATGCCGTAAGGGTTGGGGCGGGTGCGGCGGCCAAGTTCCAGCACATCCCGGAACCCGGCTGTGGTGATAAGGCCGGTTTTGCTGAGCTTGCGTTCGAGTACAGCATTCGTTGTGGTCGTCGTGCCGTGGACGATCAGGTCAATTGTGGGAAGGTCCGCGTTGCCTTCTGTTAGCGCATGCAACACACCAAAAGCTTGGTTGCCCGGCGTCGTTGCAGCCTTGGCGAGGCGGACGGTTCCGGTTTCCGTATCCAGCAACACCAGATCGGTGAACGTGCCGCCGACATCAATGCCGATGATTTGGCTCATGGATGGCTCTCCGGGTCTGCCAGCTTAGCAAGTAGCTTGGTGAAATGCGCTGCTTCTTCCGTCGTTAGCGGGCTCAATGTTTCGGCAGTGATAGCGTGGGCGGCGCTGACGCTCGCCGCATAGGCGTTGTGGCCTTCATTGGTCAGCGTCACCACGCGGCGGCGCCGGTCTGCGGTGTCAGCGGAGCGTTCGATGAAGCCGTTTTTGGCTAATCGGTCGACCATGACTTTCGTCGTGGCGGCGTCCATTGCGATTTGGCGGCCAAGGTCGTTTTGGGAAAGCGGGCCGCGCTCATGCAGGCGGGCAAGTGCGGCGAACTGTGTGGGCGTCAGCTCTGGTATGCGGGCGCTGAAGATTGCGAGATGGCGTTGGTTCGCCTTCCGCATCAGATATCCCACCTGGCTGTCCAGGCTATAGGCGGCTGCGTTCATAAACTGCTCGCTTTGGTCTCAATGATTGACAGCATAGCCCGCTGGCGACACTATTTCATTCGTATACGAACAAAATTGAAGGCACCAGCGCAAGTGGACTATTTCAGGCCGGACAGTTTGGCGGAAGCCCTGATGTTTGCTGAACGTGGCGGCATGCGCATCGCTGCGGGCTGTACGGACCTGTTTCCAGCAACACAACACCAACACTTGGCGGGGCCAATCCTCGACATCACGGGCATTCAGGCATTGCGCGGCGTTTCCCGTGGGGCGCAGGGCTACCGGATCGGTGCCACAACGACCTGGACAGATATCGTACGTGCGGACCTGCCGCCTGCTTTCGATGCGCTAAAGCAGGCGGCACTGGAGGTTGGTGCCGTTCAAATTCAGAATTCTGGAACAGTGGCTGGCAATCTGTGCAATGCCTCTCCTGCTGCAGACGGGGTGCCGCCGCTCCTGGCGTTGGATGCATCTGTAGAACTGCAGTCCAATCGCGGCACACGGTCCTTGCTGCTTGGGGATTTCCTGACAGGCGTTCGGCAAACAGCGTTGGAGCCTGGGGAGATTGTGACGGCGGTGACAGTGCCGGAAAGGGCAGGCGGGCGGTCCAAGTTCTTGAAGCTGGGTGCCCGCAAGCACCTTGTGATTTCTATCGTGATGGCGGCGGTGCGCCTTGATGTTGCGAATGGTCGGGTTCAAGGGGCGGCTGTATCTGTCGGTTCCTGCAGCCCCGTTGCCGCGCGATTGCCTGCTGTAGAGGCAGCATTGGTCGGTGCCCCAATGGATGAGGCACTGGCTGCGCGTGTGCAGGATGTAGACGTCACTGCAGCTTTGTCGCCCATCGCCGATATCCGTGGCGATGCGGAGTATCGCTACGACGCAGCGGCGGAATTGGTGCGCCGCGCCGTGGGGGATTTGGTCAATGAGGGGGCGGCGGCATGAAGATTGCGCTCACCGTTAACGGTACCTCTCACGAAGTTGAAACGGCCCCTGGCCGCCGGCTGACGGATGTTCTGCGGGAAGACTTGGGCCAGCGCGATGTCAAAGTCGGCTGTGACGCTGGCGATTGCGGCGCTTGCACGGTGCTGGCGGATGGCGCGCCTGTATGCGCTTGCCTTACACCTGTGGCGCAGATCCAAGGTCGCGAGATCACGACCGTTCAAGGCCTCGGACAGAATGGCCTGACAAACCTGCAGCAGGCGTTCCTCCGCCATGGTGCCGCGCAATGCGGTATCTGCACGCCGGGTATGGTGATGGCGGCGTCCGCGCTTTTGGCTGAGACCGCCGCACCCACGCGGGATCAGGCAGAAACGGCGCTTGGCGGCGTTCTCTGCCGTTGCACCGGATACCAGAAGATCATCGACGCTGTATGTGATGTTGGAACAGGTTATGAGCCTGCCGGAATGCCGCTAACAGGTGCTGCCGTCGGCGCGCGGCTTGAGCGGTTGGACGGTCTTGCGAAGGTCAATGGCACGGAGGCGTTTGGCGCTGACGCATGGCCAGAGGATGCCTTGTATGTTCGCGCCATTCGCTCGCCACATCATTTGGCGTCTTTCAGTTTTGGCGATCTGGCTGCGTGGCAGGCGGCAACGCCGGGCATTGCAGCTGTATTTACCGCAGACGATATCGATGGCTCTAACTGCTTCGGCGTCATCCCGCCAATGGCGGATCAACCGGCATTGGCCGAAGCCCTTGCGCGCTTCAAGGGTGAAGCGGTTGCTGTGGTCGCTGGCGATCGGCATGCCGTATTGGCGCTCGACCCAGCAGCCTTCCCCATTACCTGGGCGCCGCTAGAGGCCACGCTGGAACCCGATGCCGCCATGCTGCCGGACGCGCGCCTGCTGCACAATTCGCGGCCCGGCAATATCCTCATCCGTGGCCGGGTCGCCCAGGGTGACGCTGAAGCTGGCCTTGCCGCCGCCGCGCATGTTGTTGAGGGCGCGTTCGAGACCAGCTTTGTTGAGCATGCGTATATTGAGCCCGAAGCAGGTGCCGCATGGATGGATGGCGATACGCTGGTCATCCAGGCCTGCACCCAGGCACCAGTGATGGATCAGGATGATGTCGCCAACGTGCTGGGCTTGCCTGCATGGCGGGTGCGGATCATCCCGACGGCAGCGGGCGGTGGCTTCGGCTCCAAGCTGGATATCTCAATGCAGCCGCTGATCGGCTTGGTCTCACTGAAAACCGGCCGCCCGTGCCGCATGGTCTACACGCGCAGTGAAAGCATGGCATCGACCACAAAGCGCCATGCCTCGCGCATGTCCGCCCGTATTGGCATAGACGCCGATGGCCGCATTACCGGCATGGCGTTCGAGGGGGATTTCAATACCGGGCCGTATGCGAGTTGGGGGCCGACGGTCGCTAACCGCGTACCGGTTCATGCATCTGGCCCATACCGGACGCCGAATTATCTGGCGGAGACCCAGGCCGTTCACACCAATGCTTCTAATGCTGGAGCATTCCGGGGCTTTGGGGTGCCGCAAGCGGCGATCATGCAAGAGACGTTGTATGACCGGTTGGCGGAAAAATGTGGGCTGGATCGCCTAGCATTCCGCCAGCTAAATGCGTTGCAGGACGGTGACATTTCCGTTTGTGGGCAGCAGCTGAATTCTGCTGGTATCAGCGAATGTTTGGATGCGCTGGCCGCGCCCTGGCAAACGGCTTTGGCTGCTGCAGCTGAATTTAATGCGCGTTCAACGGCTCGGAAGCGCGGCGTTGGCGTCGCGTCATGCTGGTATGGCTGCGGCAACACATCTTTGCCGAACCCATCGACGATCCGGCTTGGTGTAACGGCGGAGGGGCGCTTGGTTCTGCATCAAGGTGCGACTGACATCGGGCAAGGCTCCAATACCGTCATCACCCAAATCTGCGCCGATGCGCTTGGCCTGCCCATCGCAGCGTTTGAGCTTGTTGGCCCGGACACAGCCCTGACACCAGATTGCGGCAAAACCTCGGCTTCTCGCCAGACTTTTGTTACGGGCAACGCAGCATTGGCATCTGGAAAAGCGCTCCGCCAGAGCATTCTCCGCCTGGCGAATATGAGTGATGCGGCGGAACTCACGCTTGCGGACGGCGTGCTATCAGCGAGGGAAGGCGGGCGCAGCCAGGTAATTGATCTCGCCCGCATGCCCGCTGATGACCATGGCTACGTGATCGCGGCAGAGGAAACCTATGATCCGCCGACGGCGCCGCTGGATGAGAATGGCCAAGGCGTGCCTTATGCCATCTACGGCTATGGCGCTCAGATTGCGGAAGTCGAGGTCGATCTGGCGCTTGGCGTCACGAAGGTATTGAAGGTGACAGCAGCGCACGATCTGGGCCGTGTGATCAATCCGCTATTGGCGGAAGGGCAGATTGAGGGTGGCGTGGCGCAAGGCCTTGGCTTGGCGCTCATGGAGGAATACTTACCGGGCCGGACAGAAAACCTGCACGATTATCTGATCCCAACGACCGGCGACATGCCCCATGTAGAGTCAATTCTGGTCGAGAAGCCGGACCCTGAAGGCCCCATGGGCGCGCGTGGCCTAGGTGAGCATGTCCTGATTCCAACAGCACCCGCAATCTTTAACGCGATCCGCCATGCAAGCGGGGCTGAGATTGATTTCGCACCCGCCCTGCCGCACCGTATCCGCGCCGCTATCAATCTGAAGGAGGAGCAGTCGTGACTGTTAAGAAGGGCGATAAAGTCCGCTGCGATGCCTGTCCCGTCATGTGTTTCGTGGCTGAAGGCCGCACTGGCGCTTGCGACCGCTATGCTAACGTAGACGGCAAGATTGTGCGGACAGATCCGTTGACTGTTTTCGATAAACGCCTGGAAACGGGCGGCGAGATCAAGCCATTCCTGCAGGCGGATTGGGAAGCCAAGCCATTCTCCGGCGATGAGGTTTTTGTGTCCGCCATTGGTGCTGGCACCACATATCCTGACTACAAGCCAGCGCCCTTTATCGTGAGCCGCAAGATTGACGGCGTTGATTTCGTCACAGTCGTCTCAGAAGCGATTTTCTCCTATTGCGGCGCGAAGGTGAAAATTGATACCGACCGGCATATCGGTGATGAAGCAGCGACCGTCCGCGCCAATGGTGAAGCGATTGGTCATGTTATGACCGGCGAATATGGCAGCCAGATGCTGTCCCTCGGCGGCGTTGATCATTTGACCGGCGGTGGCAAAGCGGAAGGTCGTGTGACCTGCGATGCTCTGATGCGGCTCTGTAACAAAGAAGCGGTCGAACTCTCCATTGATAATGGCTCGACGGTTCTGGTGCAGGCGGGGCAGGCACCGGTTGTGGATGGGCATAACGAAGCGCGGATGCGGGTTGGTTGCGGGTCTGCCACCATCGGCATGTTTGCGTCCCAGTGGTCAGGGCTGGTGGATGAAGTGGTGGTCGTGGACGATCACATCACCGGCGTCGTCTCGGAACATCAGGCTGGTAAAGTGCTGGATTGGCCAGATACAGGCATCCGCATCGAAGGTCGCCGCTCAACGCCGGGGCGGTATTTTGACGTGGCGGAACCAGGGCTTGGTTGGGGCGGCGCGGATATAGACGACCCGCTGACCATCCTTGGTCCCTGGAACACAAAGAAGGGTGCCAAGCCAGGCCTGACCATGCTGATGGTCTCCACCACCGGCGAGCAGTATGGCTATTACATTCTGGATGAGGACTTGCAGCCGCGCCCACACGATTTGCCTGCAGCCCTTCGCCCATCAGTCGATCTGATCGGGGAGAATTGTGAAGCAGCGCTCTGCACCGTGCTGTTCATGGGTGGGGCAGGCGGATCGCTGCGGTCCGGCGTAACACGCAACCCAGTGCGGCTAACGCGGTCTGTGCAGGCTAAGCAGACCACCGTCACCATTGGCGGTGCTTCGGCTTACGTGTGGCCGGGCGGCGGGATCACCGTGATGGCGGACGTTATGGATACGCCTGACGCAGCCTTCGGCTATGTGCCGACGCCTGCCATCGTAGCCCCCTTGGAATTCACGGCGACGCTGGAGGAATACCGACGGCTTGGCGGCCATGATGATGCCGTGCGCACCGTTGAAGATATTTTGGCGCAAGGTGGCGAATATGGCGCTGATGTGCGCGCTATCGGCGGCGTAGCCCGCTGAGCTGGGGCCCGCTGAGTTGGGATGCGCCGCAAGCCGCGCGACTGGCCGATGGACGCTTGCATCTGCACCACGGTCCGATTGATCTGATCATCGAAAGCTTCGGCTCTGGTGCAGACGCAAGCTATGCGCGCGCGGTCCAAATATTCCAAACGGTGCTGGTTGATCTGGCTGGTGAACTGCCGGACTTGCGACGACCTATCACCGACGGCCCAGTGCTTACAGGAACCATTGCCCAAGCGATGAGGACGGCAGTTGGGCCTTATGCACCAGAATTCGTTACGCCTATGGCAGCCGTCGCGGGTGCCGTTGCTGACTATGTGCTGGCGGCCTTGGTTGATGGTCCCGGCATCGCCAAGGCATACGTAAATAATGGCGGTGACGTAGCGTTTTTCTTGACGGAGGGCGCTGTGTTCAACGCTGGCATTTTTGCCGAGCAGCCAGGTGCGTTTCAGGTGCATTTTGAAAACGCGGCGCGGGGCGTCGCGACATCAGGGTGGCGTGGGCGCAGCCATTCGCTTGGCATCGCGGATGCCGTGACAGTCCTGGCAGCGAATGCAGCAGCGGCAGATGTCGCGGCCACGCTCATCGCCAATGCTGTGGATGTGCCGAGGTCACCAAACATTAAGCGCGCGCCAGCAGCGGAACTGGCACCTGATAGCGATCTTGGCGATCGGCTCGTAACTGTTGATGTTGGGAAACTGACAGAAAGCGAGAAAGTATCTGCATTGGATCGCGGCACTGGGTACGCGCGGGGTATTCTGGAACGAGGTCTGATCCACAGCGCGGCATTGCAGCTGAATGGCGATGTCAGGCTTGTCGTGTCAGAAGACCCGCAGCAGCGGCTTTAGCCCGCTTTCTTCAAGTTATTGGCTATACGGCGGAGCGCCTTCGCATCTGATTGCGCTAGTTCTTCCAGCAATACGGACAATTCCTCATCGTCAGCACGCTTGGCTGCGCGTTTCAGTGGAATCCATTTGATGGTCCGCTGGTCTTTCTCTTTCCAGTCATCTTTTTGCCCGGTGACTAGAAGCGGATAAACCGCCACTTTGCTTGGGCGAATGCTGCCGTCATCATTCAGATGGTCATAGGCGTAAGCGCCAATGGCTTTGTCACAGGCAGACCCGACGACGCCCGCTTCTTCAAGCGCCTCGACTTCGGCAACTTTGTTGGGTGCCAAGCCTTTGATAGGGTTGCCTTTCGGCAGAATCCAGCGTTTCCGTGTCCGGGATGTCACCATAAGCAGATGCACGCCGTCTTCATCCTGCCGGAACGGCAGCGCCGCAACTTGGCGATGGAATTTTGACGGCACCGGTGCGATCTCCTAAATGGGCTGGGCGAGTGCTAATGGAAAAGAAGCGGAACTATAATGCAATTTCTGCATAATTCCTAGTCTGTTGCACGGCAGCTTTGAAGTCTATGGTGAAGATACCGTTGAACTGCGTGGGGGGTAGAGCCGTGACAGACAAAATGGATGCCGTAAATCCGTTCGTGCCGGGGACCGATATTCGCATCTCCGGCGCTCCATCAGGTCCATTGGCGGGACTGACATTCGCGGCCAAAGATCTGTTTGATATTGCAGGTTTTCCAACGGGCGGCGGCAGCCCGGATTGGCCGCGTGACCAACCGTTGCCGGAAAAACACGCCTGGGCCGTGCGAACATTGTTGGATGGCGGCGCAAATCTGATCGGCAAAACAATCACGGACGAAATTTCGCTCGGCATATTGGGGGAAAATGCGTTTGAAGGCACCCCAAGCAATGTGAATGCGCCTGGCCGCGTTCCGGGCGGCTCATCATCAGGCTCGGCAGCCGCCGTTGCTGCAGGGATCGCAGATATCGCCATCGGCACGGATACAGGCGGGTCCGTGCGGGTGCCGTCCAGTTTCTGTGGCCTTTATGGCATCCGCCCAACCCATGGCCGCTTGCCGCTGGACGGCATGGCACCGCAAGCCCCAACGTCTGACACGACAGGCTGGTTCGCGCGGGACGGTGATACGTTCGCCCGTACATCCGCTGTCATGCTCGGTGAGCCCGTGGCTGATGACGCCCGACCAAGCACGCTGATCATCGCGACAGACGCCTTTGGGTTCGCGGATGATGGCGTTGCCGCCGCGCTTGCTCCACTGGTGGACAGGCTGAAAGCTCTATCGGGCACCGTTCGTGAAGATTTCCTAGCACCCCAGGGGCTTTCAACATGGGCGCGGGCGCAGCGCGCCATCCAGCCCTATGAAGCCTGGAAAACGTTCGAAGCATGGGTTGATCAATACAATCCGCGCATGACCTTCACTGTCGCGCGCGGTCTGATCGCTGGGGCGAGTATTCCAGCGGCGGAACGAACCTGGGCCGGATATATGCGCATTGAAGCCCGCGCGCGCTTGCGGATGTTGACGGCGGACGGCGGCGTTCTCTGCATGCCGACAACGCCGTTTCCAGCGCCCAAACAAGGCCTTGCCGTCTCCGCCATGGACCCCTTCAAAGACAAAATCACCTGTCTGGCATCCCTGGGTGGGCTTGCTGGGCATCCACAGATTAGCATTCCGGGGGGCCGGGTTGATGGCCTACCTATCGGCCTCTCCATTATCGGCGCACGCGGGGCGGATGCTCAGCTTGCGTCTATCGCACGGACCATCGGTAAGGAATTCGAATGACTGACATGACCCCCAACATCCCTGAAATCGTGGAAGAAGTCCGCGTCAAGTTTGAGCGCTATGAACAGGCGCTGATCGATAAGGACGTGGATGTTCTGGACGACACATTCTGGGAAAGTCCGCTGGCGACCCGGCTCGCGATGCATGAGCACGGATACGGCTTTGACGAAATCCACGCGCACCGCGTCGCCCGCCCACCAGGGCCGGGCATTAAAGAGGAACGGTTGCGGTTGGATATCCTCACCCTTGGCCGCGATTTCGCCAATGTCAGCCTCGAATTCAAAGTGCGCGGCAAGGATTTGATTGGCCGTCAGACCCAAGTTTGGGCGCGCTTACCAGATGTTGGCTGGAAGGTCGTCTTCGCCCATGTATCGACCGTAGAGCACGATGCGCTCTGGTAGGAGTGGTTCGTTCTGGGTCAGACGGCGGTATGTGCCGGCTGGCCCGCAACGCCTTTGTATAGAACGGACTGGCGAAGCTGCATGATCCGAGCGTGTTCTGCCCTGGCGGCGTCATCCATATCGGCGACCGGCGGCGTTTCCAGAACGAAATTGCCGTGGGTATCGCTGCCGCGCACAAGCCATGCGGAATCAACATCTCCATTCACCTGGGACACATCCGGCGTGATGTAGCGAACGGCGACGCCGATGCGGCGTTCACTGGACCGGTTCGGTTCAGACGCATGCACAGTACGGACGTGATGGAGCGAGAGTTCGCCCGGCTGTAAGGGGCAGAACACGGCTTTATCATCGTCCACTTCGATGGAGATTTCTTGACCGCGCGTCAGCAAGTTATCGGCGGCCAGGGTATCCCGGTGCGGGGCCTGGTCCAGATTTTGGGAGCCGGGCAGCATTTTCATGCAGCCGCTTTCCAGTGTTGCTGGCGACAGTGCGATCCATGCCGTTGTGACGCTTGGCTTGGATAGGCCCCAATATGTGGAATCCTGGTGCCATGTGACAAAACCCGGCGCATGGGCGTCCTTCACAAACAAGCTCATGCCCCAGACCATCAGGTCCGGCCCCAGCACGTCTTCCACGGCATCCAGCACACGCGGGTGGCTTGCAAGCTCCGCCGCCCAGGTTTGCAGGAGATAGAGTTTCTGGCCTTTGGACAGCTCATACCACCCACCGTTCGCCGCCTCATAGGCTTCAAACCGAGTACGGAATGCAGCCGTTTCCTTAGGCGATAACGCAGGCACGGGCGCGATGAAGCCATCGTGCTGATAGGCGGCGGATTGGGTGGATGTCAGGGATTTTGGCACGACGTTATTCCGCAGCGACGGCGGCTGGAGCATCTGCCCATGCTGGTTTATCGCCGCCAAGCACTGGGGATGGCCGCGCCCAATGGGGCGGTGTCTCGGAAAGCTTCAGAACAGGTCCTAGGTGCCGGATCGGTCCATAGGCTGGCACCGATTCAATGCGCATGGCGGCCAGTTCATCACCGCTGAATTCCATGCCGTCCTGGACGGGGGCAGTTTTGCCCTGGCGATAGATCAGCATGCCAGACTGGCAGAGCGAGACGCGCACATGATAGCTGCCACCTTCCCGCGCGCGGCGGGCAAGGGCGAGCAGCATGCCGTACGCCGCCAGATATCCCGTGACATAGTCATTGGCGGCGGCGGGCAAAAGTTTCGGCCGCTCCGGGCTGCCTTCAGCCGCGATGCCGACCATGGTCTGCGCCACTTGTTCCCAACCGGCGCGATGGCTGAACGGGCCGTCCGCGCCGTAGCAGCTGATGGATGTGCAGATGATGCCTGGGCGGATTTCCGCCGCTTGTTCCGGCCCGAACCCAAGCCCTTCAATCATGCCAGGACGGTAGCCTTGGGAGAAGATATCGGCGTCCGCCAGCAGCGCCCGCAATTGGGCCGCTTCTTCGGCATTCTTGAGGTCCAGGAAGCAGGAGCGCTTGCCGTGGCTGGTGTCGATCACGTGTTCTGGCACCTGCGGCAGCCGTTCGGCTGTCACCATCAGGACTTCAGCGCCATGTTCAGCCAGCGTGCGGCCAGAAATTGGACCCGCCAGGATGCGGGTCAGGTCCAACGCTTTGATGCCGCTGAGCGGACGCGGACCTTCCGGCATTGGCTCAGGATCGCTATCGCCGATCTTTATAATTTCGACAATAGGTTTCGCCGCCAGCACCTGGCCGTGCGGTGTTGCCAGCCATTCATCATTGGAGCGCACCATGCCGCCACAGGTACGAATTTCGTCAATGGCGTTTTCAAGGTCCATCGCATCCCACTTGGCGACGGCGGGCGCGATGGAGGCAGGGGTCAGCTCGCAATCCAGCAGCTTCAGCATCCGTGCTTGCAGGTGGGGCAAGTTGAAATGCGGCAGGACATGGCGGCCATCCTTGGTGGGGTAGGGTTGGGTTACTTGCATCATCTTTTCATGCGCTGGGTTCACAATGGTTTTGAACGCACCGTCTGGCCCTGGCCGTTGCAGATAGCCTGTGCTGCGAAGGGCAGCGGCGGCATGGCGGACATCGACCGTCGCCTTCTGCCGCTCGCCGGTTTTCAGCTCCCAAATGTCGTTGACCGCAACGCCAATACCGCCGAGCACAGCAGCCGCCGTTTCGCCAATCTTGAAGCGCGTGGATACGACTGGGTCAGCGCCTGTAATAGTCACTTCGTCAGCGCTAGGCGTGCCCAAGCCGCGAACGGCTATGACTTCATCGAATGCAGTTGTCATGGAGCTTGGTCCTTCACATGAGGCAATTTAGCCAGGGTAATTTAGGTGTTTTGCTTCTGACGTTTCGTTGTTTCGCCAGCGCCGCCATCGACAGCTTCCAGTGGCGCATTCAGCGCAACACCGGGGCAATGGATGCCAGCGGGGCGGCCAGCCGGATTCAGCCCTTGCTGCTCGATATGGCTCGCAGGCAGATCTGGACCGCCAGGGCAGCCAAGCCAAAGGCGCAGCAGGTGGCGGCGGCGCTCCAGGTCGGGCCAGTCCTCATATTTCGTGCGGCTATGCAGGATGGTGTGATTGCAGACAAACTGCATGTCGCCCGGCTCAAATTCCATATCCAGGCGGAATTCTTCGCTGCCTGCAAGGTCGTCGAGCGCATCAAACGCGGCCTCTTGTTCTGGCGTGACACGCGGCACGTCCTCAAAGCGTTGGGCTTTACGGATGGCGCTGCGAACATAATGGCCAAAGATGCGCCCTTCATGGGCCTGGAACACGGGCATTGGGTACCAGGGGCGACGGCCTTCCGGAATTTCGTCCCGGCGGTCGCGATATGTGGGTTGCATCAGGACAGCCAGATGCTCTGGATGCCGCTCGATCATGGCGTGGTAAAGTGCTGTTGAGGATACGGCGCTGGACAACCCGCCAGTCTTCGAAGTTTTGATGGATAGCAGCCCAACGACATCACCAGCATCGCAATGATAAGGCAGGCGTTCCGCTGTTTGATAGCCTCTGGAACTCGGTTGGCTGTAATCGAAGCCAAGGTCTCGGACATGGCCAAGCGCATGCCCTGCCGCATTTTGTGACACGGCGTCGCCAAGGTGCAGTCCAACCGCCCAGAAAGCCGTTGCGGCTTGGCGCAGATTGTAGCGATCAATCGGAAATCCGCGGATAAGCGTCAGCCCAACGCCGTCCAGTACGTTCGCTTTGATCTCCTTCAGCTTCGGTGCCAGGTGCGGCAAGGGCAGGTCGCTTGCGGTGACATTCGTTAGATCATCCGTTCGGTCACCTGCTGCTGCGATCACGGCTTCAAGATCGCCAAGCTCTGCTGCTGAAAGATCGTGCATCCAACGGTCTGGCGTTTTGGCTAAGTCAGAGCCTTTCCAGTTGGCGGGGCTTGCATCGAAGCGGGGGAAGCTATCCAGCATTTGATCCTCGTTATTTCTGTCGAAGCGCTTTAGCCGCGTTCTGCTTGTCGCGGCGCGCATCGCCTTCGGCTTTCAAGCGGGCGCGGATGTCTGGTGTCAGGCGATTATAGCGTCCACGCCATTCTGGGTCTGGCCAAACAAAATCGGTTTCGACGGTCTGCATCGGCTCACTTGCAGTCTCCAGTGTATCGAGGGCAATGCCGACAACCGCGCGCTGCATGTCGCGCTTCCAGGGCTCGCCCGTTGGATTGCCCAGCGGGAAATCTAGGAAGACGAACCGGGGCGCGCCGCAATACTCAACGATATCGCGGGCAGACCCGACAACCACCGTTGGAATGCCATTCGCTTCAAGATGGCGTGCAACCAGACTCACGGTCTGGTGACACACGGGTCAAAGCGGGGAGAGGACGGCGACGTCTCCGCCATCCGCCTGGACGCGCTCCAGAATTTCTGGCGCATGGCGCTGCATCGTCATGCGGTGGCTGTAGACCGTTGGAGCGCCGAAGAAATGATCGGTCAATCCGCCAATCCGGCCGTCGCGCGCAAAGCCTTGCATGGTTTCGATGGGCAGGAAGCTCTCACGGTCGTCCGTGTGTGTGCTTTCCTTGTCCCAGGCCGTGTTCATGGTGAACAGGGCATCGGGCGGTGGGGCCGTTGGGCCAGCCCAGACATGGCGAACGCCCTTGGCGTCAATATTCGTCTGGCTTTTGTCGCTGGCTGTGGTGATCAGCGCAACGCGGCTTTCTGCCAGCGGCTTTTTCAGCGGCGTGAAGGGCGCGTCTTCGTTATTTGCCCAGACGTAATCTTTGTCATAGCCCATCGCCCTGTAATACTGGCGCGTCCGTTCCATATACGGGACGGGGGCATTTGATCCTCCGCTCATCCGATCCTCCATATCCTATTGCTGCATCAGGATGGCCCAAACCGTTGAATGCGGGCAAGCCCACGACGATAACGCCTTGTGGTCGGCATATGCCTGCCGCACAAACGATGTAGAACAATTGCTTCAGCTATATTGACGTAAGCCAGTACCGAACTTGAAGGGGGCCACCAGATGCTAGAGGGCAAATGTCATTGCGGTGAAGCAGGGTGGACGCTTAAGGCCATGCCTGAATCAGTAACCGTGTGCAATTGCACGGTTTGCCGTCGATATGGTGTGCTCTGGGCTTACGGCTATATTGGCGACGATATCCATTCTGCGGGAAAAACAACGACTTACTGCCGCAAGGATGGCGGTGCCATAGATTTTCATTTCTGCGCCAAATGCGGCTGCGTAACCCACTACGTTAAGACAGCAGCTGAGGCAGACGGACGCCATCGGACCGCCGTAAATGTACGTATGACCGACCCTGCTTTGATCCTCGACCTCCCAATCGTCCAATTCGATGGCCTAGAGACTTTTGAAGACTTACCACGTGATGGACGTAAGGTCAGGGATATGTGGTTTTGAAACGAACAGCTAAGCGCCGATTGGGCTGAGTGATGTAACCGGCAACGAAGCCCCGCGTTCCGGACCTTGCCCGTTTCATGACACAATAGAAATTTCCTGCACAGCCGCTAAATCGACGAGCGAGCGTGGGAAATGAGCGTTAATCACCGTTTTAGGGAAGCCACAATATGACTGGCATTATGATGATTACTGGCGCGGGGCGTGGCATTGGTCGGGCGACTGCGATTTTGGCCGCGAGGGCAGGCTATGACGTCTGCATTAACTATGCTGAGGATGTGACATCGGCGGAGGACACTTGCGCCGAATGCGCGGAAACTGGCGTGGCGGTGACCACCTTCAAAGCGAATGTCGCGGACCCTTCCGATGTGCGGGCGCTGTTTTCCCATTGCGACAACACGCTGGGGCCTGTGACCGCGCTGATCAACAATGCTGGAATCATTGGCCGATCTGTAAAGCTCGCTGATCTGGACTCATCGGTCTTGCTGGATACGTTTGCAGTGAATCTGCATGGCGCCATTTATTGCTGCCAGGAAGCGATCCAGCGCATGTCGACAAAGCTAGGCGGGAACGGCGGGGCAATCGTCAATATTACGTCTGCCGCTGCTGTTACAGGCAGTCCGAATGAGTACGTGCATTACGCAGCGTCCAAGGCAGCACTAGAGACGCTGACAATTGGCCTCGCCAAGGAAGTCGGGCCAGAGGGCATTCGTGTTAATGGCGTCCGTGCAGGCTCCACTGACACGGGTATTCATGCCCGCTCTGGTAATCCAGGCCGACCCGCAATAGTCGCCGGCATTTCGCCACTCCGTCGGATCGCAGAGCCAGAAGAAATGGCGGAAGCTGCACTCTGGCTGGCATCAGGCAAAGCCAGCTATGCCAACGGCGCTATACTCGGGATGACGGGCGGGCTTTAGGTCGCGACGCGGATTGCCAGCTTGCCGGTATTTCCGCCTTCAAAGAGCATGCGCAGGCCAGATGGGGCGTGCTCCAAGCCGTCTAGGATGTGTAGGCGCTGTTGCAGGCGGCCTGCCTTCAACTCGCCTGCGAGCCACGCGCGGGCTTCGCCGTAGCGGGCGTTAAAGTCAGACACGATGAAGCCCTGAACCCGCAATCGCTTACCGATGGCGAGGCCCATATTCTTGACCCCGTAAAGCTCTGCCGCTGCTGTTTGTGAAATACGGCCACAGATCGCGATACGGCCAAGAGCGGCCATGTTTTCCAGCGCTGCATCCAGTGTTGGGCCGCCAACATTATCGAAATAAACATCCACGCCATTGGGTGCAGCTTGCCTGATTTCGGCGCTTAGGTCCGTCGCGGCCTTGTAATCTATCGCGGCGTCGAGACCGAGATTATCGCGCAGCATCGCGCATTTTTCCGCACCGCCTGCAATGCCGATGACGCGGCAGTGGTTCAGGGTGCCGACCTGGGCCGCAATCTGCCCAACGGCACCCGCAGCGCCCGAAACCAGAACCGTGTCACCAGGTTTCACATTTGCCACCGCCGTCATACCGAAATATGCGGTGAGCGCACTTGTGCCGAGGGGGCCAATCCACGCTTCAGCGTCACCCATGGTGAGGTCCAGCTTATGTAAGCCTTCGCCAGAAAGCGTTGGGTGGGTCTGCCAGCCAAGCCGGCCCTGGACCAGATCGCCCGGCGCTAGGCCATCGATCCGGCTCTCGACTACGCGGGCGATGCCGCCTGCACGCATGACAGACCCAAGTTGGATCGGCGGTACATATCCCGGGTCCTCGTTCATCCAGACGCGCATGGCCGGGTCAATCGAGAGCAGCAGCGTTTCTACCAGCACTTCGCCTGTGTCCGGTTGGCGAACGGGTTCTGTTGTTTCGTCGAAATGTTCAGGGCCAGCCAGGGCATCGGGGCGGGCGATCAGGCGGATTTGGCGATTGGCGTTTTGCATGGGAGCGCTATCCAGCGATTTTTTTCACGAATAGGAAGAATGCCGCCACAACGATGAAGCCTGCAAGCGTGACCCAGCCCATATGTTTTTCGATGAACGCTTGGATCGGTGCCCCAAAGCGCCAAATCAGCGCCGCTTCCAACATGAACCGCCCGCCGCGCGCCAGCAGGCTGGCAATCAGGAAGACGCCGATATCCATGCCAATAGCGCCGGATGCAATTGTCACCACCTTGAAAGGGAACGGGGTGAAGGCTGCGAACGCGACGATCAATGCACCCTGTTCGGCATAAAGCAAGCGCAGCTCTTCCATCGCCACCTCACCGCCATACAAAGCGATCAGCGGCGCCCCGATGGCAGTGAAGAACAGCGCGCCCAAGGCATAGCCGAAAAGGCCACCAGCGACAGAGCCAATGGTGCAGATGCCAGCATAGGCAAACGCCTTAGCGCGGCGGGCAAGGCACATCGGTAGGAGCAATGCGTCCGGCGGGATCGGGAAGACAGAGCTTTCAATGAACGCAATGATACCAAGCCACCAGGGGGCGGATGGGCTTGCAGCCTTGGCCATGCTCCAGTCATAGAGCCTACGAATAAATCCCATCAAGCGGCATCACGGCGCGTGGCGCCTTTGGGGACACGGGCGGCGGCGTCACGGATGACTTCTGGCCCGGCCCCTTCCCGTGGGCTGTTTTCAGAGATATGGCGGCGATAGGCCCGTGCGCCTGGGCGGCCTTGGAACAGGCCCAGGATATGCCGCGCGATGGCGTGTAGCCGCTCGCCTTTGCTAAGCTCGCCTTCGATGTAAGGCAGCAGCGCTTCGATGACAGCATGTGGATCATCAAAATTCGGGCCTGCTTCAAAGAATGTGGGATCGGCCTCTGCCAAGTCCCAGGGGTTTTGATAGGCGGCCCGGCCAAGCATCGCGCCGTCCACAGCAAGGTCAGTGACCGCAGCGCTGGAAGCTGCGAGGCTGGCCAAGCCGCCGTTCAGGATGATGGTCAGGTCCGGCCGCTCACGTTTCAGCTTGGCGACGAGGGGGTAGTTAAGCGGCGGGATATCCCGGTTGGCTTTGGGGCTCAGGCCTTTCAGCCAGGCTTTCCGTGCATGGATGATGAACGTTTCGCAGCCCGCAGCCGAAACCTGCTCCACGAACTGAAACAGCCGCTGCTCCTCGTCATCATCGTCAACGCCGAGGCGGCATTTGACTGTGACGGGAATATCAACAGCACTGCGCATTGCCGTGACGCAGTCTGCTACCAGCGCCGGTTCCCGCATCAAGCAGGCGCCAAATGCACCTTTCTGCACACGCTCTGACGGGCAGCCGCAGTTTAGGTTGATTTCGTCATAGCCCGCATCCGCCCCAATCCGCGCTGAGGCCGCCAGATCATCTGGCTCCGACCCGCCTAGCTGCAGCGCTACCGGATGTTCCGCCGGATCGAATGCCAGCAGGCGATCACGGGGGCCGTGCAGGATCGCGCCGGTCGTCACCATTTCTGTGTAGAGCAGTGCATGGGCGGACAGCAGGCGGTGGAAGAACCGGCAGTGCCGGTCCGTCCAATCCATCATGGGGGCCACCGAAAACCGGTGTGGGGGGATGTCTGCTGAATTGTGCATTCGGTCTTGTGCCTGGAATCGAAATCCGCGACAAGATTATTCATCCATCCAAACGCCGTGGGGGCCGGAGACTTTGGACAACGAGACGCCATCTGGCGACCGCACAGACGGTGAGGCTGGCAGCCAAACTGCAATCCTGCAGAATCTGGCTACACCCGGCGTGCTTGGTGTAGACGCGCCGAAACGCATGATGACCCACGGCGCATATGTGTTCCTGGCGGGGGACCGCGCTTACAAGCTGAAGCGTGACGTAAAATATTCTTACATGGACTTCAGCACCCAGGCGCAACGTGATGCAGCCGCGCTTGCGGAGATTCATATAAACCGCCGCACCGCACCTGCGCTTTATCTGGGGTTAGCACCTGTATTCAACAATGGCGGCGACATCCGCATCGGTGCCGTTTCTGATGACCTGACGGCGTGCGCCCAAGAGCATCTAGTCGTTATGCGCCGCTTCGATGAAACCCAAACGCTTGATGTGCTGGCGGATGCCGGTGCGGTTGATGGTGCTTTGGCGGAACGCTTGGCCGTGCAAATCGCCCACTTTCATAATGCAACGCCTGGCGTGGTGGTCGATGGCGCGGCCATGAAGCTCGCCAGTATTTCCGGGCGCACGATGCGGGACCTTGCCGCTGGGGCGGATGTGCTTGGCGACCAGACAATCGCACAGCTGCATGAAGCAATGCAGGCAACGCTGATCCAGGCGCTTTCAGAGGTTGATGAACGCGGACAAGCGGGGCTGGTACGCCGGCTGCACGGTGACCTGCATCTTGGCAATGTCGCATTGATTGATGGTGCGCCGGTGATTTTTGATGCGCTTGAGTTCGACGACGCTATGGCGACCGTGGATGTGCTGCATGACGCAGCCTTTTTGGGCATGGACCTATGGACCCGCGGCCTGCAAGACGTGGCGGCCCGCATGTGGAGCCGCTATCTGGCCGAGCGTCAGGACTATTCCGGCCTGGCATTGGCACCGGTTTTCTTCAGCATGCGGGCGGCAGTTCGCGCGAAAACAGCGCTGCATCGGGCCGGATTGTCTGAGGGCGAAGATGCGGCTGCATCCCAACGAGAGGCGCAGCGCTACGCACAGGCAGCCCTGGCGCTACTGGAACGGCCATCGGCGCGACTGGTCGCAATTGGTGGGTTATCCGGTTCCGGCAAAACAACGATAGCGCGGACATTGGCACCAGCGATGGCGGCGGCTGGTGGGGCCATCCATATCCGTTCGGACGTTATTCGCAAGCTGCAGCAAGGTGTTCCGGCAGAAGAAAAGCTGCCATCCGCCGCCTATACGAAAGAGGCGAGTGCGGCTGTGTACAACGCAATGTTCAATGCGGCTGCCAACTGCCTGAAGCAGGGCGTACCTGTAATTCTGGATGCGGTCTTTGCGGATCCAGCGGAACGGACGCAGGCGGAAGCCGTCGCAAATCGTATCAATGTGCCGTTTGATGGTATTTGGCTGGAGTGTGCGACGGATGCGCGGCAGGATCGTGTTGCGGCCCGGGCGGGCGATGCATCTGATGCAACGCCGGAAGTCGCGCTACGCCAGGCTGCATATGATCTTGGTGCCATGGGTTGGCGGCGCATTTTGGGGGATGACGATGCGCCCGGTGCTGCGAAGCGGGCGCTTAAGCTGCCGCGATAAAACTCCGCACCGCAGCCATGAATGGGCGAGGCTGCTCAGCATGTAGCCAGTGGCCGGCGTCGGCCAAGCTTTCGAATGTTGCGCGGGGGAACAGGCTGCGGATCAGCGCTGTGTGGCTGTCCCTAACGTAGTCGGACCGGGCACCTTTCAGGAATAAGGTTCGGCCCTGATACGGTGCCCAGGAATCGGGTTCCGGCGCATCCAGAATATCGGCCATGCGGTTTGAGAGTGCGGGCAGATTACAGCGCCAGTAGAATCCACCATTGGCTTCATCAGGCACCAGGTTTTGTAGCAGGAAGCCGCGTACGGCCTTGTCTGGAATGGCGTCCGCCATGGCCTTGTCGGCCTCGCTCCGCCGGGTAATGGGGGCGAGATCAAGCGCCATCATGGCGTCGATATAGTCCAGAAAGCTAGTGCGGCCTTCGCGTTGATACGGCACAGGTGAAATATCTGCGACGACCAATCGACCAACGATATCCGGTGTCGTCAAAGCCAGCGACATGGCGACTTTGCCGCCCATGCTGTGACCAAGCACCGTGGGGGACGCGAGGCCGTTGCTCTCGATATAGGCCGCTACATCCTGCGCCATGTCCTGGTAGCGCATGGCGTCTGCCCAGGGGGAGCGGCCATGGTTGCGGAGGTCAAGCGCATGGACTTCGTAGTCCTCACCCAACCGCTTGGCAATCGCCATCCAGTTTCGGGCGGCACCCAGCAAGCCGTGCAAGATCACAAGCGGCGGGCCAGCGCCCTCACCATAGATATCGCTGGCAAGGGCGATCGGTCCATCAGTCAATTGGCGTCAAAGCCCCCGATCGCGGCTGTGATCAAGGCTGGGCTTGGCGTTCGCCAACGGCCACGCCAGCCGTAGAAACACCGGTGGCCGCATCATTGATATTGATCGTGACGCCCATATTCTGCGCGCCATTACCAAAGAAGCCGCCATTGCCGTTACCAACTAAGTCCGTCGTATTCTGGTTGAAATACTCGACGGACAGCGCCGAATTACCAACATTGTGCTGACCAATCATGTTGAAGCTATTTGCACCAAGGCTTACATCGCCTTGGCCAACGCCTGTCGCAAAGTTGGTCGTGTAATTCAAATTGCCGCTTTCGAGCAGTGGATTTGCGCCGCCGACAGAGACACTGGCATAGGCAGCCCCTGTGTATGTTGCTGTGCCGCTAACGGGCATCTGTACGTCCGGCGTTTGAACGCCGGAGAAGAAGGCACCAACATCGCTGAGAGCATTTGAGGGCTCACCCGTCTCATTCAAGCCAGCGGCCCAGTAGCCCCACTGCATAAACTCGCATGCGCATTTGGGTGCCCCGGCTGCAGTGATCGCATTGCCGCTAACCGCGACGAAGGATGGGGCTGGGCTGCCAGTAAGACCGCCCTGCGCCGAGTTCCGGTTCACAACGGCGAATGTGTCATTGTTGATAAAAGTCGATTCATTCGCTGCGTTCTGAAACACAGTGACGGTGTTGTCTTCGCCTTCAAGCCTTGCATCGACCAAAACCGTTCCGACGTCCCGGTCCACGGTAAAGGTTCCGACGCCGCCTTCGGCATTCGGGTTCGATACCAGTCGCTCAAGATCACCTTCAGCGTTTACGATATTTACCGCCGCGAATATGGACCCGACTTCGACACCTGTCCCGCCATCGGGGGTGACAGCTTGCCCGCCAGAGAAGCCAATATTCAGGTCTGTTTTTGATACAGGGTCTTGCCGCACGCCATTGCCATCGTCTGCTTCAAGCGTGTCATGGCCGCCTTCAAGCGCAAGCGCGCTCGCGGTGGAGCCAAAGAAGCGGGCCGTTGTATCGCCAGTGTGGAATTGGCGCACTTCCGTTGCGCCATTCGGGACGTTTTCGCCAATTAGCTGAAAATGTGAGGAGCCGCCATTTACGCCAGTCAGTGTAACAGCCTGACCGCCGCCGCCCTGCACTCTGCCGACGACGGCTTGAATGCCATAGGCACGTTCTGCGTTCTGGTTAGGGTTGCTGACGTTTTGGAACACACCGCCGACATACAGCGCCGTGCCTTTGTCCCAATCGACAATCAGCCCGGTTTCTGTGATGTTCGCTGCATCGACTGCGCGCGCGGCACCCGCCTGAACGCCTTCAATCGGCAAGCGAACCCGCCCAATCTGGCTGTGAGGCAGCAGGCCAAAGTTCTGAGTGTCATCGGTTAAGTCAAAGACGCTCTGTCCTGTGGGCGCTATCGATGTCTGGATGCCATCGATGATCGTGAAGCGGTTGCCAGGATTGGTCCCGTCGAAGCCGTCCGCCGTAAAATCCATGACCATAATGCTATCTGGATCAAAGAAGTTATGGCCCTGGACGGTGGTGCCTAGGTTCGTCCCAAGGCTTGCTTGGGCATTGGCGTTGAATGTGGAGGCGGGGCGGTAGGTCTTTGTATCGTTCGCATCGAAGATATTTTGAACGCCGCTTGCATCGCCAACTTCAACGCCATTCTCGAAGAACCGCAAGGACGGTGGCTGGGTTCCATTGAATGTCCCTGCGAGGGATCGGTTCGTGCCGGTTGCGTTGAAGACAATGACATTGTCGCCATCATTAAACGCATCAGCTGGGACGCCATTCACAACCTCACTATTTTCACCGCGAATAACCGTAACAACGGTAGCTGTCTCATCGATAATGGAGGTGTTGCTGACATTTCCATCATCAACGACAGTAAGCAGCGGGTCGCCATTTTCATCGACCTGCGAAACTGTGAACGTCCCCGTCGTCAGATTGAAGCTATTGTCGCCCTGCTTAGCTGATCCGGCATTGAAATTCTGGTTGGTCTGGAACACGTTTGTAAATACGGGTTCTGGGTCTTCTGCCTCTTCTTCCTCATCCGGAATATCAGTGACAATATCGTCTGGCTCTTCAGTTGGCGGCTCATCGGTTTCTTCTGGCGGATTGGCTGCTTCTTCAGCAGGCGGCTGTTGAACTGGTTGCACTTCCTCAGCTTCAGGCTGCTCTTCGTCCGGAAGCTGCACCTTGGCAACTTCTTCCGTCGGAACTTCTTCGGCACCAGCGCTCTCGGACTCGTGGCCTTCAAGTTCATTCATCTTCTGTTGAACGATAACAGGATCGGTCTTAGCAGGCTCTGTTGGGGCCTTGCCTTCTTCGATGCGGGTAAAGAAGCCCTGGCGGCGGACTTCAAAGTTTTGTCCGCTCTCTGTCGTACCCGTGATTTCATTGCCATAAAGCAAGGTCACATCAACGGTTTTCTCGTTAACGACATTGATCAGCGCAATGCCGCCGCGAATACCCATGGTCGCAACCGGCGTGCGGATTTTTACGCCGCCGGATTTAGAAATACGCCCGCCGACAAAGCGCATCAGGCCACGGCTAAGGCTAAGTGCCATTTCACCGGTGCGCTTGTCTGGATCATAGACGAATTTATCGATCACAAGCTGTGAATTCGGGCCCACAGTGACGGCGCTTTGATCCATCATCAGGAGCTGCGCTTGGCCGTTCGGGCTGGTCTTCACCGTTTCTTCGAACACGAGCTTGTTGCCGACGATCAATGTCCGCTCAACCTTCGCCGGTGGAATGCTGGTGGCATCTGTGTTGACGGCTGCTGCAACGCCTGCTTCGCGCGCTAAGGCGGATGTTCCGACAATTCCGGAAAGGCCAATTAGGCTGCAAAGTGCCGTGGTCGCGGCAAGCTTTGCGGTACGTGTCGACAGGGTCGCCATAGCTACTGTCTCCCTCAATTCGTGGCCAGCGCTACGAGCGCAGGTGCCAGTCAGCGCTAGAAGC
>CALLKY010000098.1 GCA_938083135.1 uncultured Alphaproteobacteria bacterium | reverse complement strand
ATATGACTGCGCACCAAACTGTAGAACAGTTGGGGGACTAGTTGGCGGTCCTGTAAAAAGTTAGATTGTTGATATCGCTTGTTACTACCAGTGCATTCTACGGAATATGCATGGAGAGACTCCCACTCTCCTCCGCCATTTCCCCCGATAAATGCTCTTAACGCACTGAAGTACAAGCATTCTATGGATCAAGGTGATCGGAAGATGGACCGGCTATTGAGCCTCCATTTGCTGCATCCATTTGTGAAGTACACTCACCGGATAGCCCGTGCCATACCGCTGCCCTATTCCTTTGACGGCCCAGCCACCGATCGCGTCAATAATGTCGGGTGGGCATTCGATTGCCCTCAACCTATCACGCAGCGAATGTCGAAATGAGTGAATTACGCAGCCGGTTGGAACTTGTGATTTCAGCCATTTATTGAGGCTAGCACTGGCAGAATTAGCCTTGCAGCTAATGCCGTCTGTGTATCTTGGAAACGCATAATGTCCTTCGACAGTCTCGCTGACTCGCCGTGCTGCCCATAAAGCACTTCCAACGAGCGGAACCTTGCGCGCGCTAGTCGGTGTTTTGAGAGGCCTCCATAAGTTCGGTTTCAGATCGATATGAGGAGCATTTCCTTCAAGCTTCAGATCGGTAACAGCTAGGCCAACGCATTCGGCAAGCCGCATTCCCGTGTCAGCTAGAATTGCTACAAGCCATCGAAGATCGTCATCGTTTTCGAAGCATGTACGCTGCACCTCTTTGATCGTTGAAAGAGGTATTGGTTGCCGGCGCACGCTGTCATTTAAATTTGGCATCAAGGCGTTGCTGAATGGACTGCGGTAATCCAAGCCAAGCTCGCGAACGGAAAAATTTATAATAGCTCGTAACCCAGCAAAGCTGCGCTTGGCAGATTCTACTGTTAATCCTCTTGCCAATAGACGATCCCTAAAAATGACGGCGTCTTTCGGCTTGAACGTATCGATAGGCCTGTCGCCTAAAGCTTGCAGGGCATACTGCAAATTCCGTTCGGTACTCTGAAAGAATTTTTTCTGTCGGCCATTACCCCGCATTTTCACGTAAATCTGCGCGGCTTCAGATAGCAATGGAGCTTCTGACGGCTCACTGGGCACGATTTCCGGCTGCCTGAGTGAGGGTATGGATAGTTTTTCTAGCCTCAAACCCATCCAATAGGACTCAAGTCTCTGGTTGATGGAGTTAGCAGCTCTGATTGCGGCTGTTTCTGATCTCGTACGAAGGCTGAAATAGAACCGATGTCCGACGTGGAGTTCTCTCACGTCAGGGGGGATTCTCCGCACGAAATAATAAACATCTCCCCGACGGTGAATGTGTTGGGGGAGGGGGGTGTTTCGCACTTTGGTCGGCATTCCGATCACCTTGATCCATAGAATGCTTGTACTTCAGTGCGTTAAGAGCATTTATCGGGGGAAATGGCGGAGGAGAGTGGGAGTCGAACCCGCCAGGAAACGCCTAACGCCCCCTCACCGATTTTGAAGACCGGGGCCGCCACCGGACGACATTCCCCTCCACGGACGATTGTTTCAGGCTTTGACATTCCGCGCAATTGGGATGTACCCAATATCGCCAGCGAATTGAGATGAGAGAGCGAAAATATGCATTATTCTAAAGCGGTTGATGGACCGAGGCGCTTTTTCTTGACAGCGCTGCTTGCTGTTGGCTGTAGCGCTATTGCGGTCGGAAGCGCCGTCGCGGGCGTGAAACCTGCTGATCCAAAGCCTTTCATCGGCGAATGGGCGATTGCGTTCCCTGAAGGGGCGGGGGTGATCGTAAACAAGCCAGATACGACTTGTGATGCGCCAGCGATCATCAGTGCTGGGCCCGATGGCATGATCTCCATTCGCACGCCTAAGGGCGATGCTGGAAACTGGGCCGTGAAGTCCTTCGGTGGCCGCAATCCGCTGTGGCGGGATGACGGTGTGGACCAGACATTGGTTGCTGATTGGATTGACGGCGACCGCTTCCTGCTTGCTGGCAAAGATGCATCCGGCATCAAGACCGATTGGACCCGTTGTAAGTAAACGCCCAAGCTCACGCCCAGGAGTTCATTAAATGACCCGTTATGCGCCGCGATATTTTGAAGACTTCAGCCCAGGTGACCTGTTTCATACAGCGCAATACACATTTAGCGAATCCTCAATCATCGACTATGCCTTCACCTGGGACCCACAGCCGTTTCATCTGGATAAGCAGTATGCGGAGAACTCGATCTATGGCGGGCTGATCGCAAGCGGCTTTCAAACGCTTGGCGTGACGTTCCGGTTGATGTTTCAGGCAGGCATGTTTGGTTACAATCAGGGTGGGCGCGGTATTGAAAATTTGCGCTGGCCAAGAGCAGTGCGGCCCGGAGATACAATCCGCGTAGAGGTTCGTGTCGCTAAGTGCATTCCAGCCAGGACGACGGGCCAAGTGGTGGTTGATGGGACGGCGTTCAATCAAGCGGATGAGGACGTATTGAGCGCACAGTTCATCAACATCATTCCAAAGCGCCCGGTTGATACAGACTCAGCCTGACGCGATATAGGCTTTCAGCGCCTCGGCTTCGGTTTCTGCCTCAGCGATGCGGGACTTAACGACATCGCCGATGGAGACCACGCCCACGACCCTGCCGCCATCAATAACGGGTAGATGCCGGACCCGGCGCTCGGTCATTGTTGCCATGACGGTTGGAATCGGGTCCCTCGGGGAGCAGGAGACGACATCTTTTGTCATCAGGTCGCCGACTGTCAGACTTAGGGCGGTATTTCCTTGATCTGCGATGGCGTTCACCAGGTCACGTTCAGAAAATACGCCGGCGGCGGCACCTGCCTGATCAAGCACAAGTGCAGCGCCAATACCTTTGTCGCGCAAATAGCGCGCTGCGTCCGATACCGACGCGCCAGGTGCGATGGAGAATACGTCTCGGCCTTTGGTGTTTAGCAGTGAAGCGACAATCATCTTGAGCCTCCATTATGAGTCTCTGGCGCGCCGTCAGCCAGCGCAGGCGAAAGTGCGGCGCTTGAGCGATGTCTCAGCGTTGTCAGCGCCGAATGCGTCATTCCGACGCATTAGTATATAGCGCTCATGTACCCGTGATCCAGCCAAAATTTACAGCCGCTATCCACAGGAAGTAGAGGCCACCAACGGCAACAACAACCTCGATCAGCGCAATGTGGACGCGGATAGGCGTGTTCTGCACGACCCAGCGCCCAAACAGATTGCCCGGAACAGTGCAGGCCCCAATTGCAGCGCCAATCACAGCCAAATCGGCAGTCAGCACAGAAAACCCGCTGAAAACCAAGGTTTTCACGACATTTACGGTGAAAGCGACAGCCGCCATGGTGCCCAGCAAGGCCTCCCCAGCGAGGCCGGCTGCCAGAAAGAATGGCGCTAAGATCAATCCAGCCCCAATGGCAGCACCTGAAAGCACGCCGAACGGCACGCCAGCGCCCATCAATGACTTTCGGCCCACAACGACATTTGCGCGCTGCATCAAACGCCTGAGCGGGGCTGACATCAGCAGAAAAACGCCGAGCACGACAGCCACCCATGCAACGGGAAGCAGGGAGTAAATTCCAGCGCCGAATGCAATGCCGGGCAGGGCGGTGATCATCACATCCCGGTAAATCGGCCACTGAAACCCTTTGCGGAATGCCCAGGCGCGGCTCGTGTGGGAAATCAGCAGGGACATCGCCAGCACGGGCACAATCGCCTTTACCCCAAGCACTGGCGTTAGGCAGATCGCCAGGATCAAGCCGCCCGCATAGCCGCTGATGCTGTGAAAGCATGCGGTTAGAAATGCACAGGCGGCAATGTAGATGAATTGACCTGTGGTGAAGTCTGGAATCAGGGCGTCCATGGATTATACAGGCTCAAACACTGGCGCCCGCGAAATGCGGCTGCTAATCCAGATAGGATATACTGGAATCCGACCCACAAAACCTAGGCCCGCCTCCCATGACCGTATCTGCTGACGACGCCGCCCGCATCCTCCTCGAAATCAAGGCCGCCTACGCCTATGATGGCAAGGAGCCGTTCGTGTTCACTTCGGGCCGGAAAAGCCCGGTTTATGTGGATATCCGCAAGTTGATCAGCTTCCCCCGCGCCCGTGCCAAGTTGATGGATATGGCGGTTGAGAAGATTGAGCGCGCCGCTGGATACGAATCGATAGATGCCATTGCTGGCGGCGAGACCGCAGGCATTCCCTTCGCTGCTTGGATAGCAGAACGCATGGGCCTGCCGATGCTCTATGTCCGAAAGCAGCCCAAAGGCTTTGGCCGGGGCGCGCAGATTGAGGGCGAGTTGCATGAAGGCCAGCGCGTAGTTTTGGTCGAGGACTTAGCAACAGACGGCGGATCGAAGCTGAACTTCATCAATGCGCTGAAAGAAGACGGGGCCGTGGTCGAGCACTGCTTCGTTGTGTTCCATTACGGCATTTTCCCGGCAAGCCGCACGAACCTGAAGTCGCTTGGCGTTGACCTGTATGAGCTAGCGACTTGGGCCGATGTGCTGCGCGTAGCTGAGGCGGAAGGCTACTTCGCGCCGAATGTCGCTGACGAAGTTCGCTCATTCCTAAAAGACCCGGATGGCTGGGCCGAGCGGCACGCTTGATGCGGCGCCTTCTCGCCAGCATTGGCGTCGCTGCCGCATTTCTGGTTTCAGGGACGCTGCAGGCTAAGCCGCTGACGATTGGGATTTCGCAATATCCCTCAACCCTGCATCCCGCGATTGATGCGATGCTGGCCAAGAGCTACGTGCTCGGCCTATCGCAACGGCCCTTCGTGGCGTTCGACAAGGACTGGAAGGCAACTTGTATCCTTTGTGAGGAACTCCCGACTTTTGAAAATGGTGGTGCGGTTAAAGTGCCTGTGCCGAAGGATGTGGGGACGGGGACTGGCGAAGGTGTTGCCGTCACATTCCGCATCCGTGAGGGCATGGCCTGGGCGGATGGTGTTCCGGTTACAGTCGATGATGTGATCCTAGCTTGGGACGTTGGCAAACACCCCAAAAGCGGCGTGACGGAGCAGGAAAGTTACCGGCGCATCCTGGAAATCCGCCGGATTGATGATCGCACCTTCACGCTGATCAATGACCGCGTTGAGTACCGCTACAATTTGCTAGCGCTAACGCCACTCCCAGCCCATGTGGAACGCGCGCCGTTTGAGGCTGACCCGGAGCGTTACAAGAACGAAACCCGTTATGTCACCGCACCCGATACGCCGGGCCTCTATAACGGTCCTTATCGCGTGACAGGCGTTACCGCCGGTGCTGCGTTGACGCTTGAGCGCAATCCCCACTGGCCGGGTGAAGCGCCTGTGTTTGAGCGCATCGTTATCCGCGCGATCACAAATACTGCCGCTCTCGAAGCCAATCTTCGGTCGGGCGGCATTGATTATATTGCTGGTGAGCTTGGCCTTTCCATTGATCAGGCGACAGCGCTGGAACGGCGCATGCGCGGCCGCTACCGCTTCTCCTACCGCCCCGGTCTGATCTATGAGCATATTGATGTGAACTTGGATCATCCCGCACTCAAAGATGTACGGGTGCGCCAGGCGCTGCTGTTTGGCGCTAATCGGGAAGCCGTATCGCAGGCACTGTTTGGCGGCCGTCAGCCGGTGGCTCATGCTTCTGTTGCGCCTAATGATCCGGCGGCGGCTAAAGACATCCAGCGCTATCCCTATGATCTAAAGCGTGCTGCGGCTTTGCTTGATGACGCCGGATGGCCGCTGGATGCTAAAGGCCAGCGCCGGAATGCGGCTGGTGATCCGCTCGCGTTTGATTTCATGACGACAGCTGGCAATCGCTTGCGGGAGTTGGCGCAACAGGCATTGCAGAGCGATTGGGCGAAGCTTGGAATATCGGTCAATCTGCGCAATCAGCCAGCGCGGGTGTTCTTTGGCGAGACCGTGACTAAGCGAAAATTCAACGGCCTCGCCATGTATGCATGGCTCTCATCACCGGAGAGCCCGCCGCGCACGAGCCTGCATTCCTCGATGATCCCAACGGCGGATAATGGCTGGTCCGGCCAGAACTACCCCGGTTATAGCAATGCGGAAGTTGATGGACTGCTGGACAAGATTGAAGTCGAGCTGGACCAAACCAAGCGCACTGCGCTTTGGGCGCGCTTGCAGCAAATCTATGCGCTAGAGCTGCCAGCTTTACCGTTCTATTTCCGCGCGCAGCCGTTTGTCATTCCGCTCTGGCTGATAGGCATTGAACCAACGGGGCACCAATACCCAACGACGCTTTGGGTGGAAGAGTGGCGGGATAGTCGAAAATAGGGCTTTGTTGCTCACTGCTCCCCAACACGCCATCATTCATGTGGCAATAGGGAGGACGCAGCGATGCAATTATCTATCAGCCAAGCCCGTGGGCTTGCCGTGCAGGTGATGCAGGCGAACAGCCATAGTGCGGACTATGCAGGCCTGATCGCAGATCACTTGATCGACTGTGAATTGCGTGGTCTGCAATATGGCGGCCTGCCACGTCTGGTCAGCATCGTCGAACGGCTCCAGCGGACAGGTGCGCCCACAAAACCCGTTGAAACAACCCATGAGACGCCAGTGTCCGCAAGGCTGAATGGCCATGACAATCTGGGCTATGTCGTTGCCTATAAGGCGACCGAGATTGCCATTCAGAAATGCCGGGAAACCGGGCTTGCAATGGTTGGCGCGGACGACACTTGGTACACGGGCATGCTGTCCTACTTTGCTGAAATGGCGGCGGCTGAAGGCATGGTGACAATGATCGCCTCCAACGCTTCGCCCTGGGTTGCACCGCACGGGGCGGTCGACGGACGGTTCGGCACCAACCCGATCTGCTTCGGTTTCCCGACGAACGGCGATCCAGTGATTTGGGACATCGGGACCTCATCGATCATGCATGCGGAGGTCGTGCTGGCCAAGCGCATGGGCGAGGCGCTGCCAGAAGGCGTCGCGTTCAGCGCTGACGGCCAACCAACGACAGACCCTGACGCGGCCCTAGGTGGCGCATTCACGCCCTGGGGTGGGCATAAGGGTTCCGGGTTGGCGCATGTGGTGCAACTACTGGGCATGATGGCGGGATCACCAGCGCAGCCGCCCGATTTGGCAGAGTTCGGCTTCCTGATAATCGCCATGCGGCCTGACTTGATGATGCCAGAAGCAGAATACCGGGACCGCGCAACGGAATACGCAGACGCTGTCCGCGCGGCGCGCCCTGTTTCAGGCGGCGACCCTGTGCGGATGCCGTTTGATCGATCAGCCGAGGTCCGCCGCCAAGCGCGCGCCCGTGACACAGTGGATGTGCCGGATGTGGTTTATGAACGGCTTCGTGCCATGGCGGGAAGCAGTTAGGATCTGCTAGCCTCCCCCCTCACCCTGATCCCTCTCCCCCGCCATACGCCCATTGGGAGCGGGCGAGGAGACCCTCACGCAAGCCGCGTTGTTTTCTTTTGGAACCCTCGTCCCACAACGGGGGGAGAGGGCAGGGTGAGGGGGGTGATTGCGGTTAGAAGGTCCCTAAGCCGCAATCGGCGGTCCGTCGCCTACAATCGTTGTGCGATGCATGACCCGGCGTTCAGTTGGGTCATGCGGCGTCACCAAATGCATGGTACAGCGGTTATCCCAAAGCAGCATGTCGTGCGGTGACCATGTGTGGCGGTAGACGAACTGCTCCTGCTCGGCGAAGTCTGTCAATTCCTGGAATAGCGCCATCGCGGCATCATCTTCCATGCCCTCGATGCCGTCATTGTAGATCGGGCTGATGTAAAGCGATTTCCGGCCCGTTACAGGATGCAAACGCACCATTGGCTGCCATACGGCGGGCATGGATGCGCGTTCTTCATCGGTTGGTTTGCGGGCCGCTGCGATCCGGCTCAACATCTCAAAGTCATGGCGTGCGCGCTTGCCTTCGACCTTGGCTCTTAGACCTTCTGGCAGGGCATTATAGACGGCGTACATGTTGATGAAACATGTCTGGCCGCCTGTCCGGCTGATCTCGATCCCGTGCAGGAGCGAGCCCATGGCGGGGTTCTGGCGGTAGCTCGAATCCGTATGCCATTTCCGTGCACTGCCAAGCTGCTGCATCGTTGGATGCTTCGGCTCCATGATCTGATTATTCTCGTCCACGTTGGAGACGCGGAATATCTCGGGCACACGGCTGGATTTGATGATGTCCTGGTGGAACACCTCTGGCTCGCCAAAGGCATGGGTGGCTCTAACGTGCTCTTCGTCTGTCAGCGGCTGGTCTGGGAAGACCAGGATGAGATGCTCCATCCAAGCTGCATTAAGCTCAGCTTTGCGCTCCGACGTGATCGGGTCACGGAAATCCAGGCCAGTGACGCTGGCACCCAAGGCACCGCCGAATGGTTTAACGGTAAGTTCCATGGCTCTGCCCTCCTTATTCTTCAACAAACTCAAAGCCCATGGCGCGGGCATGATAGAATAAGCCGCCATCTTGAATGATCAGGAACAGGGCCTGTTCGTCCCCCGCATTGGTATGGGAATGGACGGAGACTGGCGGCGTAATTGTTGTGGCCCAGGGAGACCAGTGTTTCTTCCGCCCATCAATCGTCGAGTAGCAATTCTCTCCCCGGATCACGAGCGACACGGCGACGGAGTTATGCCGGTGCGGTCGCTGGGTTACGCCGGGCGGCAGTGAGTTCATGGCCACGGTTAGCGTTGGTAGCATGTTGCGGCTGGCTTCCTGTTTGTCCGATGACAGGATCAATGCGGAGCCAGCGATATCTTCGCCACGGCCAACCTCATATAGCAGCGCCACCTGCTTATCGATCTCTGCCGCCGGGTAATGCACAACCTCTGTAGGTGCGTCGCCGGGGGCAGGGGCTTGCAGGTTCTCGAACGCCAGTTGCGGTTCGTTGGTGACGACCCAAAGCACGACGTCCGCATCATTTGCTTTGTGGGATTGGCCGCAGTCGCCCGGTGTGACAAAGATATCGCCCGGTCCCCAATTGATTGTCTCAGCGCCAGATGTCGTTGAGCCGGTGCCCTGGATAACGTAATGGACCACGCCGCTTGCGACGAAGTTCACATCCAGCGTATCGCCAGCATTGATGCGGGCATAGCGTGCGAGAACGAACGGCGAGGTCGCCGGAAAATCACATTCCATTACCCCCGATGCATCGCAGGCGACGAGGCCCGTTGGCGCGGACGGATCAAGCGCCCGCTGCGGCTCCTCGCTGAAAGCGGTATCCGGCACGGGTGGCAGAATGACGTTGAAGGCGTTGCCGGTATTGAAATACCTGGCGCGGCTTTCCGCTTCAGATGCAGGGGCGGCGGGGATCTGCGCGGGCAGATCAGCAATGGACTGCGGGCGGGCACTATCAGGCATGGAAACCTCCTTTAGGGCGGTGTTTCTCCTAGTTTGCCTATATCTGCCCAAGTGCGCTAGCCGAATTTCTCCGTGGCTTCTTCAAGATCCACATGGAAATCGACCTCACCCCAAGTCTGCCCTTCGATAGAGCAAGCCCGGACGAGGCCGCGTTCGCCAAGGACGGCGATGGCCTTCAGATACCACCAGCGTAGGCCATTCGGCGTGCGCATAATCTGTTCCAGTGTTTCCCGGAAGATATCTGCGCCCTCGGCGGAATAGCGGCTAAAGCCGATGCTCTCACCATGGGTTTCGTCTGGCGTCAGGTCTTTGCCGACATCAATGATGTTATCGCCGTCCAGCGTGACCTTCATATCATCAGAATCATATTCAGACTTCTTGTCGATGCTGAGGGTAATATCCGCAGGCGGCGCTGCAAGCAGCGTTTCCAGAATGGACGGGCGGAACAAGGTATCGCCGTTCAACAGCAGGAATGGCCCATGCATTTCAGCCCGCGCCATCCAGCAGGACGCGAGATTATCCGCGACGTTGTAGAACGGGTTAAACACTGTCCGCACGGTGAACCCGGGGCTGGAGGCATCCGCGGCGGCCTTTTCAACCGCGGCCGTGCGGAAGCCAGTGACAATGGCGACATCACTGACGCCGCCAGCCTTCAGCGCCTTTAGCTGAATGCCGAGGATTGTGTCGTCGCCAACAGCCAGCAGGCATTTCGGGCGGTCTTCGGTCAGCGGCAGCAGGCGTGAGCCCTGGCCGGCGGACAGGATGATGGCTTTCATGAAATCACGCGATCCTGTCGCCTTTTTTGATCTGCGCCGTGCGGTTATCAACGGCTGGCAGCATCTTCGCTGGGTCGCGCGTTACGACAACATCCAGCACCGTTGGCTGATCTTTGTTGGCCATGCCGGTGCGAAGTGCTTCGGCGAGTTGGCTTGGGTCCTCAACACGGATGCCCTGGCAGCCAAGTGCGTTGGCCGCGTTGGCGTAATTCACTTCCTCCAGATCGCTCGACTGGTAGCGCCCGCCATACATTGCGTGTTGCAGCGCCTTCACGTAGCCGGATGCTGCGTTGTTCACGACAATCATGGTAAGGCCAAGCTTCAGGCGGCGTGCTGTTTCCAACTCGCCAAGCGTCATGTTGAACCCGCCATCACCGGTGAGCGCCACGACGGGCCGGTCTTTGCCACAAGCCAACTGGGCGCCGATAGCACCCGGCAGGCCGTAACCGATGGAGGCGAAGCCCCGGTCCGGGACGTAATTGCGCCCAGCCTGCTTCGTATCATACAGCAGGCCGGTCCAATGCGCGGCGAACCCGCCATCAGCCACCAGAACGCCGTCTGCGGGCATGGTGTTCATCAGCTCACGGATAACGCGGCCCATGTTGATCGGTGTTTCTTCTGAACCATAGCGGGGCTCTGCGCCTTCAACCCATTTGGCCATCTTGGCGACGACCTCTTCGTTATAGGCTTTGCGGGCAGCGGCGCGGCCAGCCGCACCATCCGTCAGCGCATCTGCCAGATCGCTCAGCCCTTCGCCCGCGTCGCCAATCAGCGCCACGGTGGCAGGCGTTGTGCGGCCGATTTCCTCTGGCAGCACTTCCAAATGGATCAGCGGCTTGCCTGAAAGCGGCAGGGAGAAGCGCTTCGTTGCAATCTCACCAAGCTTACAGCCGATGACGAGCACGCAATCGCTTTCGCCGATCAGGTCATTGGCGATCCGGTCATAGCGCCCGAACAGGCCAGCGTTTAGCGGGTGCGTACAAGCAATGCCGCCTTTGCCGCTCATGGTGTGCGCGACAGGAATGCCCTCCTGCTCAGCCAGGCGCAGCAGCGGCGCATAGGCGTTGGAAAGGTGGATACCGCCGCCGACCATCATGATCGGGCGCTTTGCGTTCCTAAGATGCTCTGCCGCTTTCACCGTCGCGTCGCGGCCGGGGCGGGACGGGCGGGAGGGAATGGAGAGTGTCGCGTCATCGAACCAGAAGTCGCTGGCGTCATAATCATATTCGCCGTGGGCGATGTCTTCCGGCACGTCCAGAATGACAGGGCCGGGCCGGCCAGATGTTGCGACGGCAAAGGCCCGGCGCACCAGTTCAGGAATACGCTCACCCACTTCAACCCGCAGGATCTCCTTGACGCAGGGGGCCAGAATTTCAAGCTGCTTGGCCTCCTGGGTCATATTCTTCCAGGCGTGGGTGCGGTTGGCGTCGCCGACGATGGCGACCAGCGGCACGCCTGCGTTCAAGCTTTCAACCAGGGCTGTCGTCAGGTTCGTCGCCCCTGGCCCGAGCGTCGCGTCAACCACGCCGACACGGCGCGTCACGCGGGACCACGCGTCCGCTGCGAAGGTGCCGCAACGTTCGTCATTGATCAGTGTGTGGGTCAGCCCAAGCTCGCGCACAGCGTCATAAAACGGCAGCAATTGGAACCCGCCCATGCCGAACATTGGCGATCCACCCGCCAGCTTCAACATTTCCGCCAGCGCGCGCCCGCCAAGCATCCGGCGCACAGGGTCGTTGCGAAGATCATCACTCATAAGGGGCAAGCTCCAGCCACAAAAATTCCATGCCCGTTAAGTCGCACGGGCCGGATACTGGAGCAAGCGCGGCCAAGCGGCGCGGGCGGGGTAGGGCTTGCGTTGCTGAGAGGTGAACGTGTTGGTTCGTAGATGTTTCAATGGCAGCTTTAGGCGTACTTCAATGTTAGAAGGTGTAATAAGCTTCGATACTGTCGGCCCTTAGCGGCCATTGACCACACCGTGCCGCCGCTGCGGTGCAGCCCGCTAGACCGGACTTTCGCTGCATCTGCTGGAAACACCTACAGTGGCATACTACAAGTCTTCAGACTTGAACCTAGGCCAAACCATCAAAAGGCATGATCAGTTGCAGCATGGCTGGTTTTTCATTGAATGTCGGCTCTTTACCATTGTTTCGAACCGCCAAAACCCTACCCGTGCGCCGAACTCATAGATTGATTCTATGTTTGCGTGCCGGCGATCTGGCCAAGCTTCCGCGCCAACAATCTCGGAAAGAAACGCTTCTTAAGCAGTATCTCCATGAATGATGGCGTTCTCG
>CALLKY010000097.1 GCA_938083135.1 uncultured Alphaproteobacteria bacterium | reverse complement strand
ACTCGCCCATATAATTCCACAGTATACATCTCCCCGCCTTCAGCTCGTTGCTTCCAGCGTAAAGTGGCGGACTTTTAATCCGCGACGATCAGAAAATCCGACCGCTTCTGTGGACCAATTTGCCTCCGGGATTCACATGCGTTCCTATATGTCGCCAAGCGCTGTCAGAACGGCATCCCTCTGGAACAGACCAGCTATGGTCGCAAGCGTGTCCAAGCAACCGATGATGTGTATTTCAGCGACCTGGCCTATGTAGAAAACGCCCGCCGGTTTGACATGGGCGAGCGCGACTTCTTTGTTTCGCTCGACATGGCCGCGACCAGCATGGAATTAATTCTATCCTGGGGCCTTGATGCGGTTCGCGAGCGTCTAAGTATGCTGACCACTGAGATTGAGACCGGACTGCATGCAGCGAATGTTCCGGTTGAAACGCTGCGGCACGACCTCCGGGCACCAAATATTCTAAGCCTGGGCTTTCCCGACGGCATGCCCCACGACCTACCCGACCGGCTTGCTGCAGCGGGCGTCTATGCCGCCGCCAGACTGGGCCGTCTACGATTAAGCCCACACGTCTATAATGACGAGGAAGACTGCGCCCGATGCGTCGACGCATTGAACGATATTCTGAACTAGATAATATCCGGATCAGGGTGCCGTCAGGCCAACACCAAAGGGTCTCTGTAATCGTCAGCCACACGTGACACGTCAGACGCAATCTGTTGAGACTGGCTGCGTATAGACAGATCCCGCCGCCTTACGGATACATGCGCACCTGCACTTGTTATGTTTGCGCAGTTGCGGAACGATCTCGGCCAGCAGGCTCGGTGACACAGCTACGCAATCGGTTTGGTGGATCAGAATGCAAAAGAAGTTGATGCGATGAACCAACTCCGCCGTGGAGGACTAAAGATTGTTGTCTTTGCGGCGCTTGTCGGGGGGATTGCAATTGCTGTCACGGAAGGCCTGCATTGGTGGCGTCATGTCATTGTCACAAATGCCTGGATTGATGCCGACTTCACAGTTATGGGCAGCGGCGTCAACGGTCGCATTGCACGGATTGAGGTGCGTAAAGGCGATAGGGTCAAGCGCGGCGACTTGCTTGCAATCATGGATTCTGAGATTGCAGAACTAAATATTGCGTCAATTGATGCAAATCTGGCGAAAGGCCACGCAGAAAAAGCGCGGGTCGAGGCGGAGTTGTCAGCTTTTCAGCGGGACATCGTCGATCGCGCCGAAACATTTCAAGCCGTGTTGAAATTTCAAACCCGTGAACTTCAACCTTTGCGCCGTCGCCACGCGCTTGCCCGCAAAACCGTGAAGCGAAATGACCTTCTGATCAAACGGCGGGTCATTTCAAAACAAACCGCCGACCGCGCCCGTGACCAAGTCTTAGACATCGAAGCAGATATTCGCAGCCTTGAGACCAAAATGGCAGAGCAACGGCGCAAGCTCATCGATTTAGAGGGATACAAAACCCAGGAGGCAATCTTCCGGTCCCGCATCGCTGTGATAGAGCGCGCCAATGATGCGTTGATCGTCCAACAGCAGCGCGCCAAGAGCTTGCTGCGCAAGATGCACATCTACGCCCCAATAGATGCTGTCGTGAACGAAGTTTACGTCAATGCCGGTGCGTATGTGGAGGATGGCGACCAGGTCTTCCTACTGCATGATCCACGCAAGCTTTGGATTGAAGGCCCGGTTGATGATTCCGAGGTGCGCCACGTCCTTGTTGGCCAGCGTGTAGACATCAACGTGGATGCCTATCCCCACGATGAATTCAAAGGCCGGGTCGCTGCGGTCGGTCAGGTCACCCTTGGTGCCATGACGAATAAGATTGCAGCAACCCGCTCCGCACCGCGTATCCCTGTCATCATTGATTTAGAGCCAACTGACCAGCAGCTGTGGCCAGGGGTCCGTGCCACCGTGAACATTCGCATTAGGTAAGCCGCAAAGTGGATCTTTCACGGTATGATTGGCGCACGGTGCTGACCATCGCGACTGCCGCGATGTTGATCCAGCAGGCGTTTTCCTATGTCTGCCAGATCGCCATGCCCATTCTGGCAGACCGCCTAGCGGAAGAGTTCGGCATCTCACGCGGCTGGCTTGGATTTTATCTGGCCTTGCAGAACGTGATCGCCATTCTGGCAGCGATCGGGTGCGGCGGGTTTATTCTGCGATACGGACCACTTAGGGTTAGCCAGGCCGCCTTGGTGATGATGGGCGGCAGCCTGGTCGTAATTGCCTCCGGGCAACTCTGGTTATTTCCGCTTGGCGCTGTGCTCATGGGGGCCGCGGCTGTATCCACACCAGCCAGTTCCCATATTCTGGCCCGTGTTTGCCCGCCTAAATTGGCACCCCTGGTATTTTCTGTGAAGCAAACCGGTGTGCCAGTTGGCGCGCTGATCGGCGGGCTTCTGATTCCTTTCTTACTAGGGCTCGTTTTCTATAGCGAGGTGTTTGGCGGCACGATCCGCCTTGGTCACTATGGTGCTGCCTTCGTGACAGCGCTGATTGTCTTCCTGGTCGCAATTTGCCTGCAGCCAGTTCGGTCATATTTCGACCAAGAGCGAGATCCAAACACCAAGATCGGGATCGGTGACCTGCGGGCGACCCTGCGTATGGTGCTGAGCAATCCTCCACTGCGCGATATCGCCTTCGCAGCCTTTGCTTTTGGCGGACTACAAGCGCTGTTCGCCGGGTTTTTCATCCTGTATTTGATCGACGGCCTCGGTTACTCAGAAGTTGAAGCTGGGAGCGCCTTTGCTGTGGCGAGTTTCATGGCGATCTGGGCGCGTATTCTCTGGGGCTGGTTGGGCGGCAGTTACATAACGCCGCGATTGCTCCTGGCGATGATCGGCCTTATCGGCGGCGCGGCATCGGTCGGCGTCGCGCTGTACGATCAACAGTGGAGCATCATTGAAATCACAGGGGTCGCCGTGATCTACAATATGACCGCTATCAGCTGGCATGGCATATTATTGGCGGAGACTGCCCGCTTGGCACCCGCAGAAAACGTCGGCGGCGTTACCGGTGGCGTCCTGTCTTTCACCAGCATCGCCATGATGATTTATCCGGCGGCATATGGCGGAATATTGGCAGCCACAGGGTCCTACAGCATTGGTTTTGTGCTTGCAGCCGTGCCGTCTTTTGCCGCGTTCGTGATTTTCATGAAACAGCCAATCGCCGGTTCTTGGTTAGAGGCGACGATCAAGCAATCCGCACTTGCCTGCCAACCGACTGTGCTCCTCCGCGCCGTGGCCATACTTGCCCTGGGAATTGGGTCTGGCCTGGCATGGGACGCCCTGCCGTAAACGCCTGCTCAGACAAGCGATACCAAGCCTTCGGGTGACCTATGTAAAGCGTTCTCCTTTCACGAAAATGCCGGCAGTTTCTCTGTCCCAAGTATCCTGGGTCACGCCCTCACTGCGCAGTTCGTGCTTCATAACTTTGGTTGTGGGCGTTTTGGGTAGGTCAGGCAGCACACGGATGTAGCGGGGCACCATGAAATAGGCCATGCGGGGGATGAGGAATTTAATCAACTCAGAGGGATCAATCGTCCGTTCCGGCTGCGGTGCGACACAGACCATAACCTCATCCTCGCCAAGATTACTTGGCACGGCGATGGCGGCAGCTTCCAGAACATCAGGATGGGCCTGGACTTCCGCTTCAACCTCCAATGAAGAGATATTCTCGCCACGGCGGCGGATCGCGTCTTTCATGCGGTCAACGAAATAGAAGTAGCCATCGGCATCCTGCGTGAACGCATCGCCGGTATGGAACCAACCGTTGCGCCATGCCTTCGCCGTCGCTTCCGGGTTCTTGTAATAGCCGGAATTCATACCCCAAGGCCTGTCGGTGCGGATCATCATTTCGCCAACCTGACCTTGCGGCACCTCACAATCATTATCGTCGACTAAGCGCACATCGACACCATCGCGTTGCTTACCGCACACGCCACGCTTCAAGGGGTTGGCTTCAGAAATGATGGGCGTTGAAATCTCCGTCATATTAAAAATCGTGTAGATATCCACGCCAAAACGCTTGGAAAACGCAGCGATATCGCCCGTCAGCGGCACCATGAACATGAGACGCATCGGGCTGTCTGCATCACTGGCATCGGGGGGTGCTTTATCAAGGAATGTCGCCATTGCACCGAGGAGGAAACAGGCTGTGCAGCCTGTCCGGCGGACAGAGTCCCAGAACGTGCGCGTGTCAAGCCGCTCGACCATGCCAATGGACCCGCCCCGCGTCAGCATCACAAACATGGTGGCCATGCCTGCGATGTGGAACATCGGGAAATTCTGTAGCCAGCGGTCTTCCCCCGTCACCATCGGCCAGGTTACTGGCCCGGCATTGGTGTAAAGGTGCAGGTAGGATGTAAGCACGCCTTTAGACGGCCCCGTTGTCCCGGATGTGAAGATAATCGCCATCGGGTCCCAGGGCTCAATTGGTCGGTCCAACGCGGCGAGCGTTCCGGATTCGGGCAAAAGGGCGTCTGTATAAGAAACAGACGGCAGCGGCGTATCTGCTTCGCCGCCGAACACCACCACCTGTTCCAGTTGGGCCAGATCAACACCCGTCAGGCGCGGGCATAATTCAGCATGAACGACCGCCAATTTGGCGTCAGAGACATCCAAGACATGCGCCAGCAGATTGCCGCGATAAGCTGTATTGATCGGCACATAGACGGCACCGATATAGTTCAGGCCAAAATAAATCAGCGTATGATCCCGGCCAGGCGGCCCCCAGACCAAAACATGATCGCCTTGTTTAACCCCAAGTGCCTGAAAGCCAAGTGCGGCCTGAATAACACGCTGCCGAAAGGCCAAATAGCTCCATTCCTCACCGCCAGTTGGATGGTCTGCGTCATCGAATTTCAGGAATGTCTTTTCCGGCTGCGCCTTGGCCCATCTATCGATCAGATAGCGGCTGACTACATGATCACGGGGCGGAATGCGCGGATCTGTAGTTTCCGGCGTCATGGGGCTTTCAGCGATATCGATCATAATTGCAGAACCTGATAGCGGTTTCAGGGCGTGCGCAGCGGCTGCGCGTTCTCAACGGTACGAACGAACTGGCGGTCCTGCAATGCAGGTCGCACATTGGTACCGGCCCGCAATATTTCAGGTTTCTATCTGGTTGGACTGGCGCCAGCTGATCAGCCTCATTTATCCTCGCCAGCCAACAGCGGAGCCAGACCCTATGTGGGCGCTATTACGCACCGAAATTGATCGTTTTTCCGACAAGCTGAATGCGGCCTTGGCGCAGCTGGATATTCTCGACCAGTGTAAGGACTTGAAGATCGACCACATCTGCGTGCGCCTAAAACACAACGCAGATGTGGACCGGTTGAAAGAGCAGCTTCTTGAGGCAGGCCGGCTGATTTCTACAGCCGATGTAAATGGCCGTGAAATATCTATCGTACAGCTTCACAGCCCACTTATGGTCGGAGCATGGGAGGTATCTGGCGTGGAGGTGCCGTATCCAAAACCCGGCCATGCTTACGAAGATGGCTGGGAGCATGTGGAGTTTGTGTTGAATGGTGCCGCGAATACGATGGACGGAATTCGGCAGGCATTCATCGAAAGATTCCCAAACCTCACCATCGACGAGCTGCAGGAAGCCTGTGGTTATTCTGAAGACGCACCACTTGCTGACAAAGACCAAATGCCAAACCCAACCCTGGGCATTAGAGTCAATGGTGTTGGCCTAAAATTTCACGCCCATCCCATCCAAGTTATTGTTGGACATGAAAAACAGGGATTCTAAGCTCGTTATTCAGCCATCCTCTGAACCTGTCAGCCTACGCCGCACGATCGCAGCCCCATCGGCCAACGCCTTGAGTTTGCCGAAAGCAACATCACGGCTGAGATATTTCATCCCGCAATCAGGTGCTGCGATCAGGCGCTCTGCTGGCAGATGCGCCAGAGCGCCAGATAGCCGTTCCGCCACAAGGTCTGGCGTTTCAATGTCTGCTGTTCCCAGGTCGAGCGCGCCAAACATGATCATCTTGCTCGGCAGGCGTTCAACAATGGCGGGATCAAGGCGTGGTTGCGCCGCTTCAATCGAAATAACTTGCGCGGCGCATTCATCCAACTCCGCCATAAACGAATAGCCGGATGGCTTATCTGAAACGACATAGGCATAACCGAAACAAAGGTGGACAATTGTTGGCCCTTCGACGCCCTTAAGCACCTGATTGATCGCTTTAACCCCATACAGCGCTGCATCTGCCGGATGCGCTTGCATATGAGGCTCATCAAGCTGGATGACATCGGCACCATTCTCTTTTAACGCGCTGATTTCAGCTCTAAGCGCATCCGCATAAGCCATGGTGAGCGCTTCGGGGTCGCCGTAATATTCATCCTTGGCCATCTTCGCCATGGTGAAGGCACCGGGCAATGTGATTTTGATCGGCTTATCGGTTTGCCCGCGTAGAAATGCGACCTCCCGCGCCTGGACCGGCACAGTGTGGCGAATTGGGCCGACAACGCGCGGCACCATGGTTGGCTTGCCCGTGCGCCCGGGCACAATGCCGGGATCATCTATATCGATGCCTTCAAGCGCATTAGCGAAGTGGTTGAAATAGCTCTCCCGGCGAACTTCGCCATCGCCGACGATATCAATGCCAGCCTGATCTTGGTCATGCAGTACGACCAGGGCCGCATCATCCTGTGCTTCCGCAAGCAGATCTTCGCTGGGTCGCCAAACTTCCCGCATCCGCACCCGTGGCGGCCCGCTGCCGAGCAGAATATCCTTATCAACCAACCATCCTGGCTGCGGATAACTGCCGACCAGGGTCGTCGGAATCAAACGGTTAAACATCATATTCCTATCTCTGCTCTGAATGTCCGCTATCACGGCCCTTGATCCTAAAGTCTGAACTGCCTGCATCCGAATTGTAACTGCTGATCAGGCGGGGAGTTTGAATTACCAGGCAATCTTAGACGAAGAGACAGATTGCGTCATGAAGGCAAGCGCAAGAGAATGGACTTTCAAAGCCCGTTCGCCTGCATTTGCATGACCGTGCGGCAGCCCCAAAACTGGAGACGCTTGATGCAGTTCGGCCTTTCAATTCCGCACCGTGGCCCCTTGGCAAACCCCGAAGCCATCCGGGCTATCGCAGAAAACGCAGAGGCTTCAGGCTACAGCGTCTTGAGCATGGCCGACCATATCGTCGTGCCCCGCACCATAGACTCCCGCTATCCATACAGCCCGGATGGTGGATGGGCCGGCGGTGCGGATGGCGCGTGCTTTGAACAGATTTCGCTGCTGAATTACGTAGCGGGCATTACGCGGAAGGCGCGACTGCTAACCTCCATCATGGTCATTCCGCACCGGGAGCCGATCTTCACGGCGAAGGCACTGGCGACCGCGGATCAACTATCCGGCGGGCGCGTTGAGCTTGGCATCGGCACAGGCTGGATGCGCGAAGAGTTCGAACTGCTAAAAACCCCACCATTCAAGGAACGGGGGGCGGTTACGGACGAATATATTCGGGCGTTCAAGACGCTCTGGACGGAGGAAAACCCCGCCTTTGAAGGCAATTACGTGCAATTCAAGGATATCTTCTTTCAACCGAAGCCGATCCAATCCGGCGGTCCGAAAATATGGGTCGGCGGTGAAAGTGGGCGGGCGCTGCGCCGTCTCGCCGCTCTGGGAGATGTTTGGTACCCAATCGCGGGCGGCAATCCCAAAGCACCGCTCGATACGCTCAACGCCTATGACGCTGCGCTGGCAAAACTGCGGGAAGCCGCGGAAAAAGCCAACCGGGACCCGGCAACCATCACCCTCGCCTACAATGCAATGGGCCATTCAGACCGGGATCGCGCCAGCGCTTCCGGCGAACGCATGCTGATGACCGGCAGCGCCGCCGCCCGCCAAGATGATGCAGCCGCACTCGCGGAACGGGGGGTTGCGACAATGGTTGTCAATGTTGCGGCGGGCGCACTGGATAAGGCCTTAGCAAAACAGAACGCCTTCGCCGAAGACGTGATGAGCGCCTTTTAGGGCACCCCTTACGCTTCAATGCCGACCATTTCTGTGCCGCAGCGAAATCGGACTGTTCGTTCCGGGTCGCTAAATTCCTGGAATCCGTCTGGCTTCAGGATGTCCCAAAAGGCCGCCTGGGCCGTGCGATCTGGGAAATAAAGCTCGGCCATTCCGGCATAGGGCGCGTGCTCAAGGTCTGTGCTGAGGCTAACAGCGTATCGGAACCCGCCGACCTTCGTCATGGTTTCCTGCACATTTGGCCCGTGGGCATGCAGCCAGTGGTCGAACATGTGCTGCACATCCACGCCGGGCCGCGCCGCGACCAGTGAGACCTGCTTCAGGAACCCGCTGCGGGTGCAGGGAAATGGCGCGTTGAGGGTCAATGGATCAAGCGGCAATGCTCCGTCAACGAACACCCATTCGCGTGTCGCCCAAGGCCAATAAGGCTCTACCCGTTGCTGAAACGTATCATATGGCTCAACGCCGCTGGCCTGCTTTGGATGTGGCAGCGGCGCGTTGTACCAGAGCTGCGCCACGCCATCCCATCCGTGGGCTGCGGCGTCTTCATGGTCAAACACGCTGGCTACATAGCGGGTCGCGCGCTTGCTTTCGTCTGCATAGGATTCATTCCGGGCAATTACACCGGGCATGTGATTGGCATACCAATGGGCGATCAACTCTTCACGGCTGGTCGATGGGTGCCGCTTGATCAGGTACTGCATTTTGGCCCCTGGGGTTTCAACCGGTTCTAATCCCGCCATTGCTGCTTCACTCCCTCAACCCTTGTGAATTCTCACGCGCCTGCTGCCAGCGCCAGCAACAGAGCTTGGCGTGAGTCGGACATTGTCGCAACGGGGCAGCCCATGTCCCGGAGATTGCTTTAACAGCAGAGCTTCATGACAATAGCTTCAGCCGATGGGTGCGAGAACGCTGCCTGGTGGCAATAGCGACAGGAACGAATGGGGCAGACTATGACTGATGATCTACCGCTTGCTGGGCTAAAAGTGATCGACTGTGGCTCCTTCATTGCTGCCCCTGTCGCAGCGACGGTTCTGGCCGATTTTGGCGCGGATGTCGTGAAAATCGAACCACCCAGTGGCGAGCCCTATCGCCGTGATGACCCTACGGTCGGCATTCCGCCAAGCGATCATCCCTACAATTATATCGTCGACAATCGCTCCAAGCGGGCAATCACGTTGGATCTGAAAGCCGAGGCTGGCCAAAAAGTACTGCATCGCATGTTGGCCTCTGCCGATGTGTTCGTCACGAACGCGCCCTTCCCGGCACGGGAACGCCTGAAAGTGCGGTATCAGGATATGAAAGATCTATATCCCCGCCTGATCTACGCCAGTGTTACTGCCTATGGCGAAACGGGGCCGGAGGCCGACAGGACTGGGTTCGATTCGACCGCACTTTGGGCGCGGACGGGCCTGATGGACCTTTGCAAACCCGCACCAGATTCAGCGCCGACACGCTCCCTGCCCGGCATGGGCGATCATCCAACAGCGATTAGCATGGTGGCGGCGATCATGACCGCACTTTACCGGCGCGAACGCACAGGCAAAGGTGGCGAAGTCGCGACCAATTTGATGGCCAATGGCCTTTGGTGGAATGCGATCTGGAACCAGGCAGCCCTGTGTGGCGCAGATGTGCAAGGCCGCCCACCGCGCGAAGCTGCCGATAACCCCATGCATAATCTCTATGCCTGCGCTGATGGCCGCTGGTTCCATATGGTGATGATTACCAAGCCGGACCGGTTTAAAGCCGTGGCGCATGCTATTGGTCTGGACCATCTGGCAGACGATCCGAGATTTCAGGACATGGCATCCCGCAAAGCCCATGCGCCCGCCCTGATCGATGCATTTGATGCCGTGTTCCGCACCAAAACCTGGCCCGAATGGAAGGCGATCTTCACAGAAAACAGGTTCACATTCGGCGAAATTGGAACGGTGAACGACATTGCCGGGGACGTGCAGATGCGCGAAAGCGGCGCGATTATTCCACATCCCGAACCAGAAAAAGCGGGTGCCGCACTAACGGTATCCAGCCCGTTCTGGCTAACCGATGTGGAGAAGCGCCCACCCGCCATGTCCCCAGCACTTGGGGAGCATAATGATGATGTGTTGGCAGAATTGGGCTTCAGCGAAGCCGACACCCAAGCGCTTCGCGATGGCGGTGCCTTCGGCTAACGCGCCTGTTATTGACCCAGATGACGCTACTTTGCTTCCTCTATTAAAAGGCGACCAACAATGACCCCATCCACAAACAAAGCCTGGTTGGATTTAACAGTAGAGGAAACGCTGGAACCGGACCTGCCGATCTGCGACCCGCACCATCATTTGTGGGAATTCCGCAAAGACCGTGCGGCACACAAATACTTGCTGGATGAAATCCTGGCGGACGTGAACGCCGGCCATAATATCGTCAGCACGGTCTTCATCGAATGCGGGGCCATGTACAAGACAAGCGGCCCTGAAGCGATGCGCGTTGTCGGGGAGACGGAGTTTGTGAACGGTATCGCGGCCATGAGCGCGTCTGGCCTGTACGACCCTTGCCGTATCGCTGCAGGCATCGTCGGCAGCGTGGACCTAGACATGGGCGCTGCCGCTGGTGCCGTGCTCGATGCGCATATGGCAGCAGGTGGCGGCCGGTTTCGCGGCATTCGCTGCCAGGGCAATTGGGATGCGAGCGACGGGATCAATGGCGGGCGCAACGTCACTGGGCCAGATCGCTTCAGCCGGTCAGATTTCCGGGCAGGGTTTGCAGAACTGGCACCGCGCGAGCTCAGCTTCGAGGCGTGGTGCTATCACCCGCAAATCTCCGAGGTGACGGCTCTGGCACAAGCCTTTCCTGATACCACGATCATCCTCAACCATTTTGGTGGCCCGTTGGGTATCGGCCCCTATACGGGAAAGGCTGATGAAGTCTTCACCACCTGGCAAAAAGACATCACTGAATTGGCGCGCTGCCAGAACGTTGTGGCCAAACTCGGCGGCTTGAACATGGAGCTCAATGGCTTCGGCTGGCATGAACAAGCCAAGCCACCATCCAGCGAAGCACTGATGCAAGCGACGCGGCGCTATTACGAGTTCACCATTGAGCAGTTCGGCGTGGAGCGCTGCATGTTTGAATCAAACTTCCCCGTCGACATGGTGACCTGCAGCTACAATGTCCTGTGGAACGCGTTCAAGCGGCTAACAGCAGCCTATAGCGACGCCGAAAAGCAGCACCTCTATCACGATACTGCCGCGCGCGTTTATCGGCTGGGTTAGTGCTTGGTGCACGAACAATATCTCCTGTCGGCTAACCTCCCCCCCCTCACCCTGCCCTCTCCCCCCTGTAGGGGGCGAGGGTTCTAATGAGGAAATATCTGTGAGGCTCCCCTCGCCACCCATAGGGGGGAGAGGGACCAGGGAGAGGGGGGAGGTAGCCGGTCCACGGCCTCTTCGATATCAGAAGAGCCCTTCACTTGGATCAATGGGATAACAACACGCTCTAGCGCGGTGTCCGCCATGCGAGGACAAAACTGGCACCTTCGGGGCCGGCCTTGTCGGTATGGTCGATCCCAGGTGCGACCTCACACATATCGCCCGGCCCAAACACATCCTGCCTGTCACCGTAATCAACCGTCAGCAAGCCTTCTCTGACAAGCACGATCAGGTCATCTTTGTGGGCGTGTGTATCGAAAAACTTGTGCGGCGGGTGAACGCGCGTTTCTGGTTCGCGAAACCCTTCGGCCTCGGCATACGCTCGAAATTCAGGTTCGTTCATCTCAATACCCTTCAACCGCCTTGTGGGAATGCCTTCGCAGTATGCAGAATTATGCCAGCCAGCAAAACATTTGCGATGGCCTGATCTACACCCAGCTTGAAAGAATGGCGCGCAACGCCGCCACGAAGGCAATGGGCTGATCCAAAAACAAGTGGTGGTGGGCTGCGGGCAATTGCACAACAGGATCACCTGGGCCAAACAGCCCGGTCGTAAACGCCGCTGCGTCTGCCATCATCATGGCGCTATCTGCCCCGTAGATCAGAGCTTTGCGGCACGGGAGGTCCGAGACATAATCTGCAAGCGGCTCTTCGTGATGGGAATTCCCACGGGCAGCGACGTCGAACTTCCAGGCCCAACCACCATCGCGGGGCGCAATGGATGTCCCTGCAAGGTAATCCAGGATAAACCTGTTCTCGCAAGGCTGTGCCGGGCCTAGACGGAACCGCGCTAGAATTTCCGTCCGGTCCGGGTAAATACGGATGGGGCGTGTATAGGCCTCAACGGGTGCGGCCTTAGCTTCAGCTTCTGGGCGCAGCGCTGTATCTGCAAAGATAATGCCGCCAAGGCCTTTGCCATGGCGCGCGCCGTGGCACATGGCAATATAGCCGCCAAAACTATGGCCGACGATGATCGGCTTCGGACCCAGCGCAGCAGCCGCTAAAACGGCAGTGATTTCCGCCACATGGCATGAACTGTCATACCCATCCCGCCGACCGCTATCGCCCATGCCGGAGAAATCAATGGCCGCAACCGGGCGGTCTTCTGCAATAAATGGCGCGATGAACGACCACCATTGGGCATGGGCACCGCCTGCATGGAGAAACAACACGCCCGGCAGCGCTGACGTTTTCGGCCCCCAGCGCAGATAATGAATGTCGCACCCCATAGCCGTCGTCCAGCAGGACTCTGGCGTAATCGACAGGGCGTCCCGGAACCAGTCTGGCGCGTTCGCTGCTACCTCAGTCTCAGTCATTAGATGTCAATTGTGCCGGCGGCGGCAGTGCATCTTTCATTCGGGCAATGCCTTCTTCAATCGTCGACAAGTCTGTCGCAAAAGATAGGCGGATGTGATGACGGCTGGCTGGGCCGTAAGCGCTGCCTGGGGTTAGCAATACGCCTGCATGCTCCAGCAGGTAAGAGGCAAGGTCGCGGCTGTCGCCCCAGGCCGCATCAAAGCTGGCGAATGCGTAGAACGTGCCTTCCGACGACGGGCAGTTGATCCCATCAATCGCGTTCAAGCCGCGCGCCACTGCATCCCGGCGGACTGCATATTGCGCCCGCATATCATCAACAAAGTGCATGCTGTCCCGCAATGCGGCGACAGCTGCGTGCTGCACAAAGGAAGTGGCGCAGCGCGATGTGTATTGGTTTACGCGCGCCAGCAACGGCGCTAGGTCCGGCGGCGCTATGCAATAGCCAAGGCGCCATCCTGTCATTGCGAAAGACTTCGAGAGTGAGGTCACGATCACGGTTCGTGCCGCAATCTCTGGCCCTAATGCAGCGACAGAGAGATGGCGCGCCTCGCCATAAACCAACTCGCTGTAGACTTCGTCAGCGATGATCCAAAGGTCATGGCGTTCAGCCACCATGGCGACATCTTCCAGTTCCGCGCGGGTTAGGACGCGGCCTGTCGGGTTCCAGGGCGTATTGATCATGATGGCGCGGGTTCTCGGGCTGACTGCCGCCTCCAGGCTAGCGGCATCCAACATGAAACGCCCATCCACAACCGGCATTGGCGCGCCTATCGGCGTAGCGCCGGTTAGCGAGGTGAGCGCCTTGTATGGCCCCCATCCCGGCTCAACGATAACGGCGTCGGCATCGGGGTCGAGCAGCGCACGGGTCACCGCCGACAATGCGCCGTATGAACCCGGCGTCACAATGATCTGGTCTGGGTCAACCTCCAGGCCATGCCTGCTGCCCTCGAACGCAGCGATTTCCTCACGCAATTCCCGCAAGCCGCGTGGATCGACATAGGTGCCATGGCCATCCTGAATGGCCCGGATCGCTGCTTCTTTAACGGGCGCTGGCGCATCAAAATCCGGCTCGCCAATGCCGAAATCAATAACGCTGACACCCCGCGCCTCCACAGCGTCGGCCAGCAGGCGCATTCCTACGACGACAGAGCCGCCTGCCGATTGCGCAAATTTTGATAAGGGCGGGGGCATGGATCCTCCTGCGTAATTGACCGGCCACGACGCAATGCATCCAGCGTATCTGTCAGTATTGGCAGGATTGCCCGTATCCACAACCATGTTGGCTATGGTTCAATGTGTGATCTGTTCCCGCCCAGACTTGGGGCCAAGCCGTGGACCCATTCGATGTCCCAACCTACTTTCCGGCTCGCGATTGATGTCGGCGGCACATTTACAGACGTTGTGTTGATAGACGATCAGCGCGGTAAGCTTTGGTTCGCCAAAGTCCTCAGCACGCCGGATGATCCCTCACGCGGCTCACTCACCGGTGTTGCGGAAATACTTGAACGCACTGACACACCTCCTTCCGCCGTGCGCGATGTTGCCCATGCGACAACTGTTGCAACCAACGCAGTGCTGGAGGGCAAAGGTGCCCGCACTGGACTGATCGCAACCGCAGGCTTTCGCGATGTTTTAGAAATGGGCCGCGAAGCCCGCTACGACATTTACGACCTGAGCATCCGCATGCCGCCGCCACTGGCACCCCGCCGCCGCCGGATGGAAATCAGCGAACGGATCACCTTCGACGGAGACATTCTAACCCCCTTAGATGAGGCAGAGGTTGAAACGACCGTTCGGCGTTTGGTCGAGGATGAGGGGATTCAATCCCTCGCCATCTGCTTGCTGCACGGCTATGCTCACCCTGACCATGAGCTAAAAACGGCGGCCATCGCCAAGCGACTGTTCCCCAATCTATCCATCAGCGTGTCTTCTGAAGTATCGGCCGAAATCCGCGAGTATGAGCGGGTCTCCACGACGGTTGTCGATGCCTATGTGAAGCCTTTGGTGCAGACATATGTGGGCCGCTTGAATGCGGGCCTGAAGGCGCTCGGCACGCCACTTGAAGCCTCAATGATGCTATCCCATGGCGGCATTGGGACAGCGACCGATGTGGCGGAGAACCACCCCGTTCGCATGATTGAATCCGGGCCTGCTGCTGGTGCCATCGCAGCCGCCCATTTCGCCCGTCGAGCGCTAATCCAGCCCGACGCGATTGCCTTCGACATGGGCGGCACCACGGCCAAGATATCCATCATCCGCAATGGTGAGCCAGAACTGACCCATGAATTTGAGGTCGGCCATGTCCATCGTTTTAAGCGTGGTAGTGGATACCCATTACAAATTTCCGCGATCGAATTGCTGGAAATCGGCGCTGGTGGCGGGTCTATCGCCTATGTGAACGACCTTGGGCTTTTGAAAGTCGGCCCACAATCTGCCGGCGCTGCGCCCGGGCCGGTGTGTTACGGCCAGGGCGGCGAGCATCCGACGGTGACGGATGCCGACCTAGTGCTGGGATATCTTGACCCAGACCATTTCCTCGGCGGCGCGATGACATTGGATGTCGCTGCAGCCAAGGACGCGCTCGCGAAGGATGTCGCGGCACCGCTTTCTATGTCGGTGGAGCAAGTCGCGTGGGGCGTTCATGACATCGTCAATGAGAGCATGGTCGCCGCCACGCGCGCCCATGCTGCTGAAAAAGGCGTCGATCTCCGCAACTTCGCTATGATCGCTTTCGGTGGTGCTGGGCCAGTCCACGCCTATGCATTAGCGCGCAAGCTTGGGCTGAAACGCCTGATTTGCCCCTACGGCGCGGGCGTTGCGTCCGCAATCGGTTGCTTGGCAGCACCGCCCGCCGTTGACCTCGTCACACCCCATTTCGCGCCGCTCGCTTCCATGGACTGGACCGCCGTTCACGACGCATTTTCCCAAATGCGCCATTCGGGTGAGGCCGCCTTGGCCAAGCTGGTGGGCGACAGCAGTGACATCATCATGCAACGGTCTATGGACCTGCGCTGCCAGGGCCAGGGCTATGCTGTCACTGTGGCTATTGCTGATGGCGATGCGATTTCGCTCCCCGCGCTTCATGCAGACTTCGCCCACATCTACCAAGGCGTCTATGGTCACGCGCCGCCGGACGTGCCGTTGGAGGTTGTGGGGTTACGTGCGCGTGTTTTGGAACCGCGCCCCGAACTCTACTTTGCCGCTGAACCGAATTCAGAAGATGCAGATGCACGAAAAGGCAGCCGTCCAGTCTGTTTCGACGGTGCCAAGGGCTACCGGGATACGCCCGTTTATGACCGATATCGGTTGGCTCCTGGGAAGATCATCCCCGGCCCCGCCGTGATTGAAGAACGCGAAACCACCATCATTGTTGGCCCAGACGCCAGCTTCCATAGGGACGCCGCCGCCAATATCGTCATTGAGTTCGAAGGGTAGTTTCATGTCCCAGCAGATATCGCCCTCAACTACACTCGACCCCATCACAGTCGAGGTGCTTTGGACGCGCCTGATTTCCGCCATTGACGAGGCGGCGTTGACGCTGCACCGCGCGTCGTTCTCGACGGTGGTGCGTGAATCCCATGATTACAGCTGCATGGTGCTCGCGCCCGATGGCCAATCCGTGGCCCAAGCAACCCGGTCGATCCCATCCTTCATCGGCACTTTGCCAATGTCTGTGCGAGCCTTCTTGCAGAAATTCCCGGCTGAGACACTCAAGCCCGGCGATGTCATCATTTCGAATGATCCCTGGATCGGCACCGGCCATCTGCCAGACCTGACATTGGCAGCACCCATTTTCCTGGGCGAAACATTGGTCGGCTTCGCAGGTGCCATCGCCCACATGGCGGATATTGGCGGGCGTCGGCGCGCACCCGACAACAAGGACATCTATGAGGAAGGGCTCCAGATCCCTATCCTGAAGCTCTATGAACAGGGCCAGACGAACGAAACACTATTTGAGATCATCCGCCAGAATGTCCGCGTGCCAGATGAAGTCTGCGGTGACATCCACGCCATGATCGGCGCTTGCTCCCGCATGACAGAAGGCGTTTCCGGCTTGCTGGCTGAATATGGCTTGCCTGACCTGATGGGCTTTGGCGACAAAATCATCGGCCTGACCGAAACTGCCATGCGACGCGCGATTTCAGACATTCCAGATGGCGTGTACGAAGCGACCACCCACATCGATAGCTTCGACACGACGGCTCCACTCGTCATGCAATGCCGAATAGACGTGCGCGGGGATGAACTTTCTGTCGATTTTGCTGGCAGTTCGCCCCAGAACAGGTCGCCGCTGAATTCAGTGCTGGGCTATACCAGCGCCTATTCGAGCTATGCCCTGAAATGCGTGCTGTCCCCAGATATCCCTAATAACGAGGGCGCTTTTCACCCCATTACGATCACCGCACCCGAGGGCAGCTTTCTGAACCCAAGCTATCCCGCTGCCGTGGAAGCGCGGGCAACGGTTGGGCATTACTGCACCTCTGCCGTGTTCAACGCATTGGCCAAGGCCTTGCCGGACCGGACGCCAGCTGAAAGCGGCGTTCCATTGCATGGTTTCGCTATGTCCGGCTGGAATGGCGAGACGCCGTTTTCAACGATCATTTTCTTTAATGGCGGCCTGGGCGGGCGTCCAAGTGGGGATGGCGTTTCCGCACTGAGCTTTCCGACCAATGTATCAAACACACCAACCGAAGTGCTTGAGCGCGCCGCACCTGTCCGCATTCTAGACAAATCCTTCTTGCCCGGATCAGGCGGTGCCGGACAATTTCGCGGCGGGCTTGGTCAGCGTGTAGCGATGGAGATTGTGAGCGACCGGCCCGTCACACTTTCCGTTTTGTCCCAGCGCTTGAAGCACCCGCCTATTGGCAGGAACGGCGGCGCAAACGGCAGCTTAGAACGGATATTGGTGAATGGCAGAGAGGTCGAAGGTGGGGTTCCGTTTCATCTGACCAAAGGCGACGTTATCGTACTGGAATTGCCAGGCGGCGGCGGCTTCGGCCCGCCAGAGGCCCGCGACAAGTCCCTTATCGAGCAAGACCACGCCGATCAAATGGCATGACCGGTTCTTTAAGAACCAATGCCATCGGGCTTGGCATTGTGTTTATCTTGCTATCCTCCGTCATCTTCGCGCCGCTCACCCAAACGGCGACGAAATTTCTGGCAGGCGACTTTCCTGTTTTCCAGATCATCCTGTTTCGGTCCATCGGCCATGCCTTCTGGATGCTGCTGTTTTTCCTACCGCAGCATGGTGTCAGCATGTTCCGGGCGAATAGGCCTTGGCTGCATCTCGCCCGATCAGCGCTGTTGTTCGGATCAACGATGCTATGGATTTCAGCCGTTAGCGCCGTACCGTTAGCGACGGCAGGGGCAATTAACTTCACCGCACCAGTGTTTGTCGTGATCCTGTCAATCCCGATGCTGCGGGAAAAGGTGGGGCTGCACCGCTGGGGCGCGGTAATTTTGGGTTTCACAGGCGCGCTCATCGTTATTCAACCGGGCGGCGGCGGCTTCCAAATTGAATATCTATTGCTGCTGGGGGCGGCCTTCCTGTTTGCGATCTATCAGATATTGACCCGGCTCGGCGCAGGCTCTGACAGTGAGGCGACTTCGTCGTTCTACACGGTTCTGGTCGGCCTTGTGGTTGGCCTGCTGGTGGCACCCTGGAATTATGTGGCTCCAGCGCCCGGCGACTGGGTTGCATGGGGCGCATTTGCAGCGATCGGGCTTCTGGGCGGCATCCGCCATTATCTGGTGGTGAAGGCCTATGCCCGTGCGCCCGCCTCTGTCGTGTCGCCCTTCTTTTATTGCGAGCTTGTCGGCGTGACGCTGCTCGGGTTCATCGTCTTCGGCGATATCCCACCATCCACCACCTGGGCGGGTGCCGCGCTGATCATCCTTTGCGGCCTGTATATCGCGCATCGGGAACGGCTGAAGAAGCCAGGTTAGGCTACATGTTCGCGATGACGTTACGGGCGAAATCTTCCGTGAGGCGGAAGGCGGACTCTGCTGGCAAGCTGAACACGATGCCCGTCAGGCCCTCTTCTTCCAGGCCATGCAGTTGATTGACGATATCGTCCGGCCGGCCCGCAATACAGAAATTCCGAATGATTTCCGGCGTGATGAAGCGCGCCTCACCCCGATCAAGATAGCTGTAATGGCTTTCGTGCAGCTTCATATGGCGGGTGGCTTCATCCCGGGACATGTGGAACTTCATGTAATCATCCCAGATGGGCTGGACATAGTCTGGCGGGGCCGTGCCTGTTTCCCGAACAAAGTCCACAAGATAGTGGACATTCGCCATGATCGCTGGCCCGCAATCCTGAATGACGCGCTCAGACGTTAGCGTTTCGCCTTCCTCCAGCATGAGCAGATTGGCGAGGGCGTAGGTCTCAAACCCTTCCAGGCTGCGCCCTACTGCTTTAGCACCTCGCTCCACATTCGCACGGACATTCGCGATGGACCCACCACGTGGAATGCCTGTAACGACACCGTCGCCCAATTCACCCGCGAGGCCTTGAGCGCGCGGGCCAAATCCGCCAACCATCATCGGGATTTTATGATCCAGATCGATATAGTTCAGGTGCGTGTTTTGAAACCGCACGCTGTGGGTTGCACCATTGAGCGTGTATTCGGTCTCTTCTCCCGCCAGCAGGGCGCGGATAACGCGGAGGTATTCCTTGAATTCAGCCACACGCGCCGGGCGTTGTCCCATGGTGCGCATTGCAGTGTTGCCAGTACCAGTACCGAAAAACACACGCCCAGGTGCGAGCCGGTTAATCGTTGCGATGCCGTTTGCCGCAACCGGTGCCAGCCTAAGGCCTGGGATCGCAAGCCCAGTGCCAAGCCTGATCCGCTGCGTCTGCTGTACCGCAATCGCCATCATCGCCCAGATGTTGGATCGCATCAGCGGCGAGTCTGGGAACCAGGCGAAGTCGTAACCCAGCTTCTCTGCATGGGTTACGAACCCAAGATCATTGATATAACCGCAACTTACGCCGAACTGCATGCTTTGAGCCCTCCGTTGGCCATGGCCTGTTACCTGACCACGTGACAATCAGCCTAACCCAAGAACGCGCCGACAGTCAGACTCGAGGACTATCGCTGCTTACTCAGCCGCTTGCTTTGCCCCCGCTAACGAACCTGCCAGCTCGTAGCGGTCCGAAATCGTTGAGACTAGGGACTTCGCTTTGGCCCAATCATATGTGCGGAAGCTATGACCGCGTGTGACGAACTGGGCACCGGCATAGAACATTTCATACTGCGTATGACGGCTCGCAAATTCGGAGCCAATGGCATCCCATGCAAGCTTCATAAGCTTTACCCGCTCAACAGGTGTCCGCCCGTCCGCCGCGATCTGCACGGCGGAGAAAAGCGCCGATAGCTCTGGATCACTATAATCCGCTGCTGATGAGGGCAGCATGATCAGCGCACCGCCCGCCAGTTCCCGCATCGTGGTAATGAACTGCGGATACATGCCCTGGGTCATAGTTTGCGCAGCATAGACGGCATGCCGATCCGGCACATAATAATCGCCGTGCATGCTGCCATTGGCTTCCATGCCATAGAGCAGGTTTTCGATGATGGCAGCCTCTGCGGCCAGCCTGCCAAGCTGCTCGGCAACTGGGGGCATTTTCGCCGTTCCGATGGTCTCACAGATCTCACGTGCCAAGCCCACCAGGAATTTCATCTTCACCGAAAGCCGGATCTGCGCCTGGTAGTTCTGGTAGATGTGGCCCGGTGTGTCATGGAACTGACGGCGGCACATTTCGGGATCGCGGTGCACAAAGATCAGGTCCCAGGGCACTTTGACGTCATCGAAATAGACCAGCGCATCGTTTTCGTCATAACGGGTCGCCAGCGGGTTATCGAATTCAGATACCGCATGCTGCTCGTAGGACTTGCGGGACAGCACCTTCAAGCCCTTCGTTCCCATCGGGATCGAGAAACTGATGGCATAATCGGCCTCTGTCGGGCGGAGTGGCTGCAGATGCGCGACGAACACATCATTCGCCATGATCGAGCTGGTGCCGAGCATTTTGGCACCACGCACCGTCACGCCCTCAGAATCCTCATCGACGATCTTCATCATCGGATCGTCTTGCAACTCACTGGCCGCTTTCGCGCGGTCTACCTGTGGGTTGATGATGACATATGTCAGGTAGCGGTCTTCGTCCCGCGCCGTTTCATAGTAGTTCCAATAGGCTGCAGCGCGCTTGGGATCATCCTCCTCAAACATCTTCAGGCCCATAAGCTGCCCCGTCACGGCGGAAGCCAGATGGTCCGGTGAGCGGCCCATGAAACCACCGCTTTGCTCTGCCCAAGCGACAAGCGCTTTGCGGCGGGTCACTAGCTCCTGGTATGTCGTTGGCATCTGCCAAGCACGATTGACACGGCGGCCTGTCTTTGGAGATTCAAACGTCATCATCTCGACGTTTTCAGGCCGGGACTGGAACTCATACAAGTTTGCCGCCGATTGCACGGCGTTCGCAAACGCCGGGTGCGTGGTGACGTCATCAACCTTCGTGCCGTCCAGATAGACTGAACGACCATCTTTCAGGCTGGCGATGTGCTCGGCTGCATTCTTAATGGGCTGGCTCATTGGGAGAGCTCTCCTTCACTCAGGGTCCGGTATTGGCCGCCAAAAAACAGCAGTGGCGTGCCTGCAGACTGTAGGAAATCGTCCACATTGGCGATGAAAAGGGTATGGTCGCCTGCGATATGCCGCTGCTCGACAGAGCATGCGATCCACGCAAGCGCACCGGCAACAACGGGCGTGTCGCCAGGATGGTCAAATTGCGCCGCCGCATTATCCACGAGGCGGCCTGCGAAATGGTCCGAGACGCTCTGCTGGCTATCAGCCAGGATGGAGACGCCAAAACGGCCTTCAGCGTCAATCACATCACGCATGTGGCTGTCATTCTTTAGCGAAATCAAAACCAGCGCTGGGTCCAGCGAGACAGACATAAAGGCGTTCGCTGTCATTCCGTGAACGCTGCCCTTAGCACCAGAGGTGATTACCGTAACGCCACTTGCGAACTGACCAAAAATCTGGCGGAGGGCTAAACCTTCGTCAGAGCCGCAGCGATCCGGCGCTGTCCGACAAGGCTTGGTCGATATGTGCATCATTTCCTCCTGCTTATCCGGCACTGCGGGCCTCGGATGGCCGCGTGTTGGCAGCAGCCAGAGCATTCATCTTGCCGCTGGCCAGCGCCCGGGGCGTCAGGCCATGCAGCAGCGCCAGCGCCCGGTCTGTGCTGTCGACAAGACCGCTCATCATGTGGCGAAAAACCTCGAAATTATCGTCGTCTGCCAGGGGCGCGAAATGTTCATCGTTAACTTCACTTTGCACCTCAGCGAGTTGCGCCAGGCGGTCTTGCGCCTCAGCGGTGGTCCGCAAAACCAGCCGGCGACCATCATCTGGGTCTTGTTCTTTAACCAGCAGTCCAAGCCGGACTAGCTTGTTGGTTTCATTGGTGATGAAAGCGCCAGACAGATGCAGATGTGATGCGACACCAGATACGCTGACCTTCTGCTCGAACTGCCGATGATTAACGGCGATTAGGATTGTGTATTGCACGCCTGTCAGACCGATCAGTCGAGCGAACCCGTCACGGATGGCTTCGAGCCGCGCTGCGAACGCCAGGGAATCGTGCACCATCTGTCGAAACGCGCGGTCATTGCCGTTTGCGAGAAATGCAGCCTTGGTCACGGTTGGTGGCGCTGCTGGCTGACTGCCAAGCTGCGATGTGACTTCGGATGATGGCATAAACGTCTCCTGGTGTTCTCGCGCCCGCAGGTATTTAGCTAACCCACTCGCGTATCTTAATTAGCTTTGTAACTTCGCTAATTTAAATGCGCAAGTGTTGCCTCGCCCTCCCACACCACATCTCTCTCGACCAATCCGGCTGCACAGGCCATTCTGGCGGTGGCTAAGACTAAGAATTATGCCAGTGGGAGATGAAATAATGGCCGCGACATTGACAGGCATGACGCCCATCGACGTCAGCAATCCGGACCTTTACCAGTCGGACACTTGGCAGGAGACCTTCGCGCGCCTGCGCGCTGAAGACCCTGTGCAATACGTGCCAGAAAGCCCGGACGGTCCCTATTGGTCCGTCGTGAAGTACAAAGACATCATGACAGTCGAGCTAGATGCGAAAACCTATTCTTCGGAACTGGGCGGCATCACGATCCGCGATATTCCTGAAGACGTGAAGCGCGAAAGCTTCATCCGCATGGATCCCCCGCAGCACACGGCCGAACGACGCACAGTCGCCCCAATCGTGGCACCTGCGAACTTAAAGAACATGACGGACTCGATCCGCGAGCGCACAGCCTTTGTCCTGGATGAACTGCCCCGCGGTGAAGAATTTGACTGGGTCGACCGCGTCTCGATTGAACTTACGACCATGATGCTGGCGACATTGTTTGACTTTCCGTGGGAGGAACGCCGGAAGCTGACCTTTTGGTCAGACCTTTCTACCTTCACGGATTACACCGCGCCGAACGCCATGGTCCGCGATGAATATGAGAAGTTCGAAAAGCTGAAAGAAATGGCGGCCTATTTCAAGGTCCTCTGGGACGAGCGCGCCGCCGCCGAACCAAAATTTGACCTGATCTCCATGATGGCGCACTCCCCCGCGACCCAGGACATGACCCTGAAGAAATTCATGGGCAACCTCACACTGCTGATCGTCGGCGGCAACGACACCACCCGAAATTCCATGAGCGGTGGCCTTTGGTACTTGAGCCAGAACCCGGATGAATGGGCGAAGCTAAAGGCGGACCCCGGCCTTGTGCCGAAGCTGGTGCCAGAAACCATCCGCTTCCAATCGCCCATCATTCACATGCGCCGCACCGCCACCCAGGACACAGACCTTGCTGGCAAGCAAATCCGCGCCGGTGACAAGGTCATCATGTGGTATCTCTCAGGCAATCGGGATGGGGAGGTGATTGACCGCCCTGACGACTTCATCGTCGACCGCGCCAAACCACGTCAGCACTTAAGCTACGGTGCCGGCATTCACCGCTGCGTCGGCGACCGATTGGCGGACCTGCAATTAGCCATCCTCTGGGAAGAAATCCTGAAACGGGATTTCGACATAGAAGTGCTGGCCCCGCCAACCCGCATCCGCAATAATTTCATCCGCGGCATTAGCAAGATGCCGGTGCGGATTAAGGCTTGATTGAGCAGTTAGGGTTCCTTGGCAAACGCCCCCCTCACCCAACCTCTCCCCCCGTTGGGGGGCGAGGAGTTACAGAGTAGGCGCCACCACGCATTCTCCTCGCCCCCCAACGGGGGGAGAGGGACAGGGTGAGGGGGGTGCCTGCTTCAAGATCAGGAACCAGACACCCCAAACCCCTACTTCTTCTTTTGCTTAGCAATCGCCTCAGGTGTGGCTTCGCCGGTGAAGTATTCGAACGGCTCGCCCCAGGCGACCGGCAGATCAACCAGTGCGCCCGGCTCATCTGCTGTCACAGCGAAATTCAGCGCCTTCCGCAGGATATCCCGCTGGCCATCCGCATCACCCGGACGCCCAAACGTATTGCCCATCGGTACATTGATGAAAAGGCTACGTGGCGGGCGCACCAGCGCAGTTATATCCCGTCCAGTTGAGACATTGACGGTCGGAATGCCAAGTTGTTCAACGACGCGCGCGACCAGACCCACGGTCTGGTGATCGAGCGGTCAAGCAGGAACGGCTATGAGAAGATCAACGCCATCTTGCTTTAGGTTTTCCGCAAAAGCCGGGGCAGACTCTGCAGTCAGGCGGCTCCGATCATAGGTGCGGCCCATAAAGCCGCTCCAGTGCCGAGCAGCGACAGCGCCAATCTCACCCGCATCCGCCAGTTCACGCAGGCGGTCGATTGGGAAGATGCAGTTTAAGTCACGGCCAGCATCGCTATGGTCATAGTAGCTATCGTGGATCTGATAGCCGTCTGTCGGCGCATCTGGATCAATGGCATCCACGCGATGATCATTGCGCGCATCCGGATCAAACGCGGGTGCTGTGCAATGAGAAATCCCGCCGCTGACCAGCAGCGCCACCGTGCATTCTGAAAGCGGCTTGCTCAGCGCCGTCCAGGGTGCTGTTTCATTCTCGCTCCATTTATAGGCCGGGAAGCCCATTGCGCCGTACTTATTGTTCAGCGCATCCACATATCTGATTGGCTCCATCCAAGGACCCTCCATTTAGTTTGCAGCGTTAGTATTGGCGCGCAGTGGCGGAATTACAAACCGGCGGCGGCAGCACGCAGTTCTGGGAATTCTTCCACGATCGCATCAAATACCTGCCGGACATCTGAGCCATCGCCGGTCCGTGCGTCCGCAGGCATCGCGTCGATAGCGGCAAAGATGCGGTGTTTCGCGTAATAGCGCCAATGGACGGGTAGCATGGCCAATTGTTCCGTCAGTGCCTCATAATTGGCATCCGTCCAGACCTTTTCAAACGCCGTCCGCTCTGGCCCCAAGTCATAGAAACCTTCTGCAGGTGCACAGGCGCGCGCGGCCCTTTCAGTTTCTGTTGCAGCCAGATCAACGGCGCCATCGATGATGACGACACCATAGGTTTCCCGCGCATGATCCAGCGTCGCCCAGCCACGCTGCACATCCAACAGCACTGCCGCCGGGTCTCGCTTGAACGGATCGCCCCACCCGCCTGCCCCACCGCTGGAGACGTGGAGAATATCACCCGGTCCCATCGTCAAAATATCGGTGTTGCCCAGGTTCACTTCCTGGTTCGTGCCGGGGTTCAATAGGAACTTAGACGCGCCGCCCGCCAACCCTTCGGCAATGCCCCATCCGGTGAAGCGCGTACGGTCCCGATTACGGGCCGTTACTTTGGTGTTGGGTGAGAACGCCTGGAACACCATTTCCGTCCCAAGCCCGCCCCGATGCTGGCCTGGTCCTGCGGAATTCTGCGCCAGGCCATAGCGCAGCACCTTAATGCCAGCCTCGACCTCATTCACTTCAACCGGGGTATTCTTGAGGAAGCCCTGATTTGCGCCGGAGCCGTCCATACCGTCCGCCACAGCACGACCACCGCCACCGCCGGTCATCGGGTTGATGGCGGCCATGATCCGCCGCCCGGTGCGGTTGTCGATTGTGTTGACGTTCATAATCGGCCCGCCAGATGCAGGTGCCCCCGCAAGCCTATCCGGTGCTGCTGGTGCAAAGGCACCGATGATCAATCCTTGCAAGCGGCTGCAAGACAATGTGCGCATGCCAACGGCTGCCGGGAATACCGGGTTCATGATCGTGCCGGAAGGCAGAATACACCGGCAGACCCGCGCAATGCCTGCGTTTAAGTACAAAGATGGATCGAGCGAATAGAGGACATATGTGAGACCCGTCATCAACAGCGTGTGCCGCTCATCACCACCGGTCGGCATGTTCAGCGAGCTTTCAAGCTGCGGGTCGGAGCCTGTGAAATCGAAGACCAAGGAGTCACCTTCAATAATCAGTGCCAGCATGAGACGGCACGGCCAGCCGCCAACGGCGTCCTCATCCATAAAGTCGGCAAAGGGATAGCGGCCATCGGGCAGGTCGCTAATGATCCGCCGCGCCTGAGCCTCCGCGTAGTCAAGCAGATCGTCCATGCCCTCGCGGAATATATCGATGCCGAAGCGCTCGATCATCTCCAGCACTTTGCGCTCGCCGGTGTTACAGGCAGCGATTTGGGCCTTGAGATCGCCCCAGTTCTGGTCTGGCGCGCGGACATTGGCCAGGAAGATATCTAACACCTGCTTATTCAGTTCACCCTCTTGCATAATCTTAGCAGGCGGAATGCGGATACCCTCCTGATAGACCTCCGTCAGTGTGCGGGAGAGGCTGGCGGGAACAGCCCCGCCAACATCCGTATTGTGAATGTGGCCCACGGAAAACGCGACGATCTCGCCTTCATAGAAGATCGGCTTCCAGATGTGCATATCCGGCGAATGGGTGCAGACGAACCCGGAATAGGGGTCATTCGTCATGCAAATATCACCCGGCTCATAATCCTCAATCATCTTGATTGCGCGGCCATAATTCAGGTTCACGAACCAAGTAGCACCTAGCTCTGTCGGTGTTGCAAAGGTCTCGCCATCGGGTGTTACGAGGCCGGTCGTGAAATCTTCCGTTTCCTTCACAAAGGTCGAGTGCGCGGTGCGGTACAGCGTGAACGCCATGCTTTCAGCAGCGGCGCGGGTGTGGTTTTTCAGGATTTCCAGCGTGACTTTATCGATTGCCATAACTCAGCCCTCCGCCTCGATCAGTAGATTGCCCCAACCGTCCACCCGTACCCTCTGGCCGGGCGGCACAATGGTCGTGCAGTCATCTTGGGTAATGATTGCCATACCGCTGAAGGAGTGACCGGGTGCCAAATCTGCACGCGCGAAAATCTGCGCTGTACGTGTCTGGCCATCCAGATAAACCTCCGCCTCACCTAGCGGCGACGGCGGGCCGCTTGCAGCAGGGCTCTCCGTGAATTCCGGCTTTGGCACGCTACCGCTAACAACGAGGCGGAGATTGACGATCTGCACAGGCGCATCCGGGTCCGCGTGGTCATAAACTCGCTCGTGTTCCCGGTGGAATGCCGCGCCCAATGGGGCCAACGCGCCGGATGCAATGTCCGCCCGGTTGACCAGGGTTTCGATCTCGTAGGATTGGCCGCGGTAGCGCATGTCCGCCGTCCAAACCAATCGCGCTTCACCCTGGAAGCCCTGTTCTTGCCGCAACCAATGCAGCGCCTGGGCCTCCAGGTCTACCGCATACCCATCAAGCGCTTTCAGGCCAGCCACATCCAGATCAACGAATGCCGTGCGGATGAAATCATTGCGGATATCAGCGATCAGGCCGCCATAAGCTGAGAGAACGCCCGGCGTCGGCGGCACAATCACCTGCGCCAGCCCAAGGTCCCGGGCGAGCAGGCAGGCGGTCATTGGCCCTGCACCGCCGAACGCCAGCAGGGAGAACCCGCGCGGGTCGGCGCCATGGCGGGACATCAGCTTTGATATTTCCAAATACATGCCGGAGATCGACACCCGGATAATGCTCTCCGCCGTTGCCTGCACGGATAACCCAAGCGGTGCTGATAATGTCAGAACTGCGCGCTCAGCGGCGGCTTTATCCAGCGACACTGCGCCATAGCCCAACTCCCCCGCCCCCAAAAGGCCAAGCACGGCAAAAGCATCTGTAATAGTCGGGCGCGTACCGCCCCGGCCATAACAGGCTGGCCCTGGCGTCGATCCCGCACTTTCTGGACCGACTTTGAGGACGCCAAAATCATCCACCCAGGCGATAGACCCCCCACCTTCGCCGATGGATGTGACGGATACGGTCGGCACATATATGGGAAACTCACCCACCATTTCGCCAACACCGAAAGCGGGCGCGCCGCCATTGATCACAGCCACATCGGCAGAGGTGCCGCCGACATCAAAGCTCAGCACGTCTGCCGCACCGATCCGGGCCGCTACGTCCGCTGCGCCGATGACGCCGGATGCAGTGCCGGATAGCAGTGTTGCAATGGGAGCCGTCTTGCCAAGCTCCGCGGTCATTACGCCGCCATTGGATTTGGTAATCATCGGCTCCGCTTGAACGCCTGCATCCTTCAGCGCCTGTTGCAGGGAGGCGATATAGTGCGCCACCTGCTGCTGCACATATCCAGCGACCGTCGCCGTCACCGTTCGCTCATATTCCCGGATGACAGGCCAGACATCCGATGAAAGCGTCACAGTCATTTCAGGTGCGGCAGCCAGGATTGCATCACGCGCCGCCCGTTCATTCGCTGGATTGGCATAGGCGTGCAGCAGCGCCACAACGATTGTTTCCGCGCCCGCAGCCTTGGCTTGAGCAACGGCGCGGGCGACATCAGCGGCATCAACCGGCGTTTCGATTGACCCGTCTTTCAGCGTGCGTTCTGAAAGGCCATACACCCGCTCTCGCGGTGCCAGCGGAGCCGGGCGTTCGGAGAAAAGGTCATAAGGGTCTGGCGTTTTCAGGCGCGCGACCACCAGAACGTCTTCAAATTCCCGCGTTGTGAACAGCGCGAGCGCCGCCCCGCGCCGCTGGATGACAGTATTCACGCCGACTGTCGTGCCATGGGTGAAATAGCTGATGTCAGCTGGCGGATGGCCAAATCGACGCTCCAGTTCCGCAACACCGTTCATCACTTCCGCGCCAGGGGTGGTTGGCGTGGAAAACGTTTTGAATGTCTGCATGACGCCCGTGGCGTCGTCATAAACGCAGAAATCCGTGAATGTCCCGCCGATATCGACACCGACCCGAATGCTCATACGCCAATCCCTAAAAGCTGCCCGTTCGTTACGCCCGAACAGTATCAATGGAACCTTCCGCGCGACAGAGCATGGAATACGATGCGACAACGGCGTCCTTCCAATAGGGCAGCCCTAGCGCGCATGGTAAAATCGTCAAAACTCGTCCTGAGAGGCCCCAAGCCCATGAACATGGTCCACAGCCCGAAAGCCGGGATAACGCGGAACGACATCGCGCAACTGGTCGGCGCATTCTATCCCCGCGTTCGTGCCGACGCCCGCCTTGGCCCAATCTTTGAAGGCCGGATCGGCACGTCTGATGCGATCTGGGCCAAGCATCTGGCGACCATTGGTGATTTCTGGGCGAACGTAATGCTGCGAGAGCGGGCGTATAAGGGCAATCCGCTGCAAGTGCATCTCGGCATTCCTGAAATTGAGGAAAGCGATTTCGCCCGGTGGCTGGACCTGTTTGAAGACACCGCACGCCGTGAACTTGGCGATGAGAAGGCCGATGTCTTCAACACACTGGCGCGCCGTATCGGGCGGAGCCTTTGGATGGGCATCGACATGCAGCGCAATCCACTGGCACCCCGCAGCTAATGGCTGAGGCCGATACGCCCCTCCTCAGAAATCGTGATTTTCTGCTGTTTGTCGCAACCCGAACCGGCAATGTGTTCGGCCTCCAAGCGCTTACAACTGCCGTGCTTTGGTATGTCTATCTGCTGACCGGCAATCCGATGGATATTGGCTATATCGGCCTGGCACAGTTCGCCCCGGCACTGCTGTTGTTTCTGGTCGCTGGCATCGCCGCTGACCGGATTGATCGACGGATTATCCTGAGCACCAGCAATGCCGTCCATGCCATTGTGACGGCCGCGCTGATGGTCTTGCTGGCAGGCGGTGCGGCCAGCATGAACGTTATTCTGGCGCTGCTTGTGGTCCACGGCGTGGCGCGCGCGTTCTATCACACAGCATCCCAGGCGATCTTGCCTGCACTCGTCCCAGCAGCACAGTTTCCGAATGCCATTGCGTGGTCCGGGTCTTCCAGCAAGGCAGCGCAATTGGGCGGGCCAGCAATTGCTGGGGTCCTGATCGCCTATGCGGGAGACGGTGTTTATTGGGTGATCCTGGCGGTGTTCGCCATGTCCGCCATAACCGCACTGATGATCCGCCACCGCCATCCTGCGACTGCACCAGAGCGCGTAACGTTGGCTTCGATCACGGCAGGGTTTGGCTATATCTGGCGCACAAAGGTGGTGCTGGGCGCGATCTCAATTGATCTAATGGCGGTGCTTTTCGGCGGCGTCATGGCAATTTTGACGATTTATGCCCAGGACATCCTGAAGGTTGGCCCCGATGGACTTGGGCTGATGCGCGCTATGCCGGGCGTAGGCTCACTCATTGTCGGGCTTGCATTGGCACAATTGGCGGCACCCCGGCATATGGGCATCGCGATGTTTGCGGCACTCGGCGTATTCGGGCTTTCGATCATCATTTTCAGCCTGTCCGAAGTCTTCTGGCTGTCGCTGCTGGCGCTCGCGGTCTATGGCGCTGCGGATATGGTCAGCGTTTATGTGCGCCAAACGTTGACCCAGATCGCGACGCCTGACGCCATGCGTGGACGGGTAAGTGCGGTGAATTCGGTCTCGATCAATGCCTCCAATGAACTCGGTGATTTCCGGGCTGGAATGATGGCGGCGGCGATTGGCGTTGTGCCGGCGGTTCTAGCCGGTGGGGTCATCACGTGCGGTGTGACATTGCTATGGATGCGGCTTTTCCCTGGCATCGCTGCGATTGACCGCTTGCGGGATGTCGCGCGACCGGACGAGTCCCGCTAAACTCCCTTCCAACCTTTCTCTGACCATCTGGATATTCTGATGAACCAAGCTGCTCTCATTGCCGAACTGGCACCAACCGGTGTGCTTCGCGCTGCCATTAATCTTGGCAATTTTCTCCTCGTCACCGATAAGGCCGCCAATGGCGATCCCGTCGGCGTATCTCCTGATATGGCAGCGGAAGTCGCCCGGCGGCTTGGAGTGCCTGTGCAATATGTGCCAATGGCAACGCCTGGTGAAATTGCGGATACCGCTGGCAAAAACATTTGGGATATCGGCAATATCGGCGCTGAACCAAAGCGCGCTGAAACCATTGATTTCACCGCCGCCTATGTCGAAATCCAGTCGACCTACCTGGTGCGCGGCGATTCCCCAATCCAACAGATTGCAGACGTAGACAAGCCGGGCATTCGCATCGCCGTTTCAGCCCGCAGCGCCTATGATCTTTGGCTTGACCGCAATATCAAGCAGGCTAAATTGCACCGCGCTGAAGGCATTGAGGCTTCATTCGCGCTGTTTGAAGATCAAAAGCTTGATGTGCTGGCCGGCCTTCGCCCGCGCTTGACCGATGATGTGCAGCGCATTCCGGGCGCACGCATTCTGGATGGCCAATTTTCCGCCGTGCAGCAGGCTATTGGCACGACAAACGGCAACAGTCTCGCCGCTGCATTCCTGCGGGACTTTGTGGAAGAAACCAAGGCATCCGGCTTCGTTGGCAAGCTGATTGAGAGGCATGGCGTTGTTGGGCGCCTTTCCGTAGCCCCTCCGGCTTGAACTAGTCTGCCCTAGCCTGGGTTCCTCGCCAGAAAATCAAGAATGGTTGCGTTGAACCAATCCGGCTGCTCCCAGAATATCGGGTGGCCCACGTCTTGGGCGATCCGGCATTCGGCATGGGGCATGCGTTTGGCAATTGTACGAAGGACGGCGGGCGGCATATAGAGGTCCGCGTCGCCGGTCAGCAGCAGCGCCGGCACTGTCATGGCCCCGAGCGTCGTCCATGTGATCGATGACATAAGCGGCTGCTTTGGTGCGCCTGACGTATTGAGCGCGTTGATATCCATCCAGGCCGCAGCACCATCCGGGCATCCAGCGCGGTAGCTGGGGCTGAGTTCGCGGGCGTCCACCGGCAGCCCATCGAACCAGGGACCGCGCGCACGGGATGAGGCGGCCTGGTAGTCCGGCTCCTGAATGCTCATCAGGCTGGAGGCAATGATCGCGGAGCGGGTGCGGCCTGGATAAGCCAGCGCGAAATCGAGCGCTGTAGACCCACCAGCGGCTGAGCCCAGCACATGGGCGCGGTCGACCCCCAGCACATCAAGGAGGGCGGCGATATCGCCGGCCTGGCTACCTGGATCATCCGCCGGGCCGATATCGGAGCCAGCATATCCCCGCCTGGAATAGCCAATCACACGATACCCCGCTGCTGCCAAAACTGGCTGCTGATACCCCCAGGATGCATGATTGCCAGACGCCGGATGCGCCAACAGAACAACAGCGCCCTCCCCGCCCGTATCCCATACCCAAAGCTTGGCACCATTGGCCAGCGCCCTCTGCCCGGCTGTAACCGGTGCCGCAGGTGGGAGTGGCAGGGGAGCGGATTGGAAATCGTCAGCCATTGCAGCCTCTGGGTTTCGGGTGTTGCTGGAAGAAGCCGTCCATATCATCCAGCACCGGGGCCAAATGCCGGAAGGGTGCAGCGAGCGAAGCGACCAGCCAAATATGGCCGATATCCTCATAAAATCGCGTTTCAGCGCTGCCGCCCATCTGCTGCACCTTTTTAGCCAGGCGACGGGAATTGCGCGGGGATACGGTGCTGTCGTCCAAGCCACTGGACAGCAGCAGCGGCGGGGAACCACCGTTCACGTAATTGATCGGCTGGGTGCGTTCGCGCTGGTTTTTTGGGCCGAAGATCGCCCTCAGGCTGTCGGATTGAAGCGGCAGGAAATCATACGGCCCTGCCAGACCCACCGTGCCTGCAATCGCTTCACAGGGGCGGAGATCATGGGCACCCAACCATCGGTCATCTATCGTCAGCATGACGGCATTGTATGCGCCCGCTGAATGGCCCGCCAGATAGACCGGACCTGGGGCAACGCCGTGACGGCCAGCATGCGCAAGCGTCGACGCGACGGAGGCTGCAGAATCCTCCAGAAACTCTGGGAATTTCACCTCCGGATATAACCGGTAATCCGGCACGGCGACTTGGTATCCGCGCGACGCCAACGCCTGGCCGGTGAATTTGTAGTCGTCCTTGGACCCATCCTTCCAACTGCCACCATAAAAGAAAATTACGGTGGGGGTGCCACCCTTAGCGCCCGCCGGCACGTATAGATCCATAGTCCGACGCGGGCCGTCGCCATAAGCCAAATCTTTTATGACCGTATAGCCCGCGTCTGGCACGAGAGAATTCACGACATCCGGGCCCGAACACCCCGCCAGAACCAGCACGGATGTCACTGCCGCCGCCGATTTCGAAACGACCCTGGACGCAATCTTTATGCCCGCTTGCTTGAAACTCACACATCGCTCCATTGGTGCTGCTCCATGAGCAAGCGCCTGTTACAAATCACCGTCGCCATCCTTGGCCTCGTGCCGATAAGTGCCGGGCTATCAGGTATCATCCTCGGCCCCGCAGCCTTTGGCGGACCCGCAGATATTACAGACCTCAACAGCCATTTCCGCTACATATCCGGCATCTTCCTAGCCGTCGGCATCGCTTTCTATACGACGATCCCCAACATCCAGATCAAAACCGACCGGTTCCGGCTGCTAACAGCGCTCGTTTTCATAGGCGGCCTAGCGCGGCTGATGTCATTACTGCTGGACGGCGCACCAACAACGCCACATCTCATAGGATTGTTCCTGGAACTCGGTGTCGTGCCAGCGCTGGCTGTGTGGCAAGGGAAGATTGGGCAGCGAACTCCTAGTTCTTAGGCAGCCTCGTGACAGGCCACGCATAGCTTGTTCCCATCCAAGTCCCGGAAATATGCGCCGTAATAGGTCTCGTGATATTGGGGGCGGAGGCCGGGGGTGCCTTCGTCTTGGCCGCCCGCCGCCAAGGCTGCCCCATGGACCGCATCGACCGTCGCGCGGTCCTTGGCGAGGAAAGCGGTCATGGTGCCGTTACCGGCGGATGGCGCGCCGCCATCTATGGGGACTGTTATGATGAAAAGCGGGCGGTCTGCATCCGGCAGTTTCCACCCGGCCCAGTTTTGCGCTGGCTCGTGGAATTTCAGCACATAGTTTAGCGGTGCCAGGACATGCGCGTAGAAGGCAAAAGCGCGGTCCAGATTGCGGATGCCGATGGTGACGTGGGACAGCATTTGCAGCTTTCTATTTTGCTTTCCCAAACACCGTATTCTGCTCAATCGCCGCTATATCATCAGGCCGTGGGAATGGCGCAGGTGCTGCGTCTCCAGCCGTGCGGGCGCGGCCGATGGCTTCGAAGAAAGGGGAGAGGCCGCCGGGCAGGAGCGTCCAGAAAAAGCGCATGGGCGTGTCGCCAGTATTGCGGAACAGGTGGCGACTATCCTTGGCGAGATAGAACGTGGTGCCGGGCCGCATAGGGTGCGTCTCGCCATCCACAACGGCCTCACCTTCGCCTTCATGGACGAAGATCAGCTCCTCATTGCGGTCATGGGCGTGTTCGCGGACATAGCATCCGGGTGCGACTTCCTGCAGGCCGCAATCAAACTCCGCCATGCCATTCGCGGCCCCACCCACAACCTTGACCTCAACATGGCCATTGGCCGGAACAGGCTGCCAGAAGCTTTGACCTGCATCGGGCTGCACAACCCGGGAAGAAGTTTGTGCGGAGGGATCGTTCGGCATTGTGATCATCCTTATATTTGTCGGAGCGTTGGGTATCCGTTCACCGGGAACTACTCACCCTTGGGCAGCGGCCCTAAGTAGTTGGCCCAATAGCGCATGACCTCTATACCGAAATCTGTCGGTTGTTGGGCGGGGGAGCGGCCACGGCCAGCTTCAATGCCCAGGCCCAGCCGTTCCGCCAGCAAGCGCTTGCCGTAACAGACGAAATTCTCGACTGACGTCATCATGAACACGATCAGCGGCAGCAATTCACGATGCAGGCGCTCTGCCTCTGCAATACTGGCGGCATCACCTTTTTGGAACAGCTCAAAGATCTTGATTTGGGGATCAAATAGGTCGGCCGCTGGGATCATGCCAACAGCGCCCGCCCGCAAACTATCCGGGAACTGAATGCCCGCCATACCGCCAAAGATATCATAGGCACCTGCCGTATCTTCCATCAGCTGCTTGATATAGATCGCAGGCCCTTCGCCTTTCAGCAGGCAAACATTGCTGTGCTGGGCGTTCAAATCCCGAAGCGCAGCATTGGACAGGCTTGTTGCCATCAGCCCTGGCGCGTTCTGGATGCCAAGCGGGATGCCAGCCTTATCCGCCACTTTGCCAAAGAAGCGCACATATTCAGCCTCCGGCGCGCCGATGATAGCTGGCGGTTGGAGAATTGACCAATCCGCACCCGCTTCTTCTGCTGCCCGCACAAATTCAATCTGCCCATCAATGCTAGGCTCCCCAACAGTGACAGCCAACGGGACGCGGCCCGCCACATCCTCTCCGACCCATTCCAGAATCTGGCGACGTTCGCGCACATCCAGCTTGCCGACTTCCGTCGCCAAACCCATCACCGCAATGCCGTGAGCACCCGCTGCGATACATCCGTTCACCTGGGCCCGCATCGCCTGCCGATCCAGCTTTCCAGCATCGTCAAAGAAGGCATAGAGGATCGGGTAAACGCCCTGAAATCCAGTCCGTGAAGGGGAAATAGCCATAGCTGCAGCATCCAATTTGGGAGAGGTGTACTGAGTCTATCCCTGGGCCTCTTTCAAGGCCAGTGACCACCTAGTCACTCAGCAACGGGCGGGATGACGCCATTGGGAAATGGCGCCCAATAGGCTGTTCGAACCCCCGCTTTTGCCAATACCCGGGACGCCCATTCATTGCATGTCAGGAGTGGGCTGTAGCGGCCATGGGCCTCCAAAAACAGGTCATCACCGTAGCCTGGATGCGGGATAGCCGCTGCACGACCATCAGCATTCAATACCATCGCCGCCGTGATCGCTTCCCGAAGCAAGGCGAAGCGGACAGGGTCCAGCCGAATTACGGTCACATTGGATGCTTCAAGCAAAATCTCTCGGAACTGCACGCGGACTGTTGTTCCACCGATGCCAGCAAGCGCCTTTGCGCCGTTCCAAATACTGAAATCTTCCCACGTCGGCGTATTGAGATAAAAGTCCCGGGACCCCCAACCAAAGCCAAGCCATGTCACATTGTCCGGCACCGCCCCTTCAGGCAGCACCCGGCGCCAGTCATGATCCAAGCCAGCGACGGGGGTTAGAATGTCCACGTGAACGCCGTTGTCGATAATTGCGACCGGGATGCCGCCGGGCTGTTCCTGGAAATTTGCGTTCATGGGCATGCGACTCAACGCCGTCGCCGCAATCCCGTAGGCCACGAGCACAACAAACAGGCCTAGAAGAGAGAGCCCAACGGTGCGAAGCGCCCGCATCGGCTAAGGTCTCGCGCGCATAGAGTGCATCCGTAACCGCTGTCGATTTCAACAGTATCAGAGGCAAGAACGGCCATTTTATGGCGCTTGGCCGAGCGAATGCGCAGCTCACTAAGTGATCAATAGTCTTCCAGCAAGGAGCCAAAGCCTTGAATTCGGTCCTGAATGTTGTTCATGCGCAGCGCGTGCCAATATGTGGCGGTGTTGATCGCCAACACCGGTTTATCCAACCAGAACTCAGCCATTGGCGCGATGTTTGCGAATGCCAAATTGGTGCCGACCTGCAGGATCGCCTCCACTTGCGGGTCATTCACCTCATTCACTGCGTCTCGCAATGTTTTGGCATCCACATGGGCAATGGCCGTTGGGCTTGGGCACTTCAGGCCTGTAACCGCCATCACTTCAAACCCGCAATCACCGAAAAACTTGCGCACCTCACCATCGCCCACAGGCATATAGGGGGTGATGACGGATATGCGTTTGATATCACCGTAGCACTTAAGTGCCGCCTGGGATGCATCAGACCCCATTGCGACCGGCAAGCCATCCGCCCGCGCTTCAAGTTTGGCCTTCAACTCCATAGAACCAGCGAGGCCACCCCAAAAGGTTTCGGAGGACATGCCCATGACAATGGCACCCGGCCTGGCCGTCATCACCCGATCAACGGCCTGCATGAGTTCCGCACGGATACGGACCATCAGCTCCTCGAAGTCCGCGTCGGAACCGAGGGGATCGTCGGGGATGTGAATGCGGCTGAAGTGATTGGTAACGCCCTTGGGCGCCATCCAGCCGAATTCTGGCTGCACGATGGTATTGGTCGACGGCGCAATAACACCAAACTTCATGCGGTAACCAAGGGCATCTTTCGACGCGGGTTGGACTTCAGCCATAGCAGCGCACTCCGATCGTCAATTCAGGATCAGGCATAGTGCACCATGAACGCGGGCGCGCCTATTTGATCTAAAGCGTGAAAGCGTCGTCTGGCTTAATCTGATCTTCGATAAACGTCAGTTTCGGCTTTGGGCGTTGCCAGTGAAGAATAAAGCGTGCGCATGAAGATTGACCGCCTGCTACAATTTCATTGTCGCCAGCCTTCACCGGAATAACCGGCAGGTAGTTGAATTTTTCGTTCGGAATGATGAGCTTGCCGTTGACGCGGCAGCCAAACAGGCTGTGCATATCCCGAATCACCAATGTTTTGCGGCGGCTGACTTCGATTCTGAAATGGGTGCGGCTTAACTGCACATTATCGCCAGTGAGCTGGAGCGAGAGGCGGTCACGACTGCTGCGATCAATAATCTTGCCGGCAAGACCTACCGAAAACGGCATGGTCCGAATGGGTAGGCCGCGTTTGCCAATCTGGGCAATTGTCTCGGGGCTATCGCCGAATAGAGTGATCGGCTGCGTTGATTTCACGATTCTCTGGGGCTTCGGCACCTTCACCTTGGCGCGCTGCACATTGGCGGCAGACACGCCGGAACTCATCGACGCATAGCGAGCGTCACTTTCTGCAAGCCGGTCGCAAAGTAACATTAGCAGTTTCATGCCAATGCCTTCGCGGTGCCCAAAAGCCTTCAGGAATTCATCTGCAGGGATTTTCACAAAAGTCGATTCTTTGATGGCCGTTATCGTGGCAGACCGTGGCGCGGTCCGGATAACACCCATTTCACCAATTAGATCGCTTGGCCCACGCTTCGCCAAAATCGTGCTCTTGCCATTCTTAAGAACACTCACGGACACTTCGCCCGTTTCCACGTAATAGACAGAGTCGCTGGCCTCGCCTTCGCGGTACAGCACCTCTCCCGCGTCCAGCGTGACAGATCGCATAACTCCCTCACGTCACGACGCCCTTCTCAAACGGCAAAAGGCGTCAACTTGCGGAATCGCGTCGGGAACAGCCCCCATGCGATTCAAGAACTCAAAGGTCAGAGAACCTTATGATCCTTATCGGAGTATGATCGACTAGGGTGAAAATAGTATAAATTCACAACCTTGTACGCGATAGCATCTCAACTTGCAGCTAGGTGCCCTTGCTGATAGCAGGCGCGCCGTCTGCACGGGCTGCGATGGCATCAAGTGCTGCGTTCGCAATCGACTTGGCATCGAGGCCTGCTTGCGCCACTTGTGCTGCAGGCTTGTCCTGCTCCAGGAATGCATCTGGCATGGTGAGCGTACGCACTGCCAGTGCGCCGTCCAACAATCCTTCATCTGCCAGCGCATGCAACACGAGCGCGCCAAAGCCGCCAGTTGACCCTTCCTCAACTGTGACTAACGCCTTGTGATTGTGGGCGAGATCACGGATCAAAGCCATGTCTAATGGCTTGGCGAAGCGCGCGTCAGCGACCGTTGCCTGTAATCCACGTTCGGCCAAAATATCGGCTGCGGCCAAAGCATTGGTCAAAGGCGCGCCGAAGCTGAGTATCGCGACGGGGCCACCCTCACGGACGATCCGGCCTTTGCCGATTTCCAGCGTTTCCGTAATATCTGGGATAGCCACGCCCGTCCCCTCCCCGCGCGGGAAGCGGATGGCGGAGGGGCGGTCGTCTATCTGGGCAGATGTCGCGACCATGCGCACAAGCTCGGCCTCATCTGACGGTGCCATCAGCACGAAATTTGGCAAGCAACCCAGATATGCCACATCAAACGCGCCGCAATGGGTCGAACCGTCAGCACCAACATAGCCCGCCCGGTCCAGCGCAAACCGCACTGGCAAGCTTTGGATCGCGACGTCATGGACGATCTGGTCATAGGCGCGTTGCAGGAACGTGGAATATATCGCCACGAAGGGCCGCATCCCTTCCGTCGCCATGCCAGCGGCGAAAGTGACGCCGTGTTGCTCCGCAATGCCGACATCAAACGTGCGATCTGGGAAACACTTTCCAACCTTATCCAGGCCAGTGCCAGACGGCATGGCGGCAGTCACTGAGACGACCCGCGGGTCGCGTTCTTTCAGCTTGATCAGCGTATCGGCGAATACGCCCGTATAGCTTGGCGCTTTTGACGTGCCTTTCGCTTGCTCGCCCGTCTCCACATTAAATTGGGAAACGCCATGATACTTATCGGCGGATTTTTCAGCGTGGCTGTAGCCTTTGCCTTTTTCCGTCACCACATGCAGCAGCACAGGCCGGTCGCCATGGGTTTGGGACTTGAGATGCTGAAGGATCGGCACTAGATCCGCAATCGAGTGGCCGTTAATTGGGCCAACATAATAGAAGCCAAGTGCCTGGAATAACTCGCCGCCGCCAACAATGCCGCGCGCCAATTCTTCGGCCCGTCGTGCGGCTTCCTCGAATGGCTTCGGGAAAAGCTTCGCCACATCTTTCGCAATGCTACGTAAGCTGGAATAGGGCTTGGAGGACGCCAGCCTGGAGAGGTAGCCCGATAGCGCACCCACGGGTGGAGCAATCGACATATCGTTGTCATTCAAAATCACGACCAGTGGTAGACCGGACGCGCCAGCGTTGTTCATAGCTTCATAGGCCATGCCAGCCGTCATCGCGCCATCACCGATCACGGCAATGGCGCGGTTGTCCTTGCCCATCAAATGCGCCGCCGTCGCCATACCAAGCCCGGCGGAGATTGATGTGGAGGAATGCGCGGCCCCAAACGGGTCGTATTCGCTCTCGCTTCGCTTGGTGAACCCAGAAATACCGCCGCCTTGGCGGAGTGTGCCCATGCGATCACGACGGCCTGTCAGGATTTTATGCGGATAGCACTGGTGGCCAACGTCCCAGATCAACCGGTCATGGGGCGTATCGAAGACATAATGCAGGGCGACGGTCAGCTCGACGACACCGAGCGAAGCGCCTAGATGGCCGCCAGTTTCGGCGACGCTCTCAATCGTGTCCCAGCGCAGTTCGTCAGCCAGGCGGATCAGGTCTGATTCCGGCATCTGGCGAAGATCAGCCGGATCACGGATGCGATCCAGTAGGGGGGTCGGGCGGCGGGTCATATAACTGCCCCTTCCTAGCTTTGACGCTGAAGCGAAAAGCGCGCTGCGTCACGCAAGAGATTGGCGCTCGATCCGAAGCAGTCAAGCTTCGCAACTGCCTGACGCACAAGCGTCTCGGCATAAAGCCGGGCTTCCGGAATGCCCATGGCGCCGGGCAGCGTGGCTTTGCCAGCCTCCGCATCCTTGGCCAGACGCTTGCCAACTTGCGCTTCATCTCCTTCAAGGTCCAGCAAATCATCAGCGATTTGAAAAGCCAGCCCGATATCCATGCCGTAACCATAAAGCGCGGCCCGGGCTTGCCCATTGGCTTGGCCAAGGATAGCGCCAGCCTCGCAAGCGAATGATATCAGCGCGCCCGTCTTCAGGCGCTGCATTCTGATCGCCCAGCCCATGTCGCTCGCCATCTCGCTGGCCTCCCCTTCTGCTGCCAGATCAAGCGCCTGGCCGCCGCACATGCCGTGCGCTCCAGAAGCAACGGCAAGGCCGCGGGTCAGTTCCAGGCGCACATTGGCGTCAGGATGGGTCTCTGGCATGGCGAGAATGCGGAAAGCTTCTGTCTGCAATGCGTCACCGGCCAAAATGGCTGTGGCCTCGTCATATTCCTTGTGGACGGTCGGACGCCCCCGGCGCAGATCATCATCATCCATCGCCGGCAGATCGTCATGGACGAGGCTATAGGCGTGCAGGCATTCAATCGCGGCACCCGCATGAAGCGCACGGGTGTGATCGCCGCCAGTCGCAGCGGCTGCGGCGACGGTCAAGAACGGCCGGAAGCGCTTACCGGGACCAAGCACAGCATAGCGCATCGCCTCAACCAGTTTCCGCTCTTCGCCAAGCGGCATTGGATCTGGCAGGAGCTCCGCCAGCAACTCATTCGTGTCACCCGCGATTTCAGCGAGTGCGGCTTGGAGAGGGCCGCTCATAGGGATAGGGCCAATTCGTCAAGCTTGGGAAAGCGGCGCAAGCCCCCCTCACCCTGCCCTCTCCCCCCGTTGGGGGGCGAGGGTTTCAGAAAGGATGAGACGACCTCTGTGTGGGTCTCCTCGCCCCCCAACGGGGGGAGAGGGATCAGGGTGAGGGGGGCGTTCGACCCATCAGAACCCAAAATGCAATCCACCAGCCGCACCCTATTCAACATCAAACGGCGTCGTTGACGCCTGCCCGCCAGAAATCGCAATCCGCTCTACCCGCGCTTTGGCATCGGCCAGCTTGGCGTCGCAATGGCGGCGCAGGGCGGAGCCGCGTTCGTAGGCGTGGATGGAATCTTCAAGGGCACCCTTGCCTTGCTCCAGGCGTTGGACGATGCCTTCAAGCTCCGCCAGCGCGTCTTCGAACGACATTTCGCGAATGTCTTCAGGGATTTCGGCAGCGGCTTCGGCCATTTTGGGCGGCTCCAAGTCTTGTGTGGAGCCTTGTTGTAACGTGCGCGCCGGGCGCTGTCAGCCAGCTTTGTCGAGCGCATATCCAGCGGACCGCACGGTGCGGATCAAATCTGCCGCATCACCTTCGTTCAAAGCCTTACGAAGACGGCGGATATGCACATCAACTGTACGCGCTTCAACGTAAATATCCCGGCCCCACACCGCATCCAGCAATTGCTCGCGGGAATAAACGCGCCCCGGATGTTCCATCAAATGACGGAGCAACCGGAATTCCGTAGGGCCTAGATGAATGTTCCGCCCTGCCCGCTCGACCCGATGCCCTGCCAGATCAAGCATGATGTCCTCATATTCAAGCGTCTCAACCGCCGTAGACGGAAGCGCGCGACGCAACACGGCGCGGAGGCGGGCGATGACTTCCGCTGGTGAAAACGGCTTGGTCACATAATCATCGGCACCAGAATCCAGGCCGCGCAACCGATCCGTCTCCTCGCCGCGGGCGGTTAGCATGATGATCGGCAACATGCGTGTCTCGGGCCTCCGCCGAATCCGCCTGCAAAGTTCGATCCCGGATACGCCGGGCAGCATCCAATCCAGCAATATTGCATCCGGCTGGCGTTCAGCGACGCTGATTTCCGCCTCATCACCATCGCGTGCGATGCCAACTTCGTAGTCTGCCGCTTCCAAATTGTATTTCAGCAGCTCGACGATATCGGGTTCATCCTCAACAATCAGGATGTAGGGCTGCATGATCGGTTATTCCGCTTTCAGGCCCATAGCGTCTTCGCCCTTGGGACGGGCCGTGCTCAAGCGTTCGCCGGTCTGCATGTAGTAGACATTTTCAGCGATATTCGTGCAGTGATCGCCAATCCGCTCAATGTTCTTGGCGATGAACAAAAGGTGCGTGGCGGCGGTGATATTGCGGTTGTCTTCCATCATGTAGGTCAGGCATTCGCGGAAATAGCCGTCATACAGCACATCCAAATCTTCATCCCGATCCCGGACTTTGACCGCACCCTCTGCGTCGCTATTCACATAGGCGTCGAGCACGCTGCGCAGCATCTCCCGCGCGACATCTGAAAGCCGAACAATCCCGCGTGTCGCATCCATTGGCGGCGACTGGTTGATGACCAATGCCCGCTTAGCGCCATTCTTCGCATGGTCCGCGATGCGCTCCAGCGATTGCGCGATTTTCAGCGCGGAGATGATTGAGCGCAGATCGACCGCCATCGGCTGGCGCAGCGCCAACATCCGCACGACCTGATATTCGATTTCAGCATCGAGATTATCGACGCGCTTATCGGCCTGGATCGCTTGAGTGGAGAGGTCCGCATCCCGTTTGACGAGTGCGGTCATCGCATCCGTCAGGATCGTTTCTGCAAGACCGCCCATTTTCGCGACCAGGGCGGAGATATTCTGAAGCTCGTCCGAATATGAGCGGACGATATGTGCGTCTGAATTTGGCATCTGAATGCTCCTGTCGCTTAGCCGTACCGGCCAGTGATGTAGCCTTGGGTGCGCTCGTCCCGGGGATTGGTGAAGATTTGCTCAGTCTCGCCAACTTCGACCACGATACCCAAATGGAAGAACGCTGTACGCTGGGACACCCGCGCCGCCTGCTGCATTGAATGGGTGACGATAACGATGCTGTAAGAACGCTTAAGTTCGTCAATCAGCTCCTCCACCCGCGCTGTCGCAATTGGGTCCAGGGCTGAGCAAGGTTCATCCATCAAGATCACGTCTGGGCGGACGGCAATCGCCCGCGCGATGCACAGCCGTTGCTGCTGGCCGCCTGACAGGCCGGTGCCCGGTTGAAGCAAGCGATCCTTTACCTCCTCCCAGAGGCCTGCCCGTTCCAGACTGGTCTGCACAACCTCATCCAACTCGTCCTTACCGCGCACTAGGCCGTGAATCCGGGGGCCGTAGGCGATATTGTCATAGATCGACTTTGGGAATGGGTTCGGCTTCTGGAATACCATGCCGACGCGGCGGCGTAGCTGCACCGCATCAATCTCATCGTCTAGGATTTCGACTCCATCTACGCTGATGGACCCCGTGACGACGCAGCCGTCAATCACATCATTCATGCGGTTCATGCAGCGCAGAAATGTGGACTTACCGCAGCCGGACGGGCCGATCAGCGAGGTCACCTGATGACTGCCGATATCCAGGTCGATATCAAACAACGCCTGCTTGCCGCTGTAGGATACGGACACATCCCGGCAGACGACCTTTGGGTCTGCAATCGTTGCTGAATTGGTTTCGCTATCTAACATCTTGTTCGTCCTTACCACCGCCGCTCGAACCGCTTCCGCAAGATCACGGCCAGCGCGTTCATCAGCATGAGGAATCCGAGGAGCGCCATCACACCAGCGCTGGTGCGCGCGACAAATGCGCGTTCCGGGCTGTCTGCCCAAAGGTAAATTTGGACGGGCATAACCGTCGCCGGGTCTGTGACCGAGCCCGGAATATCAACGATGAACGCGACCATGCCAATCATCAGCAACGGTGCCGTTTCACCCAATGCGCGGGCCATGCCGATGATGGCCCCCGTCAAAATGCCAGGGAGCGCCAATGGCACCACATGATGCGTGACCACCTGGAGCTCAGACGCACCAACACCGAACGCAGCCTCGCGAATAGAGGGCGGCACTGCCTTCAAAGCTGAGCGCGAGGCGATGATGATCGTCGGCAAGGTCATCAACGCCAGCACCATGCCGCCAACCAGCGGTGCAGAACGCGGAAGGCCAAAGAAGTTCAGGAAGACCGCTAACCCCAACAGACCAAACACGATGGACGGGACCGCCGCCAGATTATTGATGTTGACCTCAATAATATCCGTCCAGCGGTTCTTCGGTGCGAATTCTTCCAAATATGTCGCTGCCAAAACACCGACCGGGAAGCTCAGGGCAAGTGTGACCAACAGCGTGAAGAATGAACCAACCATCGCGCCCCAGAAGCCCGCCAGTTCAGGTTCCCGGCTATCGCCCTTTGTCCAAAAGCGCAGGTTCAGATGTGACGTAATCGCGCCATCGGTTTCCAGTTTATCCAGCCATGCGATTTCTTTGTCTTTGATACGGCGGTCGGATTCTGGTGCCTCGCGGTCAATGAAGCCTTTGAGGAAGCTGTCCACATCATCGGACGCATAGATTTCAACCCGCCGCGTTTGGCCAATCAGGCTTGGGTCTGCGGCAACCAGTTCGGCCAGTTGTTGATCAACGCCAATGCTGAGCAAGCCATAGAGCTTCCGCTTATCGCCGCGCTTCTTCACGTCTGGGAACAGTTTACGCAGGGAGGCCCGTGCGAGTTTGCGATAGTCCGCTCGCGCCAATACTGATGGGTCCCGGCCGCCCTTAGGATCAATGACTTTGGCTTCAAACGTCACATCCAGAGCGATGCTATGCTGGTAAAAGGCCGTCCATCCCGTCGCGACGATGGAGATCACCAGCAGCGCCAACATACCCGCCGCGGCTGCGATAGCAGCCACGCCATACATGCGGAACCGGCGTTCGGCACGGTAGCGTTTGCGCGCATGTTTGACCTCTGCCGAATCCACGGCGATGCCCGTGCTTTGTTCGCGGTCAGTCATATTTTTCTCGATATTTCCGCACCACCTTGAGGGCGATGATGTTCAGGGCGAGCGTCACGAAGAACAGCACCAAGCCCAGCGCAAATGCGGCGAGCGTCTTGGAGCTGTCGAACTCCTGATCGCCCACGAGTAGCGTCACGATCTGCACTGTCACTGTCGTCACCGCTTCAAACGGATTGGCAGTGAGGTTCGCCGCGAGACCGGCGGCCATGACGACAATCATCGTCTCACCAATCGCCCGGCTGACAGCCAGCAGCACAGCCCCAACGATGCCAGGCAATGCAGCCGGCAACACCACTTGTCGGATCGTTTCAGATTGCGTTGCGCCCAGTGCATATGAGCCGTCACGCAAGGTTTGCGGCACGGCGTTGATTACGTCATCTGAGAGTGATGAGACAAACGGGATGATCATCACGCCCATCACCAGACCTGCCGCCAGTGCGGATTCCGAACTGGCATCAATGCCAAAGCTCTCCCCGAATCCGCGAACATAGGGGCCGACTGTGAGCGCTGCGAACAGGCCATAAACGACAGTTGGAACGCCCGCCAGTACTTCCAAAAGCGGCTTAATCGCGCCGCGTGCGCGTGGGCTGGCATATTCGGACATATAGATGGCCGAAAACAGGCCAAGCGGCACGGCGATCAGCATGGCGATCAGGGTGATCAGTAGCGTGCCTGCGAAAATTGGGATAGCGCCGAAGCTGCCGCTGGCCCCCACCTGATCGGCGCGGATCGCCGTTTGTGGGCTCCAGTGGGTGCCGAACAAGAAGTCATGAAATGGTACGCGCAAGAAGAAGCGCCATGCCTCAAACAGCAGCGAGAGAACGAGGCCGATGGTCGTTAGGATCGCGATCACAGAGGCCGCGATCATGATATAGCGGACAATCCGCTCTACGCGGTTCCTTGCCCGAAATTGGCCAGCAATGCGTTTCTTGGCGAAAAATAGGCAGATGGCAGATAGAGCCGCGATGACAGCAAACTTGGCGTAGAGAGAAATACTGGCGAGTTCCGTATACCGCGCTGCCGCAGCCTGCACTTCCAAGGAAGGGTCGGCACGAACGATATCACCGCTTGAGAGATTGCGAATATCGCTCATCAACAGCGCCAAACGTTGCGGCTCAAGCGCTTGGCTCTCAGCCGAAAGGCCGCTGACGACGAGCGCCTCTATGATCTGATGTTCAGCGCTCAGCCAGATCACGCAGGCGATCAATGCCGGGATCGCCGCCCAAAGTGCGACATAGGCACCGTGATATGAGGGCAGGGAATGGAGCTGGGAAGCGTCACCGCTGACAGCCGCCAACGCCCCGCCTTTGCCGCGCTGATAGCCATAGGCGGCCAGCAGAAGAATTACCCCAAGGATCAACCAGATTTGCATGGATGTGCGCTCGCCAATCCTTGGGGGAGGTTCGTTACAGCTCTATGCCGACTAAAGCTTGAGCGGCACAAGGCCGGTCGCTTGTTCAGTCATGGCTTCGCGTTCTTCTTCCGTCAGCGGGATCAGGCCCTTATCGGTTAGATAGCCTTCTTCGCCATAGGCTTTGTCGCTCACGAATTCTTCGACAAATTCCAGCATCCCCGGCACAACACCGATATGCGCTTTCTTGACGTAGAAATAGAGCGAACGGGAGACGCCGTATTCGCCATCCGCGATGGCGTCAAACGTCGGCTCGACGCCTTCAACTTTGGACCCCTTAATCACGTCAGCATTCTGATCGAGGAATGAGAAGCCGAAGATGCCGACAGCGTTCGGATTTGCCTGAAGCTTCTGAACGATCAGGTTGTCATTCTCACCGGTTTCGACAAACGCCCCATCTTCACGCATCGCGTCAGAGATACTGCGAAAGGCGTTTTTATCGGCCTTCAACGCTTTGATTTCAGGGAAATGTTCAGCACCTTCGCGCATCACGAGTTCCACGAACGCATCGCGCGTGCCGGACGTGGGAGGTGGGCCCATCACTTCGATCTTGGTCGCCGGCAGGCTGGCGTCAATCTGGCTCCACATCATGTAGGGATTGGGAACCAGCTTGCCATCAACGGGCACCATCTTGCCGAGTGCCAGGAATATCTGCGCCTTGGTCAAGGAAAGATCACCGCCAGCCTTGGATCGACCGAGCGCAATCCCATCATAGCCAATCTTCACCTCAGTGATTTCGGTGACGCCATTGGCTGCGCAAAGATCCACTTCGGATTGCTTGATCCGCCGTGATGCGTTGGTCATATCTGGATGCCCAACGCCGACACCGCCACAGAACAGTTTCAATCCACCGCCAGAGCCCGTGCTCTCGACCACTGGCGTTTTGAAATCCGTCGTTCGGCCGAATGTCTCGGCCACCGCTGTCGAGAACGGAAATACCGTCGAAGAGCCAACGATACGAATCTGCTCGCGCGCCTGCACCGCCCCTGCGGAAGCTGCGAACGCAAGCGCTGCGGATGCTGTAATAACTTGTTTCAACAAGGGCTTGGCCCTCCTTCGGAAACGTTAAGTATGGAACATGCCCACACTTCTCTGCGCGGGCCGGGTATTGAATAGGCCGCGCGTAGGACACTGCTATGACAGTTATATTGCAGTTCTATGACAGTGAGTTTGGCGGGAGTGGTTCTTGCGGCTAGCGCCAACTTTGAATTTTCAGTCGCGGCCTATGTGAAGGTCCCCTCGCCCCCCAAATGGGGCAGAGGGCAGGGTGAGGGTGGAGCTATCGGATTGGAGGAATTCGGCGCAGCTGCCGCTCAGCACCAACCCGCAACCTTCCCCCCTCACCCTGCCCTCTGCCCCATTTGGGGGGCGAGGGTTCCTCTCAGAAATCCCCTACAGCGCCTGATACGCGCTTCCGGCACCATGCATGCGATTCTTTTCCTGCAGCGCCGTTACCGCGCGCACCATGAAGGCACATGTCGGCGTTGGAACGCCAAGCTTGATGCCCTCATCCACAACGCCGCCATGGATGGAACCGATTTCGGAAACGCGGCCCGCTTGCGTGTCCAGGTACATTGATGGCCGGGCGTTTGGGATCTTGGTGGTGAAGTCATGCACCCAGGCAATGGGGTCATCATAAAGTAGCTTGATGCCTTTAGCTTCGGCACAGGCCGCCGCTTCGCGCACGCAATCCATGCTGAGACCCCAGGCCCATTCGTTCTGAATGATCTGCCCAACCCGCATGCCCGTTAACGAGCACGTTGCGGACACGGCGATATTCGCCATCAGCTTTGACCACACCACCGGCCAGATATCTTCATAAACGCCGACTTTGAACCCGCTGTCCCGCCATGCTGTCGCAACATTTTCCACCCGGTCAGTCAGGCCACTCGCAGCTTCCGCGATGTTGATGGCTTCCATGCCGTTATGATGCACATGCCCCGGCCCCACCATGGAGGCACCGAACCCACCAGCGATGCCGCAAAGCACGTTTTTTGGGTCCACAAGTTCCTGAATACGCTCAACATTGCCGAGGCCATTCTGTAGCGTCAGCACGGCTGTATTGGGCCCCAGCATGGGTGCCGCCGCTTCAACCGCGGCTTTTGTCTGCATCGCCTTCGTCGCAACGATAGCCAGCTCGACAACGCCTGCATCCGCCGCATTTGACGTAGCATGGGGCTTCGCCACCCGGTCGCCTGATGCACCTTCGACCTTCAGGCCATTGGCGTTAATGGCGGCGACATGCTCTGCCCAATTGTCGAACATCCAAACGTCATGGCCAGAATCCGCCATCAGGCCTGCATAAACAGACCCCATCGCACCCGCGCCGATAATGCCGATCTTCATCGTTCATTCTTCCTTGGAATTAAACCTCAAGCACAATCTTGCCCGCGACTTTGCGGGACAGCAATGCAGTCATCGCCGCACCAGCCTGATCCAGTGGATATGTGGCCCCCACCAATGGCTTGAGCTTACCGTCACTCCACCAATCAAACAGTTGCTTGTAGTCCTGACGCAGCGATTCCGGCTCCCGGCGGCGGTGTGAGGACCAGAAGACGCCGATGGCGGAACAGCTTTTGACCAGCAGCATGTTCGCTGGGATTTCCGGAATCCGCCCCGCAGCAAAACCAATGATCAGAATGCGCCCGCCCCAATTGATGCAGCGCAGGGACTGATCGAATATATCGCCGCCAACGGGGTCATAAATCACGTCGGCACCATTCCCGTCGGTGAGTTCTTTCACCCGGTCCCGGATCGGCCCGGTCGTGTAATTGATGACGTGGTCGGCACCATGGGCTTTGGCGATGGCGGTTTTCTCGTCGGAACCCGCCGTGGCGATCACCTGTGCGCCCGCTGCCTTGGCAATCTCAACCGCTGTCAGCCCGACACCCCCAGCAGCACCATGCACCAACACTGTCTCACCCGGAGCAATGTGGCTGCGGCGCAACAGGCCGACATAGCTGGTACCATAAGCCACGGGGAATGAGGCTGCAGTCACGTAGTCCATCGCGTCCGGGAACGGATGCGCCAGATAATCCTCAACGATCACCTGCTCACGATAAGCGCCGTAATCCATGGTGGCGATAACGCGGTCGCCCGGTTTGAAATCCGTAACCCCCGGTCCAACCGCCGATACATCGCCAGCCACTTCGAAACCCGGGCTGAAGGGAAAGTCCGGGCGCACTTGGTATTTGTGGCCAATAATCAGCGTATCGGCGAAATTCAGCGCCGTCGCCTTCACATCAATCCTAATCTGGCCGGGGCCGGGTGTGGGTTCCGGCAGTTCAATGATCGTCAGGTCTTCAGGTTTTGAGACCTTTTCGGCAACGACGGCGCGCATGGCGGCATTCCTTCAACAACACGGTAGCCGCCAGGATTATCAGCCGTGCTGGTCCGCCGTCCAGTCAGCCAGAATGGTCCGCGCTTCAGACGCTTTGCCGGGGCCGCCGGCTTTGACCGCCGTCAACTCAATCACATAGCCATTCGGGTCACGGAAATAGATCGAATCAATGAATTCATGATCAGACGGACCTCGCGTTTCAACGCCTGCCGCTTTGCCCTTCGCCAGCATGCGATGGAGTGTGTCATGATCCACCTCGAGCGCTAGGTGCAGGTCGAAATCCCGTTGTGCTTTGAAGTCGAATGCTTCGCCTGGTTCTTCGAAGAAGGCCAGAAAAGACCCGTCGCCCATCTGATAAAACGTATGCAGCACCGCAGCCTCACGGCCAGATTTGGTCATGTTGATTTTAAGCGCGCGGGCGAGCGGAAGCTCCAGGAATTCTTCATAGAACTTCCGCGTTTCTTCGGAGTTTTCGCAGCGATATGCAGCGTGGTGCAGGCCTTGGATCATTGGATTATGCTCTCTCATGGCTGGTTGCTTGGCATAGAACATAAGCCTGATACCTAGAAGCGCCAGTCCTGTCGCACCGTAATGTGAGCTGAGACATGAGCAAGCAAACGCCGATCCGCCGCCTGACAGCGCCCGCTATTCAAGCGATGAAGGGGAAAACCGCGATCGCCAGCCTAACGGCCTATACCGCACCCATCGCCTCATTGGTGGATCGCCACTGCGATTTCATCCTGGTGGGCGATTCGCTCGGCATGACGATTTACGGTATGCCCTCCACCGTTGGCGTCACCATGGACATGATGATTGCCCATGGCCGCGCGGTCGTAGAGCATTCCGAGCGATCCTTGATCGTGATCGACATGCCGTTTGGCGCATACGAGGAATCCCCAGAGCAAGCATTCCGTAACGCCGCACGGATCATGGCGGAGACGGGCTGTGGGTCCGTGAAGCTAGAAGGCGGCGCGCATATGGCGGAAACGGTCGCATTCCTGGCGGCACGCGGCATTCCGGTGCTGGCGCATATTGGCCTGACGCCACAATCCGTGAATGCACTTGGCGGCTACAAAGTTCAAGGACGTGGCGGGGACGCTGACCGGCTTTCAGAAGATGCACGCGCGCTCAGTGATGCAGGCGCATGGGGCATCGTGATTGAGAAATCGACGGAAAGCATTGCCCGCCGCATCACCCAGGAAACGCCTGCGGTAACCATTGGCATCGGCGCATCACCGGCCTGCGACGGCCAAATTCTGGTGGTCGATGATATCCTGGGCATGTTCCCAGATTTCCGGCCCAAATTCGCCAAAGTCTATGCCGAGCTTGGCACTGCAGCAGATGACGCCATCGCCCAATATGCCGCTGATGTGCGGACACGGGCCTTTCCTGCCAAAGAACACACGTTTGCGGATGCAGTACCAGCGAAACGGGGATAGGGGCGGTAGTGGGAGCTGGTTTGTCCTGTACTATTTCCGCAGTCACCCCCCTCACCCTGCCCTCTACCCCCGTTGGGGGGCGCGGGTTCTAAAAAGGAAACAACGCGGACTTCGTGAGGGTCCCCTCGCCCTCCAGCGGAGGGAGAGGGATCAGGGTGAGGGTGGCGCCTGCGGGTCATCACACCCTAACCGCCAATCTCCCACCGCCCACGTTGCGGTCGCCCGGACTCCTGCACGACCAACCAGGACCAGCGACCATAATGCCGTGATCTCGCGACAAGGCCGGTCAATGTGCGGTCGTCTGGCGCATGGATGGCGATGACGTTTCGGCCTTGTTTGTCCTGGGTCGCCCATATCGCAGCGACACCGGTTGGCGGCATTTTGGCAACGCGAGCCTGCAGTGCCGCGCGCGAGCCAACTAACACAGGCAAGCCGTCCGGCGCGTTCAGTTTGCCAATGTCCGTGGATACTGGCGCGCCAGGCAGTGCTTCAATTGCGACTGCGGCGGCACTTGAGAGACTGCGGAGCGTTTGGATGCGTTCATTCTGCGCCAAACTACGAAATGTCAGGAAATCTGTGTCGGCAGCGTTTGCAGCAAGCGCGCCCGGTTCATCCAGCCAGCGTTGGAAAAATGGCCCAAGCGGCATAGGTGTTTCTGCTTGGAACGCAGCCTCAATCTCTGTCCAGCTGGCAGTCTTGAACTTGTTCACCCGCCAAAAACGCTGCACCCCAGCATCGAATGCCTTAAGGCCGATTTTCTGCCGCAGCATCACCAGCACCATCGCTGCTTTGCCATAACCAATAGCCTGGGATTGGCCATGGCTTTTCGTGACGAATTGGCGGAGCGGGTAGTCTGCAGACCCCGGCAGCGCATCATATTCAAGCAGCCAGTCGTAGCGATGCTCCAGGCCTTTGCCAGCGGATTCGGCAAGCGCGTAATCGGCGAAAAATGCGGCGAAACCCTCTGCCCAATTGCCGCGCTCATAATCCACAAACACGCCATTGCCCCACCAGACATGGGCGATTTCGTGCCAAAGCGAGCGTCCGCGCATGAAAGGCATCGGCAGAATGCGGCCAGAGACAAGCGTGAAGCCAGGATAACCGATCCCAACCGGCAGAGGGCTTTCCACGACGGAAAAGGCCTCATAGGGATATGGCCCGATCCGGTCGCTCAAGCTAGCGATAGCTTCCCCTGCAGCATCCAGATAGCTGTCAGCCAGCCGCGCGTTTTGCTTGGTAAAGAACGTGCGGAGCGTGACACCGTTAGCCTCGCGCTCAGCCATCTCGAACTTGCCGATGATGAGTGGTGCACGCGCGATTAAGGGCTGTGCTTCAAATGTTGTCAGATTGCCCGAAGCCGATTGCTGCACAGTGCCGCCGGGATACGGGACTGCCGAATACCCAGGCGGGGTTTCGATCGTGACGGTCCATCCAGCGGCAACGCCTGGCAAGTCTGGCAACCATTCGCGGGAGACCGGGACCAACCCACCGGATTGATCGAGATAGCCGTCAAAAGGATCAGCCGTCTCTGCCAATGACGGCAGTGTTATCAGGAGTGGCAGGCTCTCCCCGCTGTGGCTCAGTGCTTCGCCGATAAGCTGACCTGCGTTCGGATCGAAGTGAAGCCGAACTGGCATGCGCCAGCGGATATCTTTATCGGTGACCGGCTGCGCAACGGCCTGATTCGCCCAAGCAGGCGCTTTCAAAATTGCGCCGGTTAAAGGCCCTGCCAGGACAGTGCATACGGCTATAAAACCCAATGTGGCCCGCCGCACCATAGCGCTCACCGCCAAGCGCCTCATTTGGGCGGTGATGCTGGTAGTTTCACCAGAAGCTCCATCGCTTCGCCATCGCGCGTGATGCTGAATGGCAGCCATGCGCCCCAGCTATGGCGGCGGATAGCTGCACCAAGGTCCGCCGCGCGGGTGACAGGTTGGCCGGCAGCCAGCGACACCACATCGCCAGCCATGAAGCCTGCCGCCTCAGCGGGCGAGTCCGGTGACACGCGGGTGATGCTGGCGCCGCCGCCGTCTGCATTAGCGATGAACACGCCAATCTTCGGGCGCGGCGCAGGCTGTGGCTCCTCATGGCGTTCTGGCAGGCCGTAGACGAGGTCCGCGAGCGGACGGCCCGCCGCGTCGGCGTCCAAATGGCAGCCTTCGCCGCCATCAAGCGGGACCGCGGTTGCGACGTTCATCACGCCAAGGTCCTGTAATTGGTGTTTCACGCCGTGGCCATAATCCACATGCCCCCGACCCATAAAGGCGATCACGGGCTGGCTTGGACTTGCCTTCAGGGCTGCAGCAATGGCTTCTGCGAATGCCCTGTCCCAAACCAATTGCGCCTCAATAAAGCGTTCCGCCATTTGGGATTTCTTTGCAGCGTCGGGTTTGTGGGGGCTTTCGCCTTTGCCTTCACCGTGTCCACCCCCGTGACGGTCTTTGAATTCCGGCGCGGCCCCGCTGGCTTTCATACCAAGGATTTCGCCGAGCTTGGTTCTGTATTCCGGTAGCGCCGCCGCCGGGTCGCTAATGCCCAGGCGGTCTGCCTCAGGCACGGCCGCCCAGCCTTCCTTACCCACGCGCCGGATCAACGCGCGGTCAACATTCAGCGCGATAGCAGGCGCTTTTTGCAGGCGCGGCAGGCGCAAAATTGGGTCATAAGCATTGGCAGCGAAGCCCCAAACGTCCGTCCACCCGGCAGAGGCTAAGAACCCATGGCGGCTGGTTTCGCCGTGGCTCCACGCGTCGAGTGCGGGTTGGGAGGTTCGCGGAAACATCTCATAGCCGTATTGCACGGGGCCACGCTGGGCAGCGATGGCGGCTGCCGTCGCTGCCTGCCAAAGATGGATATCCCTGTCGCCATGATGTTCGCCCAGCAACACCACATCCGCCTTCGCTAAAGTCGCGATAGCGGCGCGGGCGCGGGTTGGCACTTCCGCCCCCGGCGTGAACCACTCGCCCGGTGCGGGACAGGTTTCGTGCGCGAATGCGGGCGTCGCTAACGACAGGGCCAAGCAAACGCCAGAAAGTGTCAGAAGCTTTTTCATGGGTTCAAAAGTGGCTGCTTGGGCTGAAAAAGCAAGGCAGAACGCAAACGGTCGGGGCGCTTTTACGCCCCGACCGTTGGTAGAACAGCAGAATGTGTTCAAGTGTTACATAGCTTTGGAACACCTGTCCGGCCCACGGGCGCCCCCCTCACCCTGCCCTCTCCCCCCTATGGGGGGCGAGGGTTCTAAAAGAGGAAGCCTTAGGTCCCCTCGCCCCCAAAGGGGGGAGAGGGATAGGGTGAGGGGGGCGCCTGCGGTTAAGCAGAAACCTTAAACGGCGCCGAAGGCCAACATGGCGTCAGCAACCTTGCGGAAGCCGGCGATGTTTGCGCCCTTCATGTAGTCAATGTAGCCGTCGCTTTCTTTGCCGTATTCTTCGCATGCAGCATGAATGTTGCTCATGATGTCACGCAGCAGCTTGGAAAGCTCTTCTTCCTTCCAGGAGATGTGGGCCGCATTCTGGCTCATCTCGAGGCCGGAGGTCGCAACGCCGCCGGCATTCGCAGCCTTGGACGGTCCGTAAAGGATCTTCGCAGCTTGGTACTTGTTAATGCCGTCAATCGTCGTCGGCATGTTAGCGCCTTCAGATACAGCGATACAGCCATTCTTGACGAGCGCTTCAGCTTCATCCGCGTTAATCTCGTTCTGGGTGGCGCAAGGCAGCGCCATGTCGCAAGCGACGTTCCAGGGACGACCTTCATGGAATTCAGTGCCTTTAAACTCGTCCGCGTATTCGGAAATACGACCGCGACGCTTTTCTTTGAGGTCTTTGATCCACTGGAGGCGTTCGAGCGTGATGCCGTCCTTGTCATAGATGAACCCGCCAGAATCGGAGAGTGTCAGCACGGTCCCGCCACGGTGGATGATTTTTTCCGCCGCATGGGTCGCCACATTACCGGAACCGGAGATGACGGCCTTATGCCCATCAATCTCAAGACCGCGTGTGTGCAGCATGTCTTCGAGCATGTAGACCGCGCCATAGCCGGTTGCTTCCGGACGCATCAGGGAACCGCCAAATTCACGGCCTTTCCCTGTCAGCACGCCGTTAAAGCGGTTGGTCATGCGCTTGTACTGGCCGAACATGAAGCCAATCTCACGACCGCCAACGCCAATATCGCCAGCCGGAACGTCGATATCAGGGCCGATATATTTGGAAAGCTCGGTCATGAACGCTTGGCAGAAACGCATGATCTCAGCGTCAGATTTGCCCTTAGGGTTGAAATCCGCGCCGCCCTTGCCGCCGCCCATGGGTAGCTGCGTCAGGGAGTTCTTGAAGGTCTGCTCAAAGCCGAGGAACTTCAGCACTGACAGCGTTACGGACGGATGGAAGCGAATGCCGCCTTTATACGGGCCGATGGAGTTGTTGAACTGCACCCGATGGCCACGGTTCACGCGGACATTGCCGTCGTCATCCTGCCATGTCACGCGGAAGGAGATAACCCGATCTGGCTCGGTCATCCGCTCCAGAATCATGTTGGTCTTGTATTCGGGCTTGTCTTCAATATACGGCAGGATGGTCGCTGCGACCTCCTGCACCGCTTGGTGAAATTCTGTTTCGCCAGGACTGCGCTTTTTTACGCCTTCCATAAAATCGTTCAGATCGTTTCCTGCAAAAGCCATTGGTGTCTCCCCCCAAAGATGGTTTCAAGTGTTGCTAACGTGTATCGCGACGTTTATTTGAAAAACTAACCGCCCCCCACGCGTTAAGCATAGTTTCTGCTTAAATTTCGGCTGGGTCAATGTGACGCCGCTCACGCCTATGCGCTTTGTAGCGCCTTTTGTTTGCAGACAAATGAAGAAGCCCGGTTAATCGTCCGCCCATTTCTTTTCGAAGTCCCACACGGCCTCAAAACCCATGCGTTTTGAGAACTCCATGAAATTGGCCAAAGGCGTGTCCGCACCGATGCTGGAGCCTGTTTCCAGGATCTGGCTGTAGACGGTTTGAAGGGCGGCACCAATGGCTAGAAAGCCAGAGCCAGGATATATCGCCATGGCGTATCCCATGCGCTTGTATTCCGCGACCGACAGCACCGGCGTGCTGCCGCCTTCCACCACGTTCACGAGCAAGGGCGCATCGATTTCAGCGCAAATCTGCTCCATCTCCGCCTCGCTCTCCGGGCTCTCGACGAAAACAACATCTGCGCCCGCTTCCTTGAACGCCTTCCCGCGCTTAATCGCTTCATCCAACCCAAGGCCCGTGCGGGCGTCCGTGCGCGCAATAATCAAAAAGTCATCGGACCGGCGCGAAGCAACAGCGACCTCGAGCTTCCGCACCATGTCATCAAGCGGAATAACGCGGCGCATGGGCGTGTGGCCGCATTTCTTCGGAAACTCCTGGTCCTCTAGCTGGATACCCGCAGCCCCTGCCTGCTCATAGCCCTCAACGGTGTGCTGAACGTTCATCAATCCACCATAGCCCGTATCGCCATCCGCGATGATCGGCGTGTTGGCGATACCGCAAAACACTTTCACCCGCTCGACCATATCCCGGTAGCTGGCGATCCCTGCATCGGGCAGCCCCAGATGCGATGCGACCGTGCCATAGCCGGTCATATACAGCGCATCGAAGCCCATTGGATCCGCAGTGCGCACGGAAATCCCGTCAAACACGCCGGGGGCCGACACAAACTCACGCGCAAGCAGTTTCCGTTTCAATTCAGACATTACAGTTTCCTCACTCGACAAATTATGATGTTCGCCCCCATGATAGACGAACATTGCAGGAGGAACACATGGCTGAAGCAATTTCAGTCTTTTGGCAGCCTCATTGAACAAGCTGCCTCAGGATTAAAGAATTCCTCTCGATCCGTGGGATTGAGTTCAAATCGATAGACGTCGCTAATGATGATGACGGAATGGCTGCATTGCAGGCGCTTGGTGCGCGGTCCGTTCCTGTTGTTTCCAAGGGCGATAAGTTCGTTTTCGCGCAGAATGTCCGCGACGTCGTGGAGTTTCTGGGCATCAACGAAGACGTTGGCCCCAAGCTCACTCAAGCTGAATTGGCCGCACGTGGCGACATGATCTGGCAGGCGGCGACGCGCTATGTCCGCCAAATGCCACAATCAGCCTTGGCGAAAGAACTACCGAACCGTCCGCGCAGCTACCGCGTGCTGATGCATCACATCTTCCAGATCCCGACTGCGTTCCTTGGCGCACGTCGCGCTGGCGAGCCGCTTGTTTACGAGCAATTGGTGGCACCGCCGCCCGAAGATATGCAAACGCCGGATGAGATTGCCGATTTTGGTGAAGCCATGCGGCTGGACTTCAAAGCATGGGCAGAATCAGAAGGTGCCAACATCTGCACGGGCGAAATGGCGACCTATTACGGCAAACAGCAAGCCCACGAAGTGCTGGAGCGCACGGTCTGGCATTCTACCCAGCATGTCCGCCAGGTGATGTCCTTGCTGGAGATGGAAGGCGTTCAGCCGGACCAACCATTGCCAGAAAGTGCTTTCGATAAGCTGCCACTGCCGTTAAAGGTCTGGGACGAATAAAGCGGGGGCGCCCTCAGCGCCTAAATGATACAGAAGATGGCGATGCGGCCATTAGGTCTTCTACTGGTTGCAGCGTCTTTGGCTGTGCCTATTCCGTGGTTTGCAGCACTGGCAGGCCAGCATGATCCAATCGCGCTGTTGAGCCAGTATTTTGGCTCTGCAGCGCTGATTGTGATGGCCATATCGCAGCTCTTGGCGACCCGCTTTCGCGTGCTTGAAGTGATTTTCGGCGGCCTCGACCGGATTTATGTGCTGCATAAATGGCTCGGCATTAGCGCGCTCGCATTCATTCTGCTGCACGATACGATTGACGCCGAAATGGATGGCCTTGGCGCTGAGACCCTGCTGGTCGAGGTCGCTGAAACCTTCGGTGAAATCAGCCTGTACGGGATTTTGGCGCTGGTGGTCATCACCATCGCGACCTTTGTGCCATATCACCTTTGGCGCCTGACCCACCGGTTTATCGGCGGGTTCTACGCGGCCTCCGCCTTCCATTTTGCGTTCATTCTGAAACCATTCGCATTGACGGACCCGGCTGGGCTTTACGTGCTGGCGTTCTGTGTGATCGGGATACTTTCATATCTCTACACGCTTCTAATTTCAGGCCGCCTTGCCAACGCCCATAACTATGTCGTGGACACAGTTGGGCGGGCCGGAGACGCTTTAGCGGTCACGCTGGCGCCAGCGGCGGGCCGAGGCATGCGGCAAGCGCCTGGACAGTTCGCATTCGTAAAATTCGCAGCCCCTGGATTTACGGAGCCGCATCCCTTCACCATTAGCCAAGGGCCTGCAGATGACAGGCGCATCCGTTTCACCATCAAACCGCTCGGCGACTTCACGGATGTGTTGGGTCCAGCGCTGAAGCCAGGCATTAAGGCCAAGGTCGCTGGCCCCTATGGCCGTTTCCAACGGAAGTCTGGCGGCGGGCCGGAAGTATGGATTGCTGCTGGCATTGGCGTCACGCCGTTTGTCGCGTGGGCAGAAGCGCTTGAAGCCAATGCCCCGCCAGTCTGGCTTTTCTACTGCATCAAATCTCGCGAAAGTGCGGCGCATCTGGATACGCTTGAAGCGATTGCTGCGGCAAACGATGGTTTCAATCTGGTGCTGGTTGAATCTGGCAAAGCACCACGGCTCACCGCCGCGACAATAGCTCAGTCCATTGAGGCCCCAGTGCCTGAGATATCTGCAGCATTCTGTGGGCCAAAGCCGATGCGGGAAACCTTGCAACGGGATTTCCAAGCCCTTGGCCTCCGGCGCTCACGTTTTCATTTTGAGGAGTTTGAAATCCGCTCCGGCATTGGCTTGCGCCTGATGTTGGCCTGGTTCCTCAAGCGGATCAGGAAGTAGTCACTTCCGTCGGCCAACATCTTCGCCCCAGCGTTGGACGTGGCCTGTGTCGATCTCAAACAGATCAAGCGCACGACCGACAGTATGGTTCACCATATCGTCTAGCGTTTCAGGCTTTGCGTAGAACGCCGGAACGGGCGGCATCACGATAGCGCCCGCTTCCGTCGCTGCTGTCATTGCCCGCATATGGCCAAGATGCAGCGGTGTTTCGCGGAGCAGCATCACAAGGCGGCGGCGTTCTTTCAACACAACATCGGCTGCCCGGGTCAGCAAGTGGCTGGTATTGCCATATGCGATTTCGGAAAGGCTGCGGATAGAACACGGTGCCACCAGCATGCCCCGCGTCTTGAAGGAGCCGGATGAAATACTGGCAGCGATGTCAGCCGCGCCATGCACATGATCCGCCAGGTCTTTGACCTGCTGCACTTTCATCGACGTTTCGTAAGCAAGCGTAATTTCGGCAGCCTTGGTCATCACCAGATGGGTTTCAATGGGCAGGTCCGCCAGCAGCTCCAGCGCTCTCACGCCATAGATAACGCCGGAAGCCCCCGAAATGCCGATGATCAGCCGGTCCGTCATGCTTGCTCAAACGCGACCAGCGCGATGCCTTCCTCGACCTGATCGCCAAGTGCGCAATTGACACTTTCAACCACACCATCCGCCGGTGCTGTAATCACATGCTCCATCTTCATGGCTTCCAGCGCGACCAACGGATCGCCCTTCATCACCTTATCGCCTGCCTTCACTTCGACGCGCACGATCTTGCCGGGCATGGGTGAAGAGAGTGATCCAGGGCCAGCATCCCCGCCAGTATCTGCACCCAATACAAGCGGCGACAGGCGCCAGCGGCGGCCATCCGCACCGACAACAATATCCTGTCCGGCCCGGGCAATGCGGGCCTGGAAGGTGCGGTCGCTCAACTTGATCGTCCATACACCGCCGTCCTCACTGGGAGCGGAATATGCGAACGGCTGCACAACATCACCGACAGACAGGCTTTGACCACCCCGCGCCCAAGTCAGGGTCGCATCGACGGCATCGTCCAGGCTTTGGAAGCGGTATAGCTCGGCAAGGTCCTGATTGAGCCGGAAGCCATCATTCTCTGCCCAAGGCGAGGCATGGTCTGCACCTGCAAGCGCTTTAGCACTCGCGGCCTGCTCCTCCAGCATAAGTGCCACGGCAGCGGCGATAGCTTCCATCGACGGCGCGGGCTCGCCACCAAGCAGGTCCGCCTCATGACGCTCAATAAAATGCGTATCCAATTCCACATTCAAGAATGCCGGGTGGCGCAGCGTATCCGCTAGGAAACCAATATTGGTCGTCACACCCGCGATCGCTGTGCCAGCAAGTGCCGATGTCAGTTCCCGCGCGGCCAGATCCCGCGTTTCGGCCCAAGCGACCACCTTGGCGATCATCGGATCATAGTGGACGGAGATCGCGTCACCGGTCTGAACGCCCGTATCAACGCGCACCCGGCCGGGATTACTGGGAACATCGAAGGCCGTCAGCGTGCCGGTTTGTGGCAGGAACCCACGTGTGGGGTCCTCGGCATAAAGCCTGGCTTCAATGGCTGACCCTTTGCACTGCACTTCATCCTGGGTCAGTGGCAGCGCCTCCCCGCCAGCAACACGGAGTTGCAGTTCAATGAGGTCCAATCCGGTGATCATCTCCGTCACGGGATGCTCGACCTGAATACGAGTGTTCATTTCGATGAAATACGGGCTGCCGTCTTCGTCGACCAGGAATTCGCACGTACCGGCACCGACGTAATCAATAGCGCGGGCCGCTGCGACGGCGGCATCGGTCAATTGTTTGCGGGTGGCATCGGTTAGGTTTGGTGCGGGCGCTTCCTCAATAACCTTTTGGTGGCGGCGCTGAATGGAGCAATCCCGCTCATGCAGGTGCAGGACATTGCCGTGACTGTCGGCCATCACCTGCACCTCGACATGCCGTGGGCGGCCAAGATAGCGTTCCAGCAACAGCGTACTATCGCCAAACGCCGCCTTGGCTTCACGCCGCGCCGCGTCCATCGCACCCTGCAAGTCTTCCGCCGCTTCAACAATGCGCATCCCACGCCCACCGCCGCCCGCAGACGCTTTCACCAATACGGGGAAGCCAATCTTGGCAGCTTCATCTGCCAGCAGATCATCCGACTGGTCTTCACCATGATATCCAGGTGTCAGCGGCACGCCTGCTTTGCCCATAAGCGCTTTGGCGCGGGCTTTGTCACCCATAGCCCGAATGGCATCGGCGGATGGACCAACGAAGATCAGGCCAGCCTCCTTGCATGCATCCGCAAAGGCGGCACGTTCGGATAAGAAACCATACCCCGGATGAATTGCTTCCGCCCCTTCCGCCCGCGCCGCTGCAATGATTTTCTCAATCACCAGATAGCTTTGCGCCGCGGATGCAGGGCCGATCAGACGTGCGGAATCTGCCATCCGCACATGCATCGCATTGGCGTCCGCCTCCGAATACACAGCGACGGTACGGATGCCCATTGCCCGGGCGGAACGGATGATGCGGCAGGCGATTTCGCCCCGGTTCGCGATAAGTAACTTTTTGATCATGATTTCTGCCTCTACATCCGGAACAGGCCGAAGCGCGTCTCTTCAATCGGCGCGTTCAATGCTGCAGAAAGGGCAAGGCCCAGGACTTTGCGGCTATCGGCAGGGTCGATCACGCCGTCATCCCACATGCGCGCACTGGCGAAATACGGGCGGCCCTGCGCCTCATATTGGTCGCGGACAGGGGCCTTGAAAGCCTCCTCATCCTCTGCGGACCATTCCTCGCCGCGCCGTTCCATGCCGTCGCGGCGGACAGTGGCAAGCACGCTTGCAGCCTGCTCACCGCCCATGACGGAGATACGCGCGTTCGGCCACATGAACAGGAAGCGCGGATCATACGAGCGGCCGCACATGGCGTAGTTTCCAGCGCCAAAGCTGCCGCCCATGATCAGGGTCAGTTTCGGCACTTTGACAGTGGCAACGGCCGTCACCATTTTGGCTCCGTCTTTGGCGATGCCGCCGGTCTCATATTTCTGGCCGACCATAAAGCCCGTGATGTTCTGCAGGAAAATCAGCGGAATATTGCGCTGGCCGCACAGCTCAATGAAATGCGCGCCTTTCTGTGCACTTTCCGAAAACAGGATGCCGTTATTGGCAATGATCCCGACCGGATTGCCATAGAGCCGGGCAAATCCTGTAACCAAAGTCGTGCCATAGAGCGCCTTGAACTCATCGAACTCACTGCCATCCACAAGCCGCGCGATCACCTCACGCGGGTCATAGGGCGTTCTAAGGTCTGTCGGCACCACGCCGTGCAGTTCGGACGGCGGATAAAGCGGGTCACGCACCGGTGCGGTATCAAGCTCCGCCGGTTTCACCCGGTTCAGATTCGCGACAATCCGGCGGACGATCGCAAGCGCATGGTCATCATTGGCTGCGTAATGGTCGACAACGCCAGACTTGCGGGCATGGACATCCGCACCGCCTAGATCCTCCGCCGAAACAACCTCCCCCGTCGCGGCCTTCACCAAAGGCGGGCCGCCGAGGAAGATTGTGCCTTGGTTTCGCACGATTACGCTTTCATCGCACATGGCTGGCACATAGGCACCGCCTGCAGTGCAGGACCCCATTACGCAAGCAATCTGCGGGATGCCCATGGAGGACATCATCGCTTGATTGCGGAAGCTGCGGCCAAAATGCCAGCGGTCCGGGAAGACTTCATCTTGCTCCGGCAGGTTGGCGCCGCCGGAATCGACCAGATAGATGCACGGTAGATGATTCTCCAGCGCAATTTCCTGGGCGCGGAGATGCTTCTTCACGGTCATGGCGTAGTAGGTGCCGCCTTTGACCGTCGCGTCATTACAAATGATCACACATTCCTGGCCCATGACCCGGCCAATCCCGGTGATGACGCCAGCGCCCGGCGCCTCATCGTCATACATGCCCCAGGCAGCGAGCTGCGAGAATTCGAGAAACGCAGAGCCTGGATCCGTCAGCCGACGCACGCGCTCTCTTGGCGCAAGCTTGCCCCGGTCCAAATGGCGCTTCATGGAGCGCTCACCACCGCCAGCCGCGACCTTGGCGACCTCATCGCGCAAGTCCTCGACCAATACGGCCATCTCTTTCGCATTGGCGCGAAAGCCCTTAGAGCGGGGATTAATGCTGGTTTCCAGAACCGCCATTGCGGGGCATTCCTTCTTCGACGTGACGAGCAGGCCCTAAGCTAAAGCAGGCGCTGCATAGTTGAAAGCGACATTGGCATGGGCGTGGGCAACCAAACCCCAATCACCCATGAGCCTTCGCCAAATAATCCTTGGTTCCAGCACCCAACAGCTTGGGCAAGTGGGTGTAGATATAAAGGCATCCGGCTTCGCGGACGGTACCCAGCGCATCGGTTGTCGCTGGCATGCCAGGTGTTTTCCCAGCTGCCCGGATTTTAGCAAGTGTTTCACTGATGGCCGCAGCGACGGGTGCGGCCTTCGGATTGCCTGGATGGCCCATGGATTGGGACAAGTCTGACGGGCCGATGAAGAACACATCGACGCCCGGAACCGTCAAAATATCATCCACATGGGGCAGCGCTTCGGCATCTTCAATCTGCAAGCAAACCAAGGATTGCGCATTCGCGGATTCCACAAAATCCGCCATCTTCCCGCCAAGCCCCCAACGATCAGGGCGCGTGCCTGCAGCGAGGCCCCGCGCGCCCTCAGGCCCGAATTTGACCGATGCAACGGCGCGCTCAGCCTCCGCTTTGTTGCGGATATGCGGCACCTGCACGCCTTTGACACCGCGATCCATCACGGCCTGAATATCACTGCTTGAATTGCTCTTGGGTCGGGCGATTGCGGTGATGCCAACAGCGTCTGCCGCCATCGCCATCAACTCAATATCAGCGGGGCCAATGGAGCCATGTTCGCAATCCAGCAGCACCCAATCAAACTCAGCATGACCAACCATTTCTACGATCTGCGGTGAGGGAAACATGATCGACACACCAAAGGCAGGCGCACCCCGGGCAATCTTCTCTTTCATCAAGTTTCGCATCATCATCGGCCGGCCCTATAACTGCTGGATCACTTTCAGCACTTCATTTTCTATCAAAGCTTTCGCCTGGAACCCTGTTTCGGTGCTGGCGCCGCGCAGATTGCCACTCATAGCGATCTTGGAAACACCCGTCGCTGCGATCGCACTGAAGCGTTCAATGCAATGCTCAGGCGGGCCAACAATGGCGTAGGAATCAATGAATTCTGGGGTGAGTGCTGCCGCTTGAGCGGACCCAGATTCTGTATGCTTCCGCATGTCGTATGCCGCACGGACCTTATGCATCGTATCCGCCATCGCATCAGACAGCGGGCCGACAGTCTTCCCATGCATGACGGAAAACCGCGCGAACGTGGTCAGGCCTCCACGCACCATATCCCGTGCTGCATCCATATTTGTGTGGCAAACGCAGTTGATATACGCACCGAATTCCAAGCTATCGGGGTCCATCCCCGCATCCAGCCGCGCTTGCTTCGCCGTCTCTACGCCCCAGGCTAAACGAGCCGGGTCCGCGCCGAGTGCAAACATCACGCGATCTGCTTTCACGGCCGCCAGGGCTATGACCTTCGGGCCACTTGCGGCCACCTCGACCGGCACCTTCCTGCGGCCTTCCAACCAACGGATACGGCTATCCTCTGGCGCTTGCGCAAGCGCCAAAGTGGACATGGGCGGTGCGATTTCATCGGCAATTGGCACAGCATCAAAATCAACTGGTTTGCCTGCCAGATAGGCCTGCAACTGGTCCAGAAACAAAGAGAAATATTTGAGCCGTGCCGGCGAACGGCCAAGATGCGCCAAAGCTGAGTCGCCCCGACCGACGCCAAACACCGCCCGCCCCCGGCTGACAACATCGACGCTGGCAATGGCTGCCGCCGCTACTGCTGGCAATCGCGTAATGGGGTTCGATACTGCAGTGGCGAGGCCGATTCGTTCCGTCACGGCACCCGCCATGGCCAGCGCCACAAAGGGATCGCCGGAAAGGTTCTGGGAATCAACCACAGACAACCCATCCCAGCCCTTGGCTTCTGCGTCCTCAGCGACCTTCACGATGCCACGCGGTGAGGCGGCAAATTGTGTCCATACGTCCATGAGGCTTGCCCCCTATTCTGATCAGGCTTTGACGCCGCGTTCGGGTTCTTTGCGGCCTTCTGCTACGCGGCTCGCGGCAAAGCGCGTCAGGTCCAGCGTCTGGAACCCGCCATCCAGGATGAGTTCAGATATGGCACGCCCAGCGGCGGGCGCATGTTGCAGGCCGTGGCCAGAATACCCGGTCGTCATCAGAAAGTTCTCAGGCTGGCCGGGCCATGCGCCCATCAGCATATTGCCGTCCCAGGTGCTGTACGCGTAATGGCAGGTCCAGGACGCCTGCAGCTTGACGGCTTCAAACTTCGGCACGCGATGGGCGGCGAGCGGCCAGTTTTCATCGTAGAAGTGATCTTCATTCACGTCCCAATTGAAAGCCCCAGCACGCTCAAAATGCGTCCGCCCTGTGATGTAGCCTTTGCCTTCTGGCCGGACACTACAGCCCCGGCCATCAATGGTCAGGCCAAATGGCTCCACTTCCTCCCGGCATTCAAAATAGAACTGCGTGCGCGGCAGCGGCACGACGGGAATTTCAAAGCCCATCATCTTTGAGATTTCACCCCCCCATGCGCCCGTGGCGTTGACGACCCAATCCGTCTTCAAAGTTTGGCCGTCCTGCAGAACAACGCCTGTGACCTTGCCGCCAGATTGCTGAAACCCTGTGACCACGCCATCAATATATTCAGCACCCAAAGCCTGGTTCTTACGGCGCAGGCTGGTCAGGGCACCGTAGGGGTCCAACCACCCATCTTTGGGCGAATGACAGGCAAGCAAAACATCATCTGTATGGAAGCTCGGGAGCAATGCCTTAAGCGCCGTCGCATCTAGCAAATTCGCCTCGGCACCCATGCCGGTCTGCAGCGCATGGTTTGCCGCCATGTCTTCAGCCTGCTCTGGCGTGTTGGCCATGAACATGTAGCCTTGGCGCCAAAATGAAAGTGGCTGCGGCTCACCATCCAGCGCCATCAGGTCGCCGAAATTGCCATAAACTTCGTGGCCATACTGCGACATGCGCAGGTTCTCTTCCTGGCTGAAAAGCACACGCACCCCAGCGCTGGAGCGCGCTGACGCTGCGTGGGAATATGTCGAATCTTGTTCGATGAGCGCGATTTTAAGGCCGGGCTCCCGCTGGAGAAGATGCCAGGCCGAAAACCCGCCATGCAACCCGCCCCCAATCAAGATCACATCATACATCGCCCATCTCCCACAGTTAAACGCCCTAAGGGCTAGGGTCAGGACCCAGGCCTTGCAGCATTGCCACCTAGCCTATCCCCGCATCCCGGATTACGATACCCGCGAAACCAACAAAGCGTGGGCGGCATAGCCTGCGCATCAGAGGAGACGACCGAATGGCTGAAGCTTATATTTGCGACGGTATCCGCACCCCTATTGGCCGCTATGGCGGGTCCTTGGCGCAAGTGCGTACCGATGATCTGGGCTCAATCCCGCTGAAAGCGCTGATGGAACGGAACCCAAATGTTGATTGGGCCGCCGTTGAAGATGTGATCTTCGGGTGCGCCAATCAGGCCGGTGAAGACAATCGCAACGTTGCCCGTATGTCGGCACTCCTAGCGGGCATGCCTGACAGCGTTCCCGGCGGCACCGTAAACCGCCTCTGCGGCTCTGGCATGGATGCGACCGGTACTGCTGCGCGCGCCATCAAATCTGGCGATGCAGATCTGATGGTTTCCGGTGGTGTTGAAAGCATGACCCGTGCGCCCTTCGTTATGGGCAAAGCGGAAACAGCATTCTCTCGCTCCAACAGCGAAGTCTTTGACACCACCATTGGCTGGCGCTTCGTCAACCCAATGATGAAGAAGCAATACGGCATCGACTCGATGCCGGAGACGGCTGAAAACGTCGCCGAGGAATTCCAGGTTAACCGCGAAGACCAGGACGCCTTTGCCTATCGCTCCCAGATGCGCGCAGTTGCGGCACAGAAGAATGGCCGTCTCGCCAAAGAAATCACACCCGTCACCATTAAACAGCGCAAGGGTGACCCCATCGTTGTGGAATTGGATGAGCACCCCCGTGAAGGCACGACCTTGGAAGGCCTCGCCAAACTGCGCGCGCCTTTCCGCGAAGGTGGTTCTGTAACAGCAGGCAATGCATCCGGCGTTAATGACGGCGCCTGCGCAATGATCCTTGCCTCGGAAGCGGGTGCCAAAAAGCATGGCCTTACGCCCCGCGCCCGTATCCTTGGTATGGCAACCGCTGGCGTGGCCCCCCGGATCATGGGTTTCGGCCCGGCCCCTGCCAGCCACAAGCTGCTGCAGCGCCTCGGCCTCAAAATCGGTGATATTGACGTAATTGAACTGAATGAAGCGTTTGCCGCGCAAGGCCTGGCGGTCACCCGTGACCTTGGCTTGCCTGATGATGGCGAGCATGTGAACCCAAATGGCGGCGCCATTGCCCTTGGCCATCCGCTCGGCATGTCCGGCGCACGGCTTATGATGACAGCAATGTACGAGCTTGAGGAGCGCGGCCTCGACCGTGCGCTCTGCACCATGTGCATCGGCGTCGGCCAAGGCATTGCTACGGTGATCGAACGGATTAAGTAGCGTCCAGCCCTTGCAGGGCAACGCTCCATTATCTGATAAGCAAAAGGCCTTGGGGTGTCCCAGGGCCTTTTGTGTCAGTGGACCCTGGGTGTCAATCGCGGAGTAAAAAGGGGCCAGTTCCCGGTAGAATATAGGTCCATCTTGCTGGTTCAGGATGGCCCCTTGGCCTGCGTCAGCTATAGCTGACGCAGGCCAAGGGGCGCTGTCTAAATGGCGATTTTATGGCTG
>CALLKY010000096.1 GCA_938083135.1 uncultured Alphaproteobacteria bacterium | reverse complement strand
ACTTTCGATTTGAAGGCGGAAGTGTGATTGCGACGAGGGCGTCGGGGCATAGTGATTCTCCTGTGATGGGCAAAGCATGCCGGTTACAGGCTGAAAATCCACTTATCCCCGTTGTTCAAATTTCCCGAGCCACTTCTGCGGGCGCATTTCAAAGAATGGCACCGTCAATATTGAAACGCCGGTTGCAACCATGGGCGTTCGCGGCGGGATTGCCCACGTAAACGTGCTCTCGGCGACAGTCGTTGAGGTAACGCTGGTCTATGGTGAATGGATACGTGGCGAAACCAGGTCTGGCCAAAGCTTTGAACTGACGCGTGCAGGTGAATTCACCCGGATCGCGTTAGGCGAACTCCCAACGCCACCGGTGATTATCCCCACAAAGACGATCCGACAGGCCGCAAACTCACTCGGCATCGAAGGTCCAGGGACCACCGCCGAGCAGAACCGCCGTGGCCGCCTGAACCGCGGACCAGGCGACCGCAATAGCAGCGACGCTGAAACAGCCAAACTTGACGGCGGAACAGGGGACCGCCGCGACAGCAACCGCCGAAACCGCCGCTAGAACAAGCTGCAATCATGATGGCACCTCCTCCATCTGCTTGAGAGATAGCGCACCTAGCCCCTGCTTAAGTCATGCCATTTTTGATCAAATCCAAAGTATTTTCTGAAGGCCGGAGTTAGTCGAGCGCGGCGATACTTATATGCATCCGTAGTTGCATCAAAGGCCCGGCGCTCATGACAATCTTTCTGAACGATTTAGACGGCACAGACGGCTTTAGCCTGACCACGCAAGAGCCTGGCGACAGAAGCGGCTTTCATGTGGGCGGCGCAGGCGATGTAAACGGTGATGGCTTAGCAGATTTTCTTGTTGGTGCGTTCCAAGCAGATGCCGGAAACCCTGCACCAAGAGAGAATGATGCCGCAGGCGTGACCTATGTGGTGTTCGGTAAACTGCAAAACAATCAAAGAGAGTTTGACCTTCAGAGCTTGGATGGATCAGAAGGTTTCAAGATCACCGGTAGCACGGTGAACGGCATGAGCGGGGCTTCTGTCAGCAGTGCCGGCGATTTTAATGGTGATGGCCTTGATGATATTCTTATCCGTTCATTCTCTTTTGGCGAAAGTTATGTGATTTTTGGCGGGGCCAATCATGGCAACGCCAGCATCAGTGTCGACGCACTTGATGGAACAAACGGCTTTCGCTTTGAGACAGAGGAAATGAATAGACCCTCCTTCAGTAGAGGCCGGAGCCTTGGCGACATCAACAATGATGGTTTCGATGACATCATCGTAAACACGGGCTCAACCGGTTCAAGCAACTCCGCCACCGTTCTGTTCGGTTCAAACAAACCCTTCGATTCAGATTTCTCATTGACTGACCTTGATGGCTCCGATGGGTTCACCCTCGAAAGCGCGGACCAAACTGACTACTTTGGTGGCAGCGTTAGCGGGGCAGGCGACATTAATGGCGACGGTTTCAATGATATCATCGTCGGAGCCTCCCGAGCTGATCCGAACGGGTTCTATAACGCTGGTGCAGCCTTCGTTATCTTTGGGAAAGAAAGCCCGTTTGAAAAAACGTTCAATGTGGCGCTGCTAGATGGTTCAGACGGGTTTCGCATCGACGGTGCCTCCTCGAGCAATAGAGTTGGCTCGGAAGTCAGCGTCGCTGGCGACATAAACGGTGATGGCTTTAGCGATATCCTGGTTACGAATTATGACTCGTTCAAAACGCCGCGTATGCATGTCATCTTGGGGCAAGAGGGAAAATTTGAACGGTCAATTAATATTGGTTCTTTGGATGGGTCTGACGGATTTTCAATCGCTACGGGACCCGTTCAAACTCGCCCACAATCAATCTCCAATGCCGGGGATGTAAATGGCGACGGCTTCGACGATGCAATCGTTATCACTCAAAATCAATATCGTGGATCTGTTGCCGTCATATTCGGAAAAGCGGAAGAATTTTCTCCAAACCTGGATGTCTTTTCTGGCCCGTTCGGCCCGATGACGGTTTTGAGATCATCGCTAACGATGGGCCTGCTAGATCGGTCAATGGCGCAGGCGACATCAACGGCGACGGGTTCGATGACCTCATTATCGGCATGTATTACGGCTATAACGCTGACCGTCAGCAAATCGGCAAAAGCTTCATTGTCTTTGGTTTCAACACCGGAGCATTTGACGAAGTTGGGTCCACCGGGAGCGATGCATTCACCGGTGATGCTGAGGGGAACACGGTAGCGCTGGGCCAAGGCGATGATGTTTTCAGCACAGGGGCTGGCGACGATTTAGTGGATGGCGGTGCTGGCGATGATCGGGGTGCCCTTGGCGATGGTGACGACACGGCGCGCGGTGGCGCTGGGAATGATCTCCTTAAGGGCGATAGCGGAAATGATGCGCTTTATGGCGAAGCCGGCAATGATCGGCTGCTGCTGGGTGCCGGCGATGACAAGGCCTTTGGCGGCGACGGCGATGATCTAATCTATGTCCGTCCAGATGAACTGAACCGTAGAGACGTTATTGACGGCGGTGATGGCCTTAGAGACACGCTGGTCTCCCTCGGCGCAGATTTCCTGAACCTCCGCGATCATGGCTTGAACTTAGATGTCGAGCAGGTTCGCCTCGCAAGCGGCCAGACTGTTGCGGTGCGCTCGAAAGACCTGACACTGATTGGCGCTAATGGCGACGAAACATTCCGCCTGCAAGCCGATGACCTCATCACAACCAATTTTCCAGGCGGTGGCTCATCAACCCATGTCGCAACTGGAAGCTACAAGGTCTTTGCAGGTGACGGCGACGACCAGATTTTCGCCAGCAACCGCGAAGATATCTTGTTCGGCCAAGATGGGGATGATGTCATTATAGGGGGTGACCGAAGTGACATGATCACCGGCGGCGCTGGCCTGGACCGCATTCGGGGCGACGAAGGCGCTGATACATTCATCTTCGAACGTGGTTTCGAGATAGATATAATTTATGACTTCGAAAACAACACAGACAAGCTGGATGTATCGGACTTTGGCTTCCGCGACTTCGCGACGAATATCGCAGCGCGCATTGACGTTGTGAACAGCAAAACCGTTGTTGATCTGGGCCCGGGCGACCGGATCATTCTGATCGGTATTGCCACGGACGATCTAGATGCCAGCGACTTCATCGTTTAGGTCAGGAGCGCGTTGCTATTAGCTAAACCGGTCAATCCGCAATGCTTCAATCGGGTATTTCGTCGCTTGATTGATCACCAAATCAGCGACGATCTCGCCAGCTGCTGGGCCAAGTTGGAAACCGTGGGCGGAATAGCCGAATGAATGCACCACGCCGGGTGCAGCACCCAGGCTAATCACCGGAATATCGTCTGGCATATAGCCTTCGATCCCGGCCCAGCGGCGCCCTACTTTGGCGTTCTCCAGAATTGGGAACAGCCGGCGCGCGGTCGCGAGGCTTCGGGCGAGGCCTTCTTCTTCCAGCGCCACATCATTCTGGTGCAGCAGGACTTGGCCCAAGCGCCCGCCGCCGATCATGACGGCACCATCCTCCATCTGCTTGAGGGATAAGGCATCGCCAAGCGCGCCGAACACTGCGTTCGCACAGGTTGGCACCGGTTCCGTCAATTGCATCATGGGCGCGCGCGGGTCCACAGGGGCTTTTTCCCCTAGCATGGTCGCAACTTTACCGCCCCAGGCACCTGCAGCATTGACCAGCGCGCCGCCAATAAAGGCACCGGCGCTGGTCAGAACGCGCCAGCTCTCACCTTCCCGCGTGATTGATGTGACAGCCGCATCTTCGACAACCAATGCGCCAAGCGCTTCCGCCCGCCGCCTAAATGCCTGTGTGGTGCGCCCCGGGTCAGCAGCGCCGTCCCCATCCACATGCAGGGCGCCGATGCAGTGTGATGCAACATTGGGTTCAAAGCTGCGGAGAGTGGGTTCATCAATCACCTCTTCATGGGTGAAACCATTGGCTTGCATTTGGGCAACACGGGCTTCGGCGCGCGCCATATCCGCGTCGTTTTCAGCAAGCTGGAGATACCGGCTTTCACGATAGCCGCAATCATCGTCCACCAGCGCTTTGATATCATGCCAATATTCAGCCGCACGGATGGCAATCGGCACTTCCGCCAAGTCACGCCCAAGCCGCCTGACGCCGCCCGCACTCATGCCTGACGCATGGCGAGCAACGTGGTCTTTCTCCAGCACCGTGACCGAAAGCCCACGCATCGCCAGATGTAGCGCCGCAGAACAGCCATGGAGGCCGCCACCGATAATCACAACGTCAGAAGTCTTGCTCATTGGAATCGCTCAATACTGTAGGGAAATAAAGTTGGAGAAAGGTGGGAGACATGCCTTTTGCTGCGGATCGCGTCAGGCGGCAGCGAACGCAGGCAGGACATCGGTTCCGAACCGTTCCATCGCCGAAACTGTCTGCCCATGCGCCATATCGCCGAATGTGGTTTGCAGAACCACATGGCCAACACCTGCATCCCGCAATTCCTCAATCTGCCCCTTCACGCGCTGTGGCCCACCGCAAATGGAGCCGGACTGCACAGCGTCAGTGATGGCACTTTCTTCATCCGCACTGGGATCAACCCACGGCGACAGCACGGCAGGATCAACCACGAAGTCATCCGGGTTCAATTCCTGGCGAATGTGGATCATATGACGACGCGCGTGGCGAAGCGCATCTGCCAATTCATCCTCCGCCTGGGCATCGCTTTCCGCGACATAGAGATTGCGCCAAATGCCCGACTGCTGCAGCAATGCAGACTGCTTTTCAGCGCCAATGCCGCCCGCATCCATACCTTCCCGATACAAATCCCACCGTTCCCGGATACGGGAGACAGGCAGGCGTGCGGTTAGGATAGGCAGGCCCTGGCGTCCGGCGTCACTAAATGAAGGCGGGGAAATGACGCTCCGCCAAATCGGTGGGCCAGAAATCTGCACGGGCTTTGGGCGAAGCGCTGGGACGGACAGATCGTAATAATCGCCCTTAAAGCTGAACGGCTCACCAGCAAAACAGCGCTCAAGGATCGTCTGCGCTTCCGCCGCCCGCGCCCGGCTGTCATCACTGCGCAAGCCGTGGCCGACAAATTCGTATTCGTTGAATACGGTGCCTTTGCCGACACCAACATCAATCCGCCCGTTGCTCAGATTATCCAACAGGGCCAACTGCGTCGCCAGGCGCACGGGGTGATGAAACGGTAATTGCACCACGGCGAACCCAATCCGCAGTTTGGAAGTTTGCATGGCGACGGCGGCGGCAAAGGTCAATGCATCATTGTAGACGCTCTCACCAGTGAAATAATGCTCTGTCAGCCAAACACCATCGAACCCGAGTTGTTCCGCCAGCCGCGCCAGCTCCAACTGATCCTGGATCGCCTGCCAATCCGATTCCGGCCCCGGCGACGCCGCCAGCGTCAAATAACTGAACCGCATGCCTATCTCCCCTATCGATTCGCACCATCTTGGAATAGCAACGAGCGACAGTCGATGCTAACCCGCACCAAATCACTCTCCGCAGTTGCCCTACGAACTCTATGGCAGCGTCAACCGAAGCCTAGAACCTCGCGTCTGTTTTTCATGAAAATCAGCGGGATAAACGGGATTAGGACAGTCAAGCCGATGAACAAAAAGCCATCCTGAAACCCTAAAGCATTGGCTTGCGCGATAATCATCCTGTTCAAGTGGTCTATCGCCATTGCGTCGCGCTCAAATACGGAAGCGCCCGCTTCTGACAACATGCCGCCGACGCCACGAAGAAGTTCCACTGCCGCCTCATTCGCAAAATTCTGGGTGGCACCAAGATTGCTTGCATGGAACTGTATGCGTTGTTCCAACAGCACAACATAGCAGCCAATCCCATTGGCACCGCCGAATACAGCCGCAAAATTCGTGAGGCCAGCACCACGTGGCATTTGAAGCGGCTGCAACCCCAGAAGCGGCGTCGTCATCATTGGCGGGGTCACGATCGCGGAGCCAATGCGGCTGATGACCAGCATGAATGCGATGTACCAGAAGATCGTATTCGTATCGGCGGTCGCTAAGGCAAAACTGCTGATCGCCGTTACAATCAACCCGACGGTCAATAGCGTCCTGGCGGGCAGAACATCTGTCAGCCGCCCGGTATATGGCATGAGCGCGCCAGCAATAATGCTACCTGGTAGCAAGAGCGCGCCCGCATTGATTGGCGGCAGATTCTGAACCACTTGGCCAAAAACCGGGAAGGCGTAAATGACCGCAAGTGTGGCAAAGCCATAGAAGAATATGAAAACAAAGCCCGCTGCATAGGTGCGGTTTTTGAACAAGCTAAGGTCAATCAGCGTCACGCCAACCCGGCGTTGCGACCAGATAAATAGCACCAGTCCCGTGAGTACACCCACAAGCAACATCAAAATCCGATCCGAAGACCAGCCCCAGCGCTGACCATTCCCTAATATCGTGAACCAGCAGAATACGATTGCGACAACCAGCACGAAGCCCAGCCAATCAAACCGGGGCGGACTAACCTGGCGCGGCAATGCGGGCAAAAAGAAGAAACCCAACCCAGCCGCCAGCAACGTGAATGGGATTGGTGCGAGGAAGATCAGCCGCCATTGGAATGTCTCTATAATGAGCCCGCCGACAGCAGGCCCTATCCCCACCGCCGTTGTAACGCCCATAGAAAACATCCCCATGGCCAATCCGCGCTTCTGTGGCGGAAACACCTGCACCAGGACCATCATAACCAGCGGCTGCAACAGCCCCGCCGCCAAGCCTTGAACAACCCGGCCAAGCACCAAGAATTCGAAAGTCGGGGCGATAAAGCAGAACAGACCGGCACAGCCGAACGTCGCCAATGCGCCCAGAAACACTTCTCGCTGGCCAAATCGGGCAACCATCCAGGAACTTGCCAGCAAGCCCGTGCTGTTCATTGCCAAGAAAGCAGACAGCAAAAGCTGCGCCTGGCTCTGCCCAACCCCATACGACCCCATCACAGATGGCACGGCAACATTCACCATGCTGGCGGTGAAAAGCCCTGTGAAGAAAGCCGTAAGCCCAGCCAACGTCGCCAGCCATGTTTCCAACGGCGTGAACGTTCGCGGTGCTTGATATGCGGATGCAGCGGCGTTCATGAATGCCTTTAGGAGACCCAAATATCCGGAAGGCGACCCATTGAGGCGCGCTGATGGTGCGTGAACCTAGCGCCTAGACCGGTGTTCGTCGATGCAGGCGTGCTTACCCAATCTGCCGCCGTTCTTTGCAATCTAAATACCGGTAATAGTTGCCAATGATCGGCAAGAACCAGGGATTGCCTGAATAGAAAGGCACTGGGACTTTGGGGAATTCAACGCCGACATAAGCGCTGTCAGATTGGCCATCCTGCAGAATACGCCGCGCCACCTGATTGCCGAGATAGGTCATCATTGCAACACCGCTGCCATTGCATCCCGTGCAGAAATGCAGCCCGTCTTCCTGGCCCATATGCGGAATAGAATCCGTCGTCATCGCAACCAGGCCAGACCAGGAATGGGTAATGCGGACACCCTTTAGCTGCGGCCAACGTTCAATCATCTTGCCGTGCAGAATAGCGGCGCTGACATCTGCCGGGACTGATTCAAAACGGGCCCGGCCGCCGAACATCACGCGCCGGTCACCCGGCAGAAGCCGGTAATAATTGGTGATCCGCGCACTTTCAGAAATCGTGCGGCCATTGGGGATCAGTTCTAATGCCAGGTCCTCAGGCAATTCTTCCGTGGTGATGATCTGGCTGGAGATCGGCACGATCCGCTTTCGCAGATTGGGCGATAACGCACCCGTATAGCCATTGGTGGCAACAATCACTTGTTCCGCCTGGCAATCACCCTTTCTTGTCTTCAGGGTGAAATTGCCAAGCGCCCCATCAATTTTCTCGACCTTAGTGTGTGCGCATAGCGTGACGCCGGCCCGATGACAGGCATCCAGCAAGCCTTTGTGGAACAGCGATGGGTGCAGCTTGGCGGCATGCTCAATCACAATACCGCCGTGGTAATAATCACTGCCGATTTCGCTACGTTGCTCATCCTTCGCCAGCAGTCGAGCGCCGATCTGGAGGACGCGGTTCAGGTCATCGGCCTTTTTCTGAAACCCGACAAAATGCGCAGGTGTGTTTGCACCAATGAAGCGACCGCAACGTTCGAAATGGCACGCAATGCCTTCCCGTTCGACCAGCGTGTGGACGAATTCGTATGCCGCAAGGCTTTCGCTCATCAAGCGTTCAATTAGCTGCTTGTGCGCGCCAGAATGCTTGGCTTGCCCCGGACCACCTGCAATGCCCTTGCCGATGTTCACCCCAGCACTGACACCGCCGCCGCTACGCGTGCTGGCCCCTTCCCCGAACGCAAGCGCATCAACGACCGTGACGGAGCGCCCGCCCCGCGCCAGTTCTAGTGCGGCGGACAATCCTGAATATCCGCTGCCGACGATGAAGACCTCGGTCTTGGCTGGCAGATCGCTGGAATATTCTGTACCGGGGCGGGCTGCTTCCCACCAGAAGGGCTCCGCCTTGTAGTCCGGATGGAAAAGCGCACGATCGATCTTCATTGGATCTCTGCCCCTTATTCTTATTAATGCGGCAGCTTAGAGGAGACTATCGCAAGGTGGGAAGGCTGGACTTCCCAAGCATCCTAAGATGCGCTTGCTGCCAGGAATGGCGGCCAAATGTCTTCCCAGCGATAATGCTGTGATAGGGCAACGGCCAAATCAATCAAATCCTGCTCCCGGCCCCAGTGCGCAACAGCGTGGATGCCAACGGGAAGGCCCGCTTCCGTTAACCCGATGGGAATTGAAATCGCCGGATGGCCCGTGAGATTGAACGGTGTGGGATAGGTGAACCATCCAGACCGCAGGTCGCCCACAGGCTGGCCATCAACATGATATTCACCGATAGGGTTTGCATCTGTCTTCGGCGGCGGGCCGCTAAGGGTTGGGCTGATCAGCAAGTCATGCTGACTCAGCAGGTCTTCGACTTGGCGGAAAAGTTGGCTGCGCAGAATGGGTACCATTTTCATTGCCTCCGCCGCCATTTTCTCCCCTTCGATGATGGACGCCTGCATCGAAGGACCCATGCGCTGGCGGTCCGCAGCACTAAAGCGCGCCATCCGCGCAGACATAAGGCCCCGCATGATCGTTCTGGAAGCATCGATCCCCCAATCTACATCACCCGTATGCGCATCAACGCCAAGGCCAAGGCTTCCAAGGGTATTGAGCGCATGGTCGCAAAATTCTGCTGTTTGGCGCGCTAAATGCGGGTTGCCAATGCGGTCAAAGTACAGCGCGCGCTTAGGCTTGAGGTCGACATCCTGAACATTCGGGACCGTCACTGCGGGCCAGTCCCGACCAACGGACCAGGGGTCGCCAGAATGCGGGCCAGACATCGCATTCAGCATCAGCGCCAGATCGCCAACCGTGCGGGTCATCGCACCCATGTGGGTGAAGTTTCCGAACAGGTCGGGTGCCAATTCATGGGGAATGCGGCCCAGTGTGGGCTTCAGGCCAAGCACGCCGCAGCAACTGGCTGGAATGCGCGCGGACCCAGCCCCATCGGTCGCCAAGCTCAACGGCCCAAAGCCAGAAGCCACCGCAACGCCCGATCCACCGCTGGACCCGCCAGACGAATACTCCGCATCCCAAGGGTTCCGCGTGACGCCGTAACGAATGCTCTCCGTTAATACAGACCCAGCAAATTCAGGCGTCGTTGTCTTGCCAAGAAGGATCGCGCCCGCGTCCTTCATGCGCTGCACACAAACCGCATCCCGCAACGGCACATTCCCCTGCATCAGATGAGACCCAAACGCTGTCTCAACCCCTGCCGTGTCGATCAAGTCTTTGACGGTGAATGGCACACCATGCAAAGGCCCAATTTCACCCCCAGACCGCAACAGCCCGTCCGCAGCATCAGCCGCAGCCAGCGCGCCATCACGATCAACCAATGCGAACGCGTTCAGCGGCCCATTGAACCGATCAATCTGCGCAAGCGTCGCCTCAACGACCTCCCGGCAAGAAACCTCCTGCCCCCGAATAAGGCGCGACAGCGCCTCGGCGCTCAAAAGTGGCAGTTCAGTTTCATCCGGCATCGCTATGCTCCCGCGAAGTGGGTCAATCTCAACCCTCTTAGTGCACGCTAGCGGATAGCACCAAATGGAGAAAATCCAATGGTGCACCCCAGCAATTTAAGTACGCTGCGAAGCGCCTGCCCTAGGACTGGGTAGCACCATCATCCACACGGACTGCCCTTGCAATCTTCGCTAAGACTCCCGATATGAACACTACAATCGATCACTCATGGAATTCGCTGTCCGTCTTTCGAGGCTGCCGGTCTTTCTGATTTGACCGAGACGTTACGGCTGCAGCATTCCGCATGCGGCATCGAATGAAGGATACACGGACATGGCCACAGGCACCGTGAAATGGTTTAACGCAACAAAAGGCTACGGCTTCATTGAGCCAGAAAATGGCGACAAGGATGTGTTCTTGCACATTTCCGCTATTGAGCGCGCTGGTCTGAACAGCCCGGCTGAAGGCCAGAAGCTCCAGTATGAGCTCGAAACTGGCCGCGACGGCAAAACTTCTGCCGGCGACGTCAGCTACCTCTAAGCAACTGGCAATCGAGCCGGAAGACTTGAACCCCGCGGGCCCGCCCCGCGGGGTTTTGCTTTGTGCAGGCACGTCCGTGCGCAGTCAGCCGCTCATTGCTGATGGCGAGCCAGCTTGAAGTCTGTAGTGGTCATTACCGTTGACTGCAAAAAACCCGCTTCGTCAAACGATCTCTCGGCGTTTGCTGGCGCAAAAGCCTGCCAATCGAATGCAAAATCATGCTTGTTTCCGCCTTTTCCATTGGAAAAGGCGTTGGTGGCGGCAACGGGAATATATTCGAACGATCTCTCGGCGTTTGCTCGCGCAATCGCCTGCCAATCGACTGATACATCTCGTGAGCTTCCATCCTTTGCTACGCAAAAGATGTTGGTGGCGGGAGAGGGATTTGAACCCCCGACCAAGAGATTATGATTCTCAATGTTGACTAAAACATTGCAGAACATGCGGGCCGGAAAGTCCTTTATTTCTGCCATATTTCATTGATTAATGGAATATAGTAGAACATGCTTCTTCCTGCCTACACGGCCTATTTGCGAGCCTAGGACGAGCCTAAGAGGTGTGAATCCCGGAGGCAAATTGGTCCACAGAAGCGGTCGGATTTTCTGATCGTCGCGGATTAAAAGTCCGCCACTTTACGCTGGAAGCAACGAGCTGAAGGCGGGGAGATGTATACTGTGGAATTATATGGGCGAGTTCGC
>CALLKY010000095.1 GCA_938083135.1 uncultured Alphaproteobacteria bacterium | reverse complement strand
TCTACGACGCGACGGCGAAGATCGACAGAGAGGGCTTTGGCCATGCAGGCTGGCCTCCTTCACCAGCCCTCATGATGAATCACAAAATAACGCCAAACGGAATCCCTAATGATTCAATTGCCGCTCAATCCGCTCTAGCGGGTATTGTCGCTTGCTGGTCTTAAAGCGCAGGGATTTCAACAAGCTGGCGCGGCGGGACCCGACGATTGAAAGCCTGATCCGACAATCGGCGGAAGGGCGGCTGCAGCCACCTATGCCGCCAGTTCCGGACCTGCCGGATGCCAGTGCCTCATAGGTCCTTTATGGCGTCTTCGAAGGTTTTCAGGCTTTCAGCGCCGTTCGGCGTCAGCCCATAGATGCCGCGGTCAATCCGCTCGAACCAGCCATAGTGGTCCGCACGCATAATACGCGCTGCGGTATCGGCACCTGTTGCGGCGGCAATGATTGCTGCCTTTGTCGGGCCATGCTCCTGCAGGTAAAGCGCGCAACGAAGCGCGTCTTGTCTGTAGGCGGTAATACGCTTGACGCCTGTAACGCCGCCGGTGTTCGGATCACCCGCCCGGCGCTCAAATTCCCGCAGCAAACGGCCAGCGCGGCGTTTGTTTTGGCGTGGTTGATAGGGGCCCGGATCCAAATGCGCTTCGACGCTGGCGGGGGCGTCAACACGAACTGCCAAAAGACCAAGGCCCAGCCGACGGCACAGCCGGATGATGTCCTTGTAGCGCAGCTTCCAGCCACGGTCTGATGAAACAGGCACTGCCAGATACACATCTTCAAACAGCGCTTGGCGGGCAACACCCTGCATCACCAGCGCCAGGGAGAACGTGAGTTTCAGCTCCACAATGACCGGCGGGTCTTCGCCTCTGCGGGCGAGCAGGTCGCAATCACCGATCTCAGCCTTTACTTCATAACCCTGGGCTTCCAGGTAGGCTTTGACAGGGGCGTAGAGGTCAGCTTCGCGCATGGCGGCGTGTGAAACTTCCAGTGCTTTCAGGCGTTGCGATTGACCGCATGTCCATATCGGCTGAGACTATAGCCCAAATTCACCACGCATAAGGGCGGATGATCCCATGAATTATACGAAGCCACAGACAAAACCCCATGGCTATACTGATGAGCAATGGCAGGTCCGCGTTGATCTGGCGGCAGCCCATCGCTGCGCTGTGATGCATGGGCTGCACGAGGGCATCTTTAATCACTTCACCATGCGCGTGCCGGGTGAAGAGAACCGCTATTATCAGATCCCATTCGGCACCCATTGGTCCGAAGTGACGGCGAGCTGTTTCATGGAGGTCGACTACGACGGTGAGGTCCAGCGCGGCGAGGGGGTTGTAGAGCGCTCTGCCTATTGCATCCATGCACCGATGCATCGCTTGATGCCGGGCGCTGCAGCCGTGTTCCACACACACATGCCGTTTGCCAGTGCGCTGACCCGCCTTGAAGACCAGCACATCAAGCCTATCGGCCAAACCGAACTCGGCACGATGATGAAGACCGGTTATGACGAAGACTATGATGGCCCCGGCTTAGACCCGGCTGAAGGTGTGCGCCTTGCTGAGGCTTGCGGCGACAATACGGTCATGCTGATGGCTAACCACGGCGCCATCACCATCGGCGAAACGGTCGCTGAAGCTTATGACCGGCTGTATTATCTGGAGCGTGTCGCTCAAGTGCAGCTCTATGCGATGTGGACCGGCCAGCCACTGAAGCATCTGTCTGAGTCCGTCGTTGAGAAGACCTACAAGGTCTATAAGGGCTCTGCGATGCACTATGGTGGTCGTAAAAACGCTGAATGGCATTTCGATGCGCTCAAGCGGATTCTGGACCGCAAAGAGCCCGATTACGCTGAGTAGGCTTGAGATTTACTGACCTGCTGACACCCCCTCACCCTGCCCTCTCCCCCAACGGGGGGAGAGGGCAGGGTGAGGGGGTGTCAGCAGCCACAAAGACTGCCAGCCAGAAACCCCTCGCTCAATTTCCAGCAGCACCTCCCCCATCAAAGCGATGGAGCGGAGGACGTGCCTTTGCGACAACCCCCGGCCATATTTCTAGCTGCTGCGTCTATGGGGGCGTCATCCTTGAATTTGCTGAATTCCATAAGGGCCAAACCGCATTCGACATCCTTACTTGACGGTTTGGCTGATCTATTGCGGGCATTCGTGGAGCGCAATCAATGGCGAAACTTGGGCTTAGCATTTCATTAAGGATTTGACACCTGCCCAGATTCCCATCACGCTTTCAGCCATGAGAACCGGAGAGGCTGGAAAATCCTCATGGAATTTCTGGCCGGATTGGTGGCGTCGCTGAAAATGGCTGGCCTTTAGGAACAATCCGGACCGCCCTAATCGATGACCCGACGCAAGATCGGGCAGGGCGTCCAATAAAAACCGAACGGGAGAAATTCATGAAAAATCTGCTTCGACCTACAGTTGGCGCTACTGTCGCTGTTGCTGCAGCCCTTGCCGCTGCACACGCAAGCGCTGGCGAAGTCCCCAAGCGTCTTGTTTTTACATCGTATGATTTTGGCAGCTCTGGGTTCGCCCAAGCTTCCGGCATCGCGAACGCGTTCAAGCAGGTGCACAACACCCGCATCCGTATTGTGCCATCAGGCACCAGTATTGGCCGATTTTGTTGAAAAAGGCATTCCTTGAATGTGTTTGACGTGGCCGCACATCTGAGTAATTCGCCCTTTTCACGGCGTGACCGGGAGGAGCTTTGCCAGTTTGCGGAGGTTTTGGGCGGTTGCTGCGAGGAGGAATTC
>CALLKY010000094.1 GCA_938083135.1 uncultured Alphaproteobacteria bacterium | reverse complement strand
GCCCTGTAGCACCTCGACCTGGCGCAGCTTCGCCACGATCTCTTCAGGTTTATCTCGCTTGCCTGCCATATTCTGATCCTCCTTCGATGGGATAAATACTATCCCAGTGGGTGGACCACTTCAGTGGGGCTGCTCCAGTCGTTACCTTCTCCAACACGGATACCCTGGTGCTGATTGGCATAGATCAGAATGACGTGAGCGACTTTAGCGATTTCAGCTTCTAGGGCAATTCCCGATCAATCTGAATCAGACTGATCGGGATAAATTGCCCGCAATCAATGCGATAGAGCGCCGGGCTGCGTCGCCAAGCGACGCACGGCGCTCTAGCCTGGGCGATTACAATAAGGTGGTTGCCTGTTTGCAGCTTAGTTAGCCAAGATGGTTTCCACCTGCGCTTTCAGTTTGGGCAAACGTTCACTCTCAAACCATAGGTTTGTTTTTAGCCAGCGATTGTTGCGGGGGCTTGGGTGCGGCAGGATCATCGCCTTCGGCCAAAGGTCATCAGCGTTTCTAACGGCTTCTGTGACTGTTGCTTTGCCTAGGCTTGGTTGATGCCAATCAATCGCATAGCGCCCAATAATCAGGGTTAGCTCTAGGGAGTCGAGCGCGCCCAGCAATTTGCTGCGCCACGCTGGCGCGCATTCCGGGCGCGGTGGCAGATCACCGCCCTTGCCAGTGCCGGGGAAGCAAAAGCCCAAGGGGATGATCGCAATGCGCGGGTCGCCGTAGAAGGTCTCCCGGTCCACGCCAAGCCAATCTCGCAGTCGATCACCAGACGGATCATCAAAAGGGATGCCTTTATGATGGGTGATCCGACCAGGCGCTTGCCCAGCAATCAAAATCCGCGCGCGCGGATCAACCTGTAGAATCGGCTTGGGGCCTAATGGCAGTCCTGCACATAAGGTGCATGCGCGAACATTTGCCAATGTCGTCGCAAAATCAACTTCGGCATCTTGCTCAGGCTGTTCCATTGCCAGATCCTTCTGGGCTTAGAGTGTGTGTTGATAGTCGGCGCGCGAAAGCGGCTTTGTGAGCATACTTGAGATTAGCTGCGGGTGGGGCATTGCAGGGGCAGCGTCCATTTTTTTGGCGAACCACTGAACGATGGTGGTTATGAGGCCCGTGGTTCACTGGTTGGGTCGTGTTCAGATCGGTTATATTCGTCGGGAATGAAAGCGGGGAGATACGGATGAGCAAAGAGGACCTGGTGTTTGAGGTTGATGGTCCGGTTGCGGTCATCACACTGAACCGTCCAGCCAAGCGCAATGCGATCACGGAGGAGATGGGTGAGCGCCTCGCTGAGTGCCTGCAGCGCATTCGCCGCGACGATGCGATCCACGCCGCGATCATAACAGGCGCTGGTGGCGCATTCAGCGCTGGTGCGGACTTGAAACAGCGGGCTGCCGGTGGTGGTGCGCGGGCGAAGGACCAATCACCGGCGACAGTGATTGATGCCCGCCTTGCGCCAGAATGGTCCAGGGTTCCAATGGAGAAACCGCTGATTGCGGCCATCGATGGCTATTGCTTGGCTGGCGGTATGGAGCTTGCCTTGCTCTGCGATATTCGCATCTGTTCGCCTGCAGCACAGTTTGGCCTGCCGGAGATCACACGTGGGTTCTTTGCAGGCGGCGGCGGGCCGCAGCGCCTTGCCCGTGCGATCCCACAATCTCTAGCTATGGAGATCATCTTGACGGGCGACAGGATTGACGCTGAAGCGGCTCTGCGGTCAGGTTTGGTTAGCCGGATTGTGGCGGCGGATGCGCTGATGGATACGGCAAGACAGATTGCAGGCCGGATCGCTAGCCATGCACCACTTGCCGTAAGGGCAGCAAAAGAGACGGCTGACGCGGCACTTGATCAGCCCTTGGATGAAGCATTGCGACTGGGCCAGACTTTGCGCTGGATTATCGGCCAAACCGATGACGCCAAAGAAGGCCCGCGCGCCTTTGCAGAAAAGCGGGAACCGAAGTACCGGGGCAGCTAACGCGTGCTGCGGTGAGGCGGTCCTTCGGTCTCCCTAGTTTTCAACTTGAACACCGTCCCCGCCAGACGCTGCGGATTGTGAGATCGCCTGCATTGCTGCGACCCCGGCGAGGGCTTCCGACATAGAGACAGGGAACGGCGCGCCCTCGTGAACGGCACTTGCAAATGCATTCAATTCGGCAGCCAGCGTATCTACGGCTTCGAAGGTCTGGTTGGACTCTTTTGGGTCCTCCAGTCTGCAAATTTCAAGGCTCTGTTGATTGGCCATTGCAGCCCACCCTTCAGAACCAAACAATTGCAGCCTCCAATTCAATGGCGTTGCCATTAAGGAGGTCAAAGTACCTGTTGCGCCGCAATCGAAGTCCAGTTGCACAGTTGTCGTGTCGTCAACGCCCGCTGATAGGACACGGCGCCTGCTGAGCGCTGTCACGCGCTTCACAGGGCCTAGCAGATGGATCATCGCGTCGAGCATATGAATGCCCAAGGCTGCCATCCCGCCTGCCGGGTTTTCAGCGGTTGTTCCACGCCACATATCATCGGTAAAACCAAACCCGAATGGCCCTGAAAAATTGGCCTCGATATGCAAGGGGACGCCTAAAGAGCCTGAATGGTTTTGTTTCTGAAGCGCCTGAAACGCAGGTAAGAAACGACGATTAAACCCAACGGCCAGTGTCACCTTATTTCGCTCGCTCGCGGCAATGGCGTCTTTGGCCTCGCCCAAGGTCAGTGCGAGCGGTTTCTCGACAAATATGTGTTTGCCAGCCTCTGCTGCTGCGCAGATCTGGCTGCAGTGCAGGCTATGTGGTGTGGCTAGCACCAGCGCCTGCAAATCGGGATCGGCCAGCAATGCATCGAAATCATCTGTGATCTCGAAACCCTGTGCGTTGCCAAAATCCGTGACCTTAGCCGGTGTCCGTGTCATGCCGCGCATAAACCGGATGCGGCTCCCGGTATCTGAAGCCGCTGCCGTCACGAGGTTTTGTCCCCATCGGCCGAGCCCAACGATTGCTGCGTTTAAGATTGGTTGCTGGCTCAAATTTTTGCTCCGCCGTCAATTGGAATAGCGCTTCCGGTCATAAAAGCTGAAATATCACTGGCCAGATATGTTGCCAGCTCTGCGATTTCGTCTGGCCGCCCCATACGCCCTACAGGTTGGCGCGATGAGAAGGCAAGTCGGGCGGCGTCAGGATCATCCATAGCGTTGATCCGTGCCGTCATCGATGGCGTTTCAACGCCTGACGGGCAAATCGCGTTGCACCGGATGCCTTCTGCCGCATAGTCGAGCGCAATGGATTTCGTCATGCCAATCACTGCAGCTTTGCTGACGCCGTAAGCGAACCGATCCGGCGCTGCCCCGATCGACGAAATGACTGACGCCATATTGATGATACTGCCACCACCAGAGGCAAGCATCAGCGGGATGGCAGCCCGGCACATTGTGAATAAGGACGTGACGTTCAGGTCCAGGCTTCGCGACCAGTCCTGATCACTGCAATTCATCAAGTTCCCAACGGTGACCATACCGGCGCAATTAAACAGAACATCGATATCTTCTATATCTGCAAAAAAGGTGGTGACGGCGGCGGGGTCGGTCACATCCAACACCGTGGTGCTGATATTCAGACCATCAGTCTTGAGGGCCTCTAAGCCTTTGGCGTCACGGTCTACGGCTAGAACGCGGGCACCTTCCGACGCGAAGGCGCGGGCAGTTTGGTAGCCAATACCCGCAGCAGCACCGGTGACGACACAGACCTTATCGTTCAATCGTGACAATTTAAGTGAATCCTTGTTGTGCATAGGGCGCTGGAACGGTGAGGTTCCCGGTTGCGGCGTCAGTCGTCCCTTGGAATATTGCGGTCCGCAGCACCGATATAGCCGCGATTCCAGGTGGGCGTGATGTGGATTTCGTTCAGGCACACATGGGCTGGCATGGTCGCGATGAACAGGATCGTGCGGCCCACATCATCTTCCTGCACCATCTTGGCCCGGTCTTCTGGGCTTGGCGGGACGGGGCGAAGGTCCAGAATTTCTGTCGCGACTTCGCCTGGGCAAAGCGCACAGGCACGGATGCCGAGATGGCAGTTTTCGTGGTTGATGCTCTCGTTCATGGCGTTGAGCGCCGTTTTTGCCGTAGTGTAAGCAACACCGGATACGCCGCCGACCTTCTGACTGGCCATGGATGACACATTGACGATCAGCCCGTCCCGCTGTTCCCGCATCATCAGGAGTGCGGCGTGGGAAACGTTGAAGGCACCGGTCAGATCAACATCGATAACCCGGTTCCAGCTTTTGTCGTCGATATCCCGCCAGCGGCGTTTAGGTGTGTTCAGGCCAGCGCTGTTAATCATCATATCCAGCTTGCCATGGGCTTGCTTGATGCGACCCGCGACCGCGTCCACCGCTTCCCGGTCAGAGATGTCGAGCGGTTCTATCTCTGATTTACCGCCAGCGCTCTTGATGCTGTTCGCCACTGCTTCCAACTGCTCAACGCGGCGACCGGAGAGGATGACGGTGGCGCCTGCTTCCGCCAAAGCCAACGCGCCAGCCCGGCCAATGCCTGTGCCAGCGCCGGTGACCCAAGCGATTTTTCCGTTCAGTGACGTCATGTGATTTTCCTAGATTTGGGTTTGGTGGTCCGGTTCAGCCGATGGAATCGCGGACCCGGTAATATGCGGCCACAATGCTGAGGAACCAGGGATTGCCTTGATAGAAAGGCATGGTCGGGAATGACCGGCCGTCCAGCGCCGTTTGGCCAGCCGGGTCGCCCAGCATTCTTTGTCCTAGCTTGTGGCCAAGATATGTGGACATGGCGACGCCTGATCCCAGATAGCCACAAGCATAGTGAACGCCGTCGACTTCGCCGATATGGGGCAATTTGTCGAAGGTGAAGCCAAGCTTGCCGCCCCAGGCATGGCTGATCGGCACGTCCGCCAGCTCCGGCCAGACCTTGACCATGAACTTACGTAAGTGAGGGGCTGCCTGTTGGGGTGTTGAATTCTTGAGAAGGGGCCTGCCACCCATCAGGATACGACGACCATCATGGCTGGCGCGGTAGTAATGCACCGTGCGCTTGGTATCTATGATCATATTGCCGCGCGGAACCAGGCGTTTGACCTGTTCTTCCGGCATTTCCTCTGTAGCGATGATTTGGCTGGCGACCGGAATTACCCGCCGCTCAAGCGATCCAAGTGCGCCGTCGGTGTAGCCATTCGCACCAATGCAGGCCTGGCCTGCCAGCAATGAGCCACGTTCTGTATTGATGCGGAGGCCAGCGCCCTCCCGGCTGATGCCAGTAACGCGTGTCCCGTCGCAAATGATGGCGCCTGCGGCGCGGACCCTATCGAGCAGGCCCGCGTGGAACTCGGCGGGATGAATGACGCCGTCACCGCCGTTAAACCGTCCGCCGTGATAAAACTCGGACCCGATATGGTCTTGCTGATCTGTGGCCTCAACCATGCGCACATCTGCGCCCAACTTCTCCTGAAGCACGCCGACTTCCCGGCGCAGACCTTCCATTGCACTTGGTTTGTGCGCGCCGAGATACCGGCCTGATCGGAGGAAATGCGCTTGGATTTGTTCCGTTTCCAGCAGGCTTTCAAGATAGTCGACGCTCGCTTTACCCTCTTTCCAGAGCTGCTGCGCGCCCGCTTCGCCAAGCATCTCAACGGTCTTGCTATAGGACAGCTTGAACGGGAAATTGCCAACGCCGCCACCATTGCGGGAACTGGCCCCAAATCCTGCGTTTTCAGCTTCAAACACAACGACAGACTTCCCGCCGCGAAGGGCGGTCAGCGCTGCAGAAAGCCCGGTATATCCGGAACCCACGACAGCAATATCCGCCTCGGCTGGAACTTCAGGTCTGGCGATAGCATCCCGGGGCGCTTGATCCCACCAGAATGGCGCGTCTTTGGTAGCAGCAAATGGATCGGCCATTGGGGACCTCCTCAATCTGGATAGTGGGCGCGCTTTACAGCGATGAAAGTAGCGTGCTCGCCAGCCTCGCCCGGAACATGCACACGGGCAAGGCTGCGCATGACGGTTCCGGTAATGACGAAGCGCCTGTTTGATGCCTCGCTCAAGGTTTCCAACATCGTGCCACGATATGTGTAGACCCACTGATCGCCTTGGATTTCATTCACGCCTTGGAACTGAAACCCGGCCTCACCCTCACGCGGACCTTCAAGGTTTAGTCCCCATTCAATCCACGTTCCCCAGCCTTCACCCTTCAGCGTGCCGGACAATGTGTCATCCAGCTTCGCATCGAGCGTCAGCGTCGCTGTCGCAAACCTGAGATCGTTGAAGGGTAACGATAGGTCGTCGTCATTCTTGAACGCGCGGTATGACCATGCGCCTGCCATGATATCCGCCCAAGCTGGCATCAAATTAGCTCTCTCGGCCCTTCATCAAACGGAGCGGCGTGTATTCCAGAACGCAGTCGCCGTTTTGGGTGATGACGGAATTCCGCGTGCGGACAAGGCCACGGTCGCCTTTGCTGGCGGCCCGGCTTTCGATCACTTCCATATCCACATGGAGTGTATCGCCGACGAGCGTGGCACCTTTAACATCCAATTCCATGCCCAAGAACGCGAAGCCTGTCTTTTGCAGCGTGCTCTGCATGACAAGACCTTCGGCGATCGAAAGGACCAATGCCGCTGGCACAATGCGCTTGCCGGTGGGCGACTCGTTTTCGATATATTCTATGTTGTTGAACAGCAGTTCCTGCATGCCCGTTACGCCGATAAACGACATCAGGTCTGACTCAAACAATGTCCGCCCAATCGTGCGGAATTTCCGTCCGACGGGCATATCTTGCCAAAAGAAACCGTGGCCAAGTTCTTCGAATTCTGTATCCGCCATGGGGCGCTCCGATTGCGATGATCTGGCGGAGAGTGTAGCCCTATCGGCGATCTTTCGAAAAGGACGCCGCGCGCCGATGGTCGCTTCAGATAGCAATAATTCAGACACGATCGCGGGGCTGCCTCGCATCCAGAGCCCGTGCGTCTCCATCTGCGTTGTGGACCCGGCAACGCGCCAATGCACGGGCTGCTACCGGACGCTGAAGGAAATCGCCCGTTGGAGCCGGTTTACCGCTGAGGAGCGGGCAGGTGTCATGAATGAACTACCAGCACGCAAAGCACAGTTCACTGAAGGTAAATCCGCACCAGACGTCAGCTAGTTGCGTCTGCCAGAATCATCGCGGCACCCTTTTCTGCGATCATCAGCGTGGGGCTATTGGTGTTGCCGGATGTGATCGTCGGCATCACGCTGGCATCCGCAATACGCACACCTTGCACGGCTTTTAGGCGGAGGCGCGAATCGACTGGTGCTGCCGGGTCTTCTCCCATGCGTGCCGTGCCGACGGGGTGGAAGATCGTGCTGGCGATATCGCCTGCGGCCTTTGCCAATTCTTCATCGCCATCAATATGCGAGCCGGGTTTGAATTCCGCCGCTTTATATTTCTGCAACGCAGGCTGGCCCGCGATGTGCCGCGTCAGGCGAACTGCGGCGGCGGCGACCAATCTGTCTGCCGGATCAGATAGATAGTTCGGTCGAATATCCGGCGACGCGCGGAAATCGCTGGAGGCCGCCAGCACCTCACCCCGGCTTTCTGGCCGGAGATTGCATACGGACGCTGTGAACGCGGGGAAGGGGTGCAAGTCCTCCCCGAACTTCTCCAGGCTGAGCGGCTGCACGTGATATTGCAGATTTGGCGTTTCGCGGGATGGGTCTGATTTGACGAAGCAGCCAAGCTGGCTCGGTGCCATGGTCAGCGGTCCGCGTCGGCGGAGGGCATAATCCAGGCCCATTTGCGCTTTTCCGATCAGCGAATTCGCTTGCTCATTCAGCGTCTTAACACCCTCAACCTTGTAGGCGAGGCGGACTTGCAAATGATCCTGCAGGTTTTGGCCAACATTCGGAACATCAGCGACAGTGTCCACGCCGATGCTCTGCAAATGCGCGCCAGAGCCGATGCCTGATAGCTGCAATAGATGTGGGGAGCCTATTGCTCCCGCCGCTAAAACCGCCTCGCCTGTCACATCCGCGCGCTTTGGTTTGGCGCTGCCGCCTTCGCCTTCTGTGAACAACACGGCAGTCGCTCGGCCTTCAGTGATCTCAAGTCGTTCTGTATGCGCATTTGTGAGGACAGTTAGATTGGGGCGGTTCTTGATAGGGCGCAGGAACGCTTTGGATGCGTTCCAGCGCACACCTTTGCGCTGGTTGACGTGGAAATAGCCCACACCTTCATTATTGCCGCGGTTGAAATCATCTGTCGCTGGAATGCCAGCTTGCATCGCAGCTTCGCGGAAGGCGTCCAGGATTTCCCAGGAAAGCCGCGGCTCTTCCACCCGCCATTCACCGCCTGCGCCATGCATATCGTCTGCGCCAGCATGAAAATCCTCTGTTTGCTGGAAGATGGGCAGCACGTCCTCCCAGGACCAGCCGACGGCACCCATCTGGCGCCAACCGTCATAGTCTCGCGCTTGGCCGCGCATATAGATCATGCCGTTGATCGAGGAGCATCCGCCCAATACCCGGCCGCGTGGATAGCGCTGTGTACGATGGTTTAGCCCCGCGTCCGGTTCTGTGTGATACAGCCAATCTGTGC
>CALLKY010000093.1 GCA_938083135.1 uncultured Alphaproteobacteria bacterium | reverse complement strand
AGCCACTGGCGCATCGTTTACAGCGTTGATCGTTAGCGTGACGGTTGCGGTATCCGTGCCACCATTGCCGTCTTCCAGCGTGTAGACAAAGCTATCTGTGCCGTTGAAATTTGCGTCTGGCGTATAGGTGAACGTGCCATTGGTGTTCAGCACCAACGTACCATTCGCGACATCGGTCACCGGCGTCGCGGAGATGGTCAGCGTATCGCCGTCCACATCAGCATCCACGCCAGACCCATTGTCATTCAGTACATTGCCGGTGATGTCGTTGTCTTCATCGCCGGTGAACGCATCAGCCGCCGCGACCGGGGCGTCATTCACAGCCGCGACATTGATCGCGATCGACAGATTGTCTGTAAGTGCGCCGCCAGCACCCGAATTGCCAAGGTCAGAGACAGAAACCGAGAGTGTTACGGCTCCATTAGCGTCTGCACCAGGATCAAACGAAAGCGTGGCGAGGGCAGCGTTTACGGTAGTGGTTTCGCCCGTGACGGTGAAGGCGTCCGTACCATTTGCACCATTGCTTATGACGACGTTCGTTGTATCGCCCAGCGTAATCGACCCAGCGCCGACAACGCCGAGGCTTACAGCAATATCCAACGCACCTGCATCAATATCTGCAACGGTAAGGCCCGTAATGCGCAGAACGCCGTCTTCCAGCACCTGCACCTGTTGATTAGGGCCGTCGCGGGCGTCGAGGATGCCGGTCCGAACAAGGTCATTGCCAGCCGCGACGTCTAGATAGGTTTGGTCAGATGCATTGAAACGATATGCGGCTACGATTTCGGCGTCAGCGATATCAACAATCCCGCTGGCCAAGTTCTTGATTTCTGCGCCAGAAAGGATACGGTTATGAATATTAACGGGACCGATGCCACCAATTAGCGATTGGGCGCTATCGAACCCACCGCCTTCAACGTCCTGATCATGGCCGAGCACCAGCGTGCCGCCTGCGGTAATGGTTTCAGCAACGCCTACGGTGCCGGTTGCGGCAGAAACGCCATCCAGGAAGAACTCAACCGCACCCGTCGTGGAATCCCACGTTACGGCGAGGTGGTGTTGCGTTAAATCGTTGACGCCCGTGACTTGCGCGCTGAACAGCTGGCCGTTGACCTCTAGCCGAACGTTGTCGTTCTGCAGGGAGATAACAAATGCCTGGGTTTCGGCACCGACAGCGTAGGAGAACAGGTGATCCAGTGTGTTCTGCGAGTCCATTTCGTAGAGCATGTCTACGGTGATGGTATCGGTCGGGAATTCCGCAAAACTGGCGCGGCTGGCAAGGTTTGTCGGCGCTCCGTCAAATCCGCCAACAGTATTGTTCGTAAGCGCCGGGCCGTCATTTACGGCAGTGACTGTTAGATTGACCGTACCGGTATCAGTCCCGCCTTTGCCGTCTTCCAGTGTGTAGACAAAGCTGTCCACGCCGTTGAATTCTGCGTCCGGCGTATAGGTGAATGAACCATCCGTATTCAGAATGAGGGTGCCGTTTGTAACGTCGGTGACGGGTGTTGCGCTGATGATGATGACGTCGCCGTCCGCATCAGCGTCTGCACCTGCGCCGTTGTCATCCAGTACATTGCCGGTGATGGCGTTGTCTTCAGCGCCGCTAAGCGCATCATCCGCTGCGACGGGGCCGGTATTGCCGGTAACGCTCAGGCCAATGTCCCGGTCAATCGTTAGAATCGCCAGGCCGTTTTCAAGCTTTGTCGTCGTCGCATCGATTCCGGTGCTTACCCACCCAGTGTCAGATAGGGTAACAAGGTCGGTCGAACCGCCTGTGATCGTGAATGCGTTGGTCGTGGTGGAGGTATTCAGCAGGGACAGCCGGTCGAACGTGATGGATGCTGACCCGCCCGTGAGATCCAGTGCCTCGTAATCAAATGCGCTTTCAGACCCGATTTCTGTGAAATCAACGACCGTCGCACCAGCAGAGAAGCGCAGCGTATCGAAGCCCGTACCACCATCGACGCGCTTGGAATCAACCACAGCCATGTCGATGATGTCATCACCGCCGCCGCCGATGAGAACATCCGGCCCGCCACCGCCGATGAGAATATCGTCACCAAGTCCACCAACCAGAACGTCAGCAGCGGCGCTGCCGGAGAGCGTGTTGGCTGCGGCGTCGCCTTGTTGCGTGACGGCACCGGTGTCGCGCCCGAAGATGACGAAACTCTCACCGCCATTGGCCGCGCCGCTGTCGCTGAACAGCGCCCCAATGATCAGGTCATTGAAGCCATCGCCGTTAATATCGCCAGCACCGCTGACGGCGCGCCCGGCCGCATCGCCTGCAACTGCACCATCAATGCGGAACCCATCGGTGCCATCAAGTGCAGTAAGGTCCGTTGTATTGATGAGTCCGGTAGCGCTGCCGAATACAACATAGGCTTCGCCAGCGTCTGTGCCTGCAGCCGGGTCTGCCAAGGCAGCGCCAATCAGCAAGTCATCAAAGCCATCGGCGTTCACATCACCAACATTGCTGATGCTTATGCCGGACTGATCGCCACTATCAATCCCAATCAGATTGCCGTCAGAGCCATCTAAAAGGGATACAGCCCGGGATGAACCGAAGCTCCCGGCCTGGCCGAACAGGATGTATGTTTCACCGACGCCTGTTTCTCCGAAGACGTCTGCTGCCGGCGCGCTGATGATGAAATCATCGAAGTCATCACCGTTGAGGTCGCCCGCGGCTGAGATGCTAAAGCCAAGGCCGCCATTGCTGCGAACGCCTGTAAAGCGCGTGCCGTCAGTGCCATCCAAATTGCCGAGATCAAAATCAACCGCGACTGGTGCGGCTTGGCCGAACACCAAATACGCTTCGCCAAACCCGCCAGCAGGATTGTCGCCGCCAGGGGTGCCGATCAGGATATCGTCTAGGCCGTCGCCATTCACGTCGCCCGCGCTGCTGACAGCGGAGCCAGAGAAGTCTTGTGCTGCTACGCCGTTGAATCTCAAGCCTTCAGTCGCATCGAGCGTGTTGAGGCTCTCTGTGGCGGCGAACCCGCCATCTTGTCCGAAGACCAGGTAGGTGGTGCCAGCATTCGCAACGCCACCGGGGTCTTCGAAGCGGGCGCGGATCAACAGATCGTCGATACCGTCGCCATTGAAATCGCCCGCACTTGATACGGAATACCCAACTTCATCTGTGAAGCTATCGCCCTGGAAGCGCACGCCATTTGCGCCATCAAGTGCAGCAGCGTTGATTGTTGCAGTGAATGCGGCTGCTTGGCCGAAGACCACATAAGCTTCACCGGCATTGTTGTTACCGCCGACATCTGCAGTCGGTGCGCCAACGACGATGTCCGCGAAACCATCATTATTGATGTCACCAGCGCTAGATACGCTCAAGCCTGCCTGATCAGTGTTGTTGATGCCGGTTAGGCGGAACCCGTCTGCGCCGTCCAGTGTGTCTAGGCTTGCTGTGGCTGAGAATGCGCCGCCTTGGCCGAACACAACATAGGCGGAGCCTGGGCCATTGTTCTCGTAGTGGGCGCCGATGATGAAGTCTTCAAATCCGTCGCCATTGACGTCGCCTGCATCTGAAACGGACCGCCCGCTTTCATCACTGACCCCAGAGCCGCTGAACGAGAACCCTTCCGCACCATCCAATGCCGAAAGGTCAATCACAGACGGCGCTGGCGGTGTGAAGGCTGGATTCAGTGTCATGGCTTGATCGACAATCAGCGTCGCTTGGCCATTCGTTAGCGTAACGGTTTCGTTGGTGGCGCTGGTCGCAGTCCAACTGCCAGCGTCACTGATGTCGAGGGTATCAGTTGCAGCACCTGTGACACGGATCGTGTTGGATGTGTCAGACATGCCGAGCACGGACAGCGCATCGACCGTGATGCTGGCGCTACCACCGGTCAGGCTGATCGCTTCAATGCCGGTAACGCCCTGATTGCCGGTTCCAGTGAAGTCAAAGGCCTGCGAATTGCTGGAGAAGCGGAGTGTATCCGTTCCAAGGCCGCCAGAGATGCGCTGGAATGTGGCGTCCGCGACATCCAAAATGTCATCGCCTTCACCGCCGCGCAGAACATCAGCACCACCGCCGCCCACCAGGATATCATCGCCCTGGGCACCGATCATGACATTAGCGTCAATACCTGCTGTCAGCGTGTCGTTTCCGGCCGTGTCTTGGTTGGTAACAGTCCCGGTATCGAAACCAAGCACGACAAAAGCTTCGCCGCCGGCTGACGATATGCCATCTGCGCCACGTGCGCCGATGGCGATATCGTCAAAACCATCGCCATTTACGTCGCCAGCGCCATGAACTGCGCTGCCGCTCAGGTCACCGGCAGAAATCCCGTTGATCTGGAAACCATCAGCGCCATCGAGCGCAGATACCAATACATCTGCATCGAACGCAGTAGCTTTACCGAACAGGACATAAGATTCGCCGGCATTGGAGGCACCTGTTTGATCGGCTTCGAGCGCGCCAATCAAAATGTCGTCAAAGCCGTCGCCGTTGATATCGCCAGCACCAGAAACCGAGCGGCCAGCTAAGTCATAGCCATCAATGCCTGAAACAGCGAAACCGTCACTGCCATCCAGCGTTGCGACACTTAATGTGGCTGTGAACCCAGCCGTTTTGCCAAAGACAACATAGCTTTCAGCGAAGTTTGAGCCAGCGCCGCTATAGCCGCTCATGCCGATGATAATGTCGCCAATGCCGTCACCGTTGACATCGCCTGCATCGCTAACGGAATAACCCGTGAAGTGATCAGTGCGCCTGCCGTCGATGCGGAAACCATCCGCGCCGTCCAGGCTGTTCAGCTGAAAGTCAGCACCGATGCTGGCTGCGGTGCCGAACACCACATATGTCTGGCCAACGCCGCTTAATCCGCCGGGGCTAGCCCGATGTGCGCCGATGAGGAGGTCTGACAACCCGTCGCCGTTTAAGTCACCAGCGCTCGAAACAGAAAACCCGGCCCGATCACCGGCGGCATCCCCGCTCAAGACGGAGCCGTTAATCCCATCAAGGTTATTCAGGTCAAAGTTCGCGCCGAACCCGCCGCTACTGCCGAATACCAAATACGCTTCGCCAGCTTGTGATGCCCCGCTGCTTGGTTGCGCATAGGGGGCGCTGATAATGAGGTCGGCAAAGCCATCGCCGTTGAAATCACCGGCAGTCGAAACTGATTTGCCCGATTGATCATTGGCTAGTTGGCCGGAGAGTTTGAACCCGTTGGTTCCGTTCAGCCCGCTCAGATTGACTGTGGCGGCTTGTGCGGTCGTTGTTCCGAAGACGACATAGCTTTCGCCAGCATTAGAATTGCCACCCACATCGCCGCCGCTGGCACCAATGATAATATCGCCAATGCCATCGCCGTTCACGTCGCCAGCGGCGGAGATTGACGTACCGCTAAAATCCCGGGAATCCAGCCCACGCAGCGTGAAGCCTTCGGTGCCATCAAGGTCATCGACGCTCAGGGAGGCGCTGAACCCAGCACCATTCCCGAAAACGATATAGGTTTCGCCATATGCGAAGGAGGAGCCATTGCCGTAGCCAGGGCCGCCAGTGGCGAAGTCGGCAAAGCCGTCGCCGTTGAAATCTCCAATTCCGCCTGTGGAGGAACCGACCTGGGTTGAATTGTAGGCACCATTCAGCTGGAACCCATCGGAGCCGTCCAAGGTGGAGAGATTGACCTCGATCAGTGGCGCTGCACCAGCCAGCGTGATGGCTTCATCTACGACCAAGGACGCTTCGCCATTGCTGAGCGTCTGTGCTCCGGCACCAGGGTCGCGGTCTGTCACTGTCCAGCCAGCATCCGCCAGCGTCAGGGTCGCGCTGTCGCCGGAAGCACCGGTTACGCGCACAGAATTTGACGTGTCCGAAAGGTTCAGGACGGACAATTTATCGACTGTTATAGCGCCATTCGTTGCCGCAAAGACAAGTTGCTCGATCCCAGTGACCGATTGATTGCCAACTGCCGTGAAGTCGAGTGTGAGCCCGGTTGTGTTCAACTGAAGTGAATCGGTGCCGAAGCCGCCATCGAGCCGCTGGAACGTCGCGTCACCAATCGAAAGTGTGTCGTCGCCTTCGCCGCCGCGCAGGACATCCTGCCCACCAGCGCCTTGCAGCAGGTCATTGCCGCGCCCGCCAATCAGCACGTCTGTAGCGATGCTGCCCACCAGATTGTCAGCGCCGATGCCGCCAGCTTCTGTAACAGCACCGGTATCGCGGCCAAACACGACGAACGCTTCGCCCGCACTGGCCCCGGAACCGGTTGCATCTTGGGCGCCAATGATGATGTCATCGAAGCCATCGCCATCCAGGTCCCCTGCAGCATGAACGGATACGCCGCTTAGGGCACCGGCTTCACCGGCATTCAGACGGAAACCATCCGCCCCATCCAGCGCGCTTAAGTCGAGGACACTGCCAAAGGCGGCAGCTGTGCCAAATACGACGAAGCTGGGGCCGTCGAAATCATTATCATCGTCATAGCCATATTGGCCGATGATGATATCAGCAAAGCCATCGCCGTTTACGTCGCCCGCATCGCTTACAGAATGGCCGGAATACCGATTGTTATCCGAGCCATCGAGCCGGAAGCCATTTATACCGTCAAGCGTATCTAGGGTGATGGTTGCGGCAAACCCAGTTGTTTTGCCGAAAAGAATGTAGCTTTCACCATTGTTTGTGCCAGCCACGCCGTCACCGCCGGGCGCTCCGATCAGCAGGTCATCCAGACCATCGCCATTCAGATCGCCTGCGCTGGAAATGCTGTTACCCAGACTGGTTGGCACACTGCTATAGGCACGAAATCCGTCTGTGCCATTTAATGCAGTGACGGCGCGGCTTGCGGGCTGAGCAACGTTCGTACCGAATATTAGGAACGCTTCCCCATTGGTGTTTTCCGCATTCGGCGCACCAATGGCGAAATCGTGCAGGCCGTCGCCGTTGAAATCGCCAACGCTTGATACTGATGCACCGGTAAGGGTCGAGGTAAAGCCGAAATTAGTGAACTTAACGCCGTTTATGCCGTCCATAGCCGACAGATTGAGTTCGGCTAGGCCGCCAGCGGCGGAGCCGAACAGCAGGAAGACTTCGCCAATATCCCCGTAAGGCCCGTTATCTGCCCGTGGCGCGCCGACGAGGAAATCTGCGAAGCCATCGCCGTTGAAATCGCCGACCGCGCTGACCGCCGCCCCTGTATCGTCAAGGGTTGAGACGCCGTTTATCGTAAAGCCCTCAGCGCCATCTAACTGCTCAAGCTCGATGGTGGATGGCTGGGGCGGGGTGATTTCATTCGGCAGTGCGACGTCGAAAGCGACTTCAAGTACAGCATTGCCATTCGTCAGCGTGACGAACTCATTCGTCGCTGTTGCAGTCCATGAAACCGCATCGGTAAGGTTTAGCGTTGTGGAGGCGATGCCGGTAATGCTGATGGTGTTCGACGATGTTGAAAGCGCCAAGACCGATTGCTTGTCAAAAGTGACAGCAGTTGATCCACCAGCGAGATCAATGGCCTCAACATCGGTGACCTTCTGGTCGCCAGCTGCCGTGAAGTCTAAGTCAGCGCCTGCGGCTGCAATGCGCAGGGTATCCGTGCCAGTCCCGCCATCAATCTGCTGGAATGTCAGGTCGCTGATCTCAATGATATCATTGCCTTCGCCGCCATTCAGGACGTCGATGCCGCCAAGGCCTTGCAGTGTGTCACCGCCACGACTGCCGAGGATGACGTCATCGCCAGCAGTGCCGACAAGCACATCATTTGCGTTTGTGCCCTGATTCGTAACGGCACCGGTATCGAAGCCTTTGATAATAAAGGTTTCACCGGCATTTGTATCCGCAAATGGCGCGCCGAGCGCAATGTCGGCGAAGCCATCACCATCCAGGTCGCCGATGCCGCTGGCATAGCGGGCCACTTGGTCGCCAACCTGCCCGCCCGTGATGATAGAGCCTTGGGTGGCGTCCAGCGCGCTCAGTTCGATTTCAGCGCCAAACGTCGCGCTGCCGAAGATAATATACCCTTCGCCTGCACCGCCATTTGCCTGGCCGGACGCAAGCAGGATGTCTTCGAAGCCATCTGCATTGACGTCGCCAGCGGCTGTGGCCGCAAACCCGCTCAGGTCGCCGGCGCTGACACCGTTGATCCGGAACCCATCAGCGCCATTCAGTGCATTAATGTTTTGGTCCGCGCTAAAGCCATTCGCCTTGCCAAAGATAACGGCGGTAACGCCCTGGTCCGTCAGGCCATCCTCACGATTAGGCACGCTGACGATGATATCGTCAAAGCCGTCACCATTGATATCGCCAGCACCCGTAGCGCGGCCAAGATTATCGCCAGAGATCGTGCCGGTGACGCGAAATCCGTCGGCTCCGTCTAGGAAGGAAACGGACTGGCTTGCGGCGAGCGGTGATGTTGTGCCGAAGACCACATAGGCCGCGCCTGAATCTCCGCCTACAACATCAGCTTGCGGCGCGCCGATAATGATGTCGGCCAGGCCATCGCCATTAACGTCGCCAAAGGAAGGGGCGCCGCTGCCGATAGATTCAAAGTTGTCGAGGCCTGTCAGCCGGAACCCGTCCGTGCCGTCTAGCTGATCGATATTGGCCGTCGCCGCAAAGGCCGCGCCGCCAAAGACGACAAATACCGCACCGTCGGTTGTAGCCGTGCGATTAGCGTTGGGGGCCGTAACCAGGAAATCGTCAATGCCATCGCCATTGAAATCGCCAGCTTCATTAACGGTGGTTCCGGTCTGATCACCAGTGGCGGCACCTTCAAGCGTAAAACCATCTGCGCCATCTAGGCCAGCGAGCTGGACTATAGGCCCAAGGCTGGCAGCCTGGCCGAATACAACATAACTTTCGCCCGAATTGGCGCCGCCGATACCCGCTGCGCTGCTAGCACCAATCAGAAGGTCGTCGAAACCGTCATTGTTGATGTCGCCAGCGCTGCTGACGCTCCTGCCAGATAAGTCACTGGCGGCCACGCCGTCGATCCGAAAACCATCAGTACCATCAAGACTGCCGACATTGAAAAACTGACCGAATGACCCGCTTTTGCCAAAAACGACATAGGTTTCGCCGCTCAAAGATGCGGTTGCGTCGCCGCCATAAGCGCCGATGATCAGATCTTCAAACCCGTCGCCGTTAAAGTCACCTGCGCCGGCAACGGAGAATCCGCTTAAATCCTGGGCGTCGATGCCCTGAATCGAAAACCCGCTAGCGCCATCCAGATTGGCGAGATTAATCGTAAACATATGGCCCAGACCTTAGTTACAATACAGCGCCGCCCAACGCTCAGACACTTGTTAACACCTAAAGCTATGAAGCCCAAGCAGCTTCTAACGTATTGATGTATTGCAATATGCGAATAACATTTGTTACTCGCGTCGTTTGAGTTTGCGGCCAGGCGTCTTTTACGGCATGGATAGTTTTAGGCCATTGAATTGGCGGTGGTTATTGTTAATTCTGAATTAAGGCGAGAGTCGAATGGGTTGGTTTATTCACCATGTAAACGTTCAGGCGCACGATGTGCGCCAGTCCGCAGCATTCTATCGGGATATCATTGGGCTGAAGGACGGTGCCTGGGTGTATCCAGCCACTGTGGGTGAGGTTGGTCACAATCCCGACAGCATCGCTGCGTTCGGCAGTTTGAATCGCGGCATTCATGTGGTGCGTGCGATTCCAACATTCCCGCGTGATAACAAGCTCCTGCACAATCCAACCATCGGCGGCCATTTCGCTTTTAATGTGCCGGATATCTTGGTCGTTAAGGCCAGGCTGGAGGCGGCGGGCATTGCTGTCTCAGACGCTGGCGAATACGCGATGTCTGGCGTGCGCCAGATCTACTGCTACGACCCAAGCCATAACGTGATTGAAATCAACCAGATCGTAAATCCATCAGGCGGCCCGGCACCTGGCGCGGAGGAGACGAATGATCTCCGCTTTGAACCTGGGATATACGAAGGCGAATGGGCGCTGCATCACGTAAACTTGCCAGCCCATGACGTGCGCGCGACTGCGGCGTTCTTCCGGGATTTGATTGGCCTGGAAGAAATGGCCTGGGAACCAGCAGCAGATTCGCCTGTTGCCGCCTACACATCAAATCCAGACAGCCTTGCAATGTTTGGGCACCAAAATCGCGGCCTGCATATCGCCAAACCAACCCCTGCCTTCGCTTGGGACAATGGCTTCAAGCACAATCCTACAGTCGGCGGCCACTTCGCCCTCGTGGTGCAAAGCTTAGATGCCGTGAAGCAACGCATGGATAAAGCAGGCGTGATCTATACAGAGGCCGGCCCCTACGCAATGGCCGGCATGCGCCAGCTTTATGCATACGATCCATCGCTCAATCTTGTTGAAATTGACGAGATGATCTAAGCAACCGGCCCACCAGCGATCTGAATACGGCGCATAATGCGGCGCTCAGGCCCAGCGTCATGGATGGCGAGATGCTTGGTGGAGCGGTTGTCCCAAAAGGCCATCGCACCCGGCGTCCAACGAAAGCGGCAGGTAAATTCGGGGCGGTGACCCCATTCCAGCAGCCAGTCGAGCAGCGCTTTGGATTCCGCTTCCGTCCAACCCTCAAAGCAAATTGAATATGATGCATTCACGAACAGGCATTTCCGCCCTGATTCTGGATGCGTTCGAATAACGGGGTGCACGTTTTCCGTTGGCTTCCAGTCAGCGTCTTCCCGCACGACCGTCGCGCGCTTGGCGTTCAAAGCGTTAGAAGGGCCGGCGACTTTCCTATCGGAATGCACACATTTCAGGCCAGCCAGCATGTCCTTCATGCCGTCAGACAGCGCATCATACGCCTTCCACTGGCTCGCAAAGAGTGTATCACCGCCGACGCTTGGCGCTTCGATGGCATAGAGCAGCGCGCCCATAGGTGGTTCCGCCATCATCGTTGTGTCCGTGTGCCATTCCTCGCCGACAATCCGGGTATCACCGGGCGCGCGGGTGATGGTCACGACCTCCGGATCGTGGTCACCTGTATTGAAATTCGGGTGGATGAATATCTCGCCAAATTGCCGGGCAAGCGCCTTGTGCTGGTCCGTATCCAGCGTCTGGTCGCGGAAGAACAACACCCCATGTTCAGCCAGCTTGCCGCGTAAATCCTGGGCCAGCCCATCTGAAACATCCCGTAAATCAATGCCAGAAATCTCAGCACCCACTGCACCTGATTGCTTCTTAACCTGCATCACACCCATCCCTGTCAGCCGCATCATCTCCTGAGCTTAGCAACAGCTAGGCCTCCATGAAAATCCCGCCTCTTCGCATCTGCCATGAACTTGTGCCAAGCTTTCACAATCGAAGACCTAGACGCTATAGGGCTGCTGAATATGTCATCGCTTACAATTGTCGCCGAAGGCTTGTCTTTCCCCGAAGGCCCCCGTTGGCATGATGGCGCTTTCTACTTCTCGGATTTTTATCAGCACAGCGTATTCCGTATTGGCCAGACCGGTGCGCTGGAGACGGTAGCCGAGGTTCCCAATCAACCCTCCGGCCTCGGTTGGCTGCCGGACGGGCGGATGCTGATCGTCTCCATGACTGATCGCAAGCTGCTCTGCCAAGAAGCGGATGGCAGCCTTTCCGAACATGCCGACCTATCAGCCCTGGCAACATCCTATTGTAATGACATGGTGGTCGATGGCGAAGGCGGGGCGTATGTCGGCAATTTTGGCTTTAACCGCCATGCGGGCGAAGACCCGCGCGACGCAGACCTGATCCGGGTATCCACCCATGGCGAAGTCAGCGTCGCAGCTGCCGGACTGGCATTCCCAAACGGCTCCGTCATAACGCCAGATGGCAAAACGCTTGTCGTCGGCGAAACCCAAGGCAAGCGCTTAAGCGCCTGGGATATCGCGGGAGACGGCAGCCTCTCCAATCGTCGCATTTGGGCGGACTTGGGCGAAAACTTCCCGGACGGCATTTGCCTGGATGCAGCCGGTGCGATCTGGGTTGCCGATCCGCGCAATAACGAAACCATTCGGGTTGCAGAAGGCGGCGAGGTGCTGGAACGCCTTTCAACCGGCGACCGTGGCTCCTTCGCCTGCATGCTTGGCGGCGCAGACCGGCAGACGCTGTATATCTGCACTTGCACAGGCTCCGGGCCGCATGCGGCGGAGCGGCGAAATGGCAGAATTGAAACCATCCATGTCAGCGTGCCCGGCGCTGGACATCCCTAAACCCCAAGAGAGACCAGACCTTTGGAATTCATTCGCGTAGAAAAATCAGGCCCCGTTCGCACCATCACGATGACGCGCGGCCATAAACGCAACGCCCTAACCATTGCCATGTTGGCGGAGATGGAAGAGGCACTGATGGAGCCGACCACACCCGACGAGCGCGTGCTTGTCCTCCGCGCCGAAGGCCCAGCCTTTTGTGCAGGTATGGATTTGAAGGAGCGCCTTGAGCGCCCAATCACAAATGACGAAAGCCCGATTGAGGCGACGCTGCACGCGCTGGAAAATCACCCACTGCCTGCAGTCGCTGTCGTCCAGGGAGACGCCATCGCTGGTGGCTGCGAGCTCGCATTGCACTGCGATTTTGTTGTGTCCGATGAAAAAGCGCGCTTCGGTATGTCGCTCGCGCAGATCGGCCTGGCACCCACCTGGTTTCTGGCCAAAAAGCTGATGGAGGTCGCTGGGCCGGTCGGCGCACGTGAAGTGTTGCTGTTGGGTGACCCATTGCCAGCATCCCGCCTGAAAGACATGGGCGTCATCCATTCCATCGCGTCCAAAGACGGGCTTGAGGGTGCTGCGAGTGCCGTGATTGACCGACTCGCTAAGAACGCGCCGTTGTCCCTACGTGCGATCAAGGCACTCTTGGTGCGGGAAATGGCTTTCCGGGATGGGGTTTATCACGGCGATGTCGATAAGCTGATCAACGCAACGCGCACTAGCTATGACGGAAAAGAAGGCATTCGCGCCCGGCTTGAAAAGCGCGACCCAGTTTTCAAAGGGGAATAATCCATGGCAGTTCGAATGACGAAGCGATGGCAGCCGCTAACACCAGAGCAAGCAAAGCGGCTTTCTGGAAATCTTGGCGTGTACCAGTTGGCGAATGATGCGGGTGAGGTGCTGTATATCGGTGCTGCCACAGGTCTCAGCCAATTTGGTTTGCGCGGCGAAGTTATGGCCAAGGCCGATGCGCCGCCAACAGGTGCCACGCAGTTCCGGGTTGAGGTCAACACAGCCTACCGCACCCGCCACGGCGAATTGCTCGCGGCCCACATGTTCGATCACGGCACCTTGCCCGTCGCTAATACAGATGTCGATGCATCGCGTTTGGGGCGGCTGAGTCCCGGGTAAGGGGCGCCGTGTTGGCGGAGACGCCCCCCTCACCCAACCTCTCCCCCCGTTGGGGGGCGAGGAGTTACGGAGTAGGCACCGCCACGCATTCTCC